>CAZCJS010000318.1:0-4688 GCA_964498775.1 uncultured Armatimonadia bacterium
TTCGTGTGGAAGCGCTCGGACAAGTCGGCCAGTGCAGGCATAATGCACTGCACATCCACCACCATTGCCTCCGCAGCGCCAGTCATGACCGCCAACTCCTGGTGGAGGAAGCTGCCGGCTGAGGGTATGCCCTGGCGCATCAGGAGCTCGTTGCCCGTACAGCACTGTCCGACGAGGTTGATGCCGGTGGCGCCGAGGGCCTTGGCCCTCTCAAGGAGTTCGGGGTCACGCGCCGCCTCGACCATAATCTCCGATAGTACCGGCTCATGACCGTGCACCACTATGTTGACTTGGTTCTCGTCGAGGACGCCGAGGTTGGTCTTGGAGCGGATCGGCTCCGGCGAACCGAAGAGGATATCCTGAAGGTCAGTAGCAATCATGGAACCGCCCCAGCCATCGGCCAGGGCGGTGCGGAGTCCCTGCTTCATGATGTTGCGGTAGTCGGCATCTACCCCCATGTGGGTCTGGTGTATGAGCTGGACGACTTCGCGGTCTATGCCCCGGGGCATAATGTCCTGTTCGCGCCATAGCTTTACTCTAGCCGGCGGGGCTCGGAGTGGGAACTGAATTTCCCCTTCCTGTTGGCCGAACTCGGCTAATGCCTTCTCGGCTACGGCCTCGGCGATCTCGTTGACTGACTTACCCTCTGTCGCTAGGCCGTACTCGTCGGCGATGAGCATGAGCTTATCCGGGTCACGGATTTCGTAGCCGCTGTCCGGGTTGCGCGCCGCCTCCAGCAGTGCCCCGGCGACCGCACGCCCATGGTCCATGTGTGCCGATGCGCCGCCGGCAAGCATCCGGACCAGGTTGCGAGCGGCGATGGCATCTGCATCCGCGCCGCAGATACCCACTTGCGGCCCTTCGCCAAACGGGTCAATCCGGCACGGCCCCATGTGACAGATCCGGCAGCATACGCCCAACTGCCCAAAACCGCACTGTGGCTGCATCTGATCGTAGCGGTCCCATACCAATTCGACTTCATCATCTGCTGCTCGCCGGATCACCTGTTGCGCTGCTGGGTCAATGGAGCGTTGCTTCTCGTCCGCCATCGTTTTTCCTACCTTCCGCCAGCACAGTTGCTCGGAAATCAGAGGGGGTTGTGACAGCATACTTCGGCTTACTCACTTAAAAAACCTCTGCACGAAGATACCAGAGTTGTCACGACGATAGCCCGACTTGAAAATCTCGGGCCTGCTAAACGCTAACTATAAGCCTTTGTCGTACACACTGTCAAGGTCGTGTGTAAGCGCATGTAAGAGCAAAAATGAAGATAAATTACTATTGGTCAGATGCGTTGCGGAGAGAGAAAGTGGCGGCCTGCTGGAGCCACTGCGGCATGTCGTTGGTGTAGGTGTGAGCGAAAGTAGTATGGGCGCGTTCGATGCCTCCGCGCGCCATCGCCTGGCGAAAAGACCTGTCCTCGCCGTAGCGGAGAATCGCTTTGCGGAGGCTTTGCACGTTCTGCTCGGGGACGATGAGGCCGGCTTCGGCGATGACCTCGGGTATTGCCCCGGAGTCGGAACCGATGACGGGCACTCCACAGAGCATGGCCTCGCCAAGCACGCGGCCATACTGCTCCTGCCAGGTAGGAATGCTGCGGGAGGGCAGGACAAGCATGTCCATGGTGCAAAGGTAGGCAGCGACCGCGTCTCGGGGAACTGCGGGGAGATGGATGACGCGTTTATGGATGCCGAGGGCGTCAATCTGGTCGCGGAGAGTACCAAGATAACGTCCGCTGCCGAGGATGAGAAGTTTGTAGTGGTTAGGGAGTTGAGCGATCGCTTCAACAAGAATGTCTAGGCCCTTCTCCCAGACAATGCGACCACAGAAGCCCACGACGGTGTCATCAGTTATGCCCAGGTCGTGTCGCAGCGCGGAGGCGTCTATGGGTTGGAAGAGGTCGGAATTGATCTGGGGATAAATAACGCGAGAGCGGTCGCGAGGGAGCCCCAAAGCGACCAGTCTCCGGACTGCGCCATCGGATGCGCAGGCGGCGAAATCGAGGTGCTGAAGGACGGCACGTTCGGCGCGGCCACGGAGCCACTTGAACTTGCCGCGCCAGTGGCGCGTGATGTTCTCAAAGACGAATACGCCGAGGCGGGCTCGTGGCATGAGCTTGCGAACCATCAGCAAGGACTGGGCGGCGGCGAGTTCGGATGGCTCTCCGACGTAGAGGGCGACTTCGGGTTGGGCATCGCGGATGACGGTGCGGAGGGCTGAGGCCGGGAGCCAGCGGCTGTAGGGATACGGCCAAACCGGGAAAACAGGGGCTGAGCGGAGTCGGTAGGGCTGCTCGGCGTCGGCTGGTGCACGTCCGGTGCCGAAGTCGCCGAGGTTTACGTAGCGCGCGAAAAAGCCGGTGACTTGGGCGTGGGCGGCGAGGTGACGACAAAGACTATCAGGGCTGGCAAGGCCGATAACAAGTAGTCGCAACTGAGCCGGCTCCCTTCGTGGTCGGAGGCGAAGCTGTGATGAGACCACAAGGTCAGTTCGCCGGTGGCAGGGATTTTCCTTTGCCAAGATGGTGTTGTGGCGGTACAATGGCTGCAGATAGCGTCGCGGTGTCGCTCGTGGGGAGAGTCATCCGTTGAGAGGCAATGGCGAGATGAAGGTATCGGTCGTGATCCCGATATACGATGAGGAAGAGTGCCTTGAGCTGCTGTACAAGCGGCTTAAGGAGGTGCTGGCGGGATTGACCATGGAGCATGAGGTGATCTTTGTCAACGACGGGAGTCGTGACAGTTCACCGACAATGCTGAGGGCGCTGCACGAAAAGGACGAGGCAGTTATCGTGCTGAACCTGTCCCGCAACTTCGGGCACCAGCCCGCGATCTCGGCAGGGCTTGCGGAGGCGACCGGTGACTGTATCGTGATCATGGATGGCGACCTGCAGGATCCACCTGAGTTGATACCGGACCTGGTGGCGAAGTGGCAAGAGGGCAAGAAGGTGGTGGTGGCGTACCGGCGAAGTCGTCGAGAGGGTTTCCTCCGGCAGCACTTGTTCTCCCTTTTCTACATGCTTCTGGGGACCGTGAGTGACTACCCGATACCGCTGGATGCTGGTGTGTTCGGTTTGATGGATCGGCAAGTGGCGGAGCAGTTGCGGGGCCTGGGTGAGCATAACCGTTTCCTGCCGGGGCTGCGAGCGTGGCTGGGCTTTTCGCAGGCACTGGTGCCATATGACCGGGATGAGCGGGCTGCCGGGCGGCCGAAACAGAGCCTGATACGACTGACGCGATACGCGCTGGACGCGATCTTCAGCTTCAGCTACAAGCCGCTGCGTCTGAGCCTGACCGCGGGGCTGATAATGAGCGGGTTGTGCTTCGCATACGCGTTGGTGCTGCTGATAAAGCGACTACTGGGAGTGGATGTGGTGAAAGGTTTTACCACGCCGACGGTCGCGATCCTGTTCTTGGGCGGCGTGCAGCTAATCAGCATCGGGATACTCGGTGAGTATATCGGGCGCGTATATGATGAGGTGAAGGCACGACCGCTGTACATTATAGAGCAGGTGTTGAGGAAGAGGGACACGTGAATAGAGGCAGTCATGGAGGAACATAGTGCAATGATGGATATCAAAGAGATACAGAACATACTGCCACATCGCTACCCGTTCCTGTTGATTGACCGGGTGCTGGAGGTGGTCCCCGGCGAGAAGGCAGTGGCAATCAAGAACGTGACGTTCAACGAGCCGCAGTTTACGGGCCACTGGCCGGGGAATCCGGTGATGCCGGGGGTGCTGATGTTAGAGGCGATGGCACAGACGGGAGGAATCCTGCTTCTTTCAGACAGAGCAGAACTAGGGAGGAACGCCTTGTTCGGCGGCCTGGATGATGTGAGATTCCGGCGGCAGGTGATTCCAGGTGACCAGTTGCGTTTCGAGGCAACCATGATAAGGCGCAAGGGTGATGTTGGGAAGGTACATGTGGTGGCAAGTGTAGATGGGCAGGTCGCGGTCGAGGGCGATTTTCTGTTCGCGCTGACCAACGAGGAAGAGGCGACATCAAACCAGTGAGGATTGAGAGCGTTTAGATGAACATTCATCCAACAGCTATTGTTGACGAGAGCGCAGAGCTGGGCAGCGGAGTGGAGATCAAGCCCTTCACAGTAATCGAGGCGGGGGTGCGGCTAGCAGACGGCTGCAGTGCCGGGCCCCATGTGGTAGTGCGGAGTGGCACGACCATCGGTGAAAATACGCATATCCATACTGGGGCGGTGTTAGGTGAGCCGCCGCAGGATGCAAAATATGACGGAGCACCGACGGAGCTGATTGTCGGCAACAACACGACGATTCGGGAATACTGTACCGTGCATCGGGCGACCGGGGATGGTAATGCCACGGTAATCGGCGATAACAACATGCTGATGGCGTACTCGCATGTGGGACATAACTCGGTGATCGGGAACGGGACGATTATAGCGAACTCGGCCGGTTTGGCAGGTCACTGTGTAATCGAGGACCATGTGAATATCGGTGGTCTGGTGGGTCTGCACCAGTACGTGACCGTGGGCACGATGAGCATGATTGCGGGCATGTCGCGGATAGTGCGGGATGTGCCGCCATACTTGATAGTGGAGGGTAACCCGGCAGACAGCCGAGGCATTAACTGGCGAGGTCTGGCGCGGCACGCTGTCTCCGAAGAGGACCGTGCGGAGTTGAAGAGAGCGTACCGGTTGCTGTTCAGGTC
>CAZCJS010000319.1:0-4683 GCA_964498775.1 uncultured Armatimonadia bacterium
GCCGATATTGTGGGCGACCTGCGCATCCGGCTTCAGCAGGTCCAGGGGCTTGCTATCGGTCTGCTTGAAATCGCATAGGAAAGGCACGGCGTGGACGGCGGCGTCGAGGTCGGCGAGCTGGATCGTCTCGCCTTGTGGGTCAGTGATGAGGTGGAACCTTTCGCCAAGCTGCGAGAAGTCGGCGGCATGGTAGATGCTGCCATCACCGAGGCAATCGTGATTTCCGGGTATCAGAATGATGTGTAGCCGGGGGTTCTCATCGAGAGTTTTGCGCAATGCCGAGACTGCCGCATCCAGAGTGCGACGGCCGACACGGTTGGCGTGGAAGAGGTCGCCGGCGATAAGCACGAGGTCGCAGTCATGCTCGACGGCGAGTTGCAGCGAGTTGGCAAAGGCGGCCTCGATGCGACGGCGCAGTTCCTCGGCCCGATCGCCGAAGCCGAGCGCCTTCACGCCCAAATGCGCATCTGCAATATGGAGGAGTCTCATCGCCTGCTCCGGTCCGGCGGTGTTGGTCTGCGTCGTTTTGGCGGGTCCCGTTGTCGTACACGGGGCAAACGTGATTATACCTCAGGTAACAGCCGAGGCCAAGAGCCACTGCAACAAGGGGCGAGCGGTCAGGCAACCCGGCGACAATGACGAGGGGCAGTTGAGCTTCTGCTTTGCAATTTTCCGGAGGAACTCCACGGACAAGGTCTAGCGGATGCAGGATTCCGCCGGCGAGCCGCGAATAGGGTTACGTATCGGCACCAGACGAAGACGGGTAATGTCGTATCAGCTCTGCAAGGAGGAAGACAGAATGCCAGAAGATAAGCCTGCCAGCGATTTTCGATATGCGACGGGAGATGCAAAAGTCCCGTGGGCAGCCATCGGCGAGCATCTCCGCGATGAAGACCTCATGCGGATTGTCGAGTTCCTCGCCAGGCCAAAGCCCGGCAATAAAGAGGAATATGACCGGCGTCTGACAGAGGCGCGGACGGCTCTGGATAAGCTCTGGGAGGTGTCCGACCCGGTCACGAAGCTGTCGCTGGGTGATAATGTGAGCAAGCTGGAGGAGGAGGCGCGGGAGTTTTTGGGCTGCGAGTACGCTTGCTTTATAACGAACGCGACGGCGGGCTTTGAGATGGCACTGCAATACGCCAACGTGGGGCCGGGTGATGAAGTCATCGTGCCCGGGATCACGTTTATCTCGACGATGATGTATCCGCTGCAGTCCGGCGCGAAGGTCGTATTCGCTGATGTTGACCCGAACACCATCAACATTGACCCGGCTGATGTCGAGCGAAAGATTACCGAGAAGACAAAGGTGATCATGCCGGTCTACATCGGCGGTTATCCTCCGGACATGGACGCGATTATGGAGCTTGCCGAGGCCAATGGGATAGTGGTGGTGGCCGATGCCGCGCACGCATTCGGCGGCTCATATAAGGGCAAGGCGGCCGGCACGGTGGCTCATTTCGGCTCGTATTCCTTCCATGAGGTGAAGAACATCAACGCGCTGGGCGAGGGCGGTCTGCTTGTGACCGACGAGGAGTTTGGTAAGTATCTCCCCCAGATGCGCTTCCTGGGTGTTGACATGTCGAAGCAGATTCCCAACTGGCTGTATGATGTGATCGCGCCGCCAGGTAAATACGGCCCAGTAGTACCGGGGAATCACTCCTCGACTGAGGTGCAGGCAGTGTGTCTGCGCGGGCAGATGGCGCGGCTGGCCGAGGTCATCGAGAAGCGGCGGATTAATGCCGAATATCTGAACAAGCGCTTCGAGGGTGTAGAGGGTATCATCCCCTGCCCGCTGGATACCGAGGACAAGAAGGGGACCTATCACTTGTACCTGCTGCGGATAGACCATGAGCTGATCGGCCAGGACGTGCAGGTGTTCAAGCAAAAGATGGAGGCGCGAGGGGTGACTCAGATACCGCACTTCGGGCCGCTGTATCACTTCCGGATTTGCCGCGATCTAGGCTATGACACCGATGCGATCGCGAAGAGCTGCCCGAATGTGGAGATGGTATTCAACCACCAGTTCACGCATCTGCCACTGTATCCGCTGAGCGACGAGCAGCTTGAGTACATGGCCGATGCGGTGATTGATGCGGTTGCGGAAATGAAGGCCGGTAAGTAAGAGCGATACTATGGCCCCGGGGAATTGAGGGCTTGGGCGGCATCGGTCAACCGGCCGCAGTCATAGAGGCGTCGGACTCGTTTGAGTTCCGGCGCCTGTTGTTTGTCAGCGTGGAGAATAAGGTGGGAGAAGGCAAGCTCGATGGTGATGTCCTGGTAGAAGCGCCTGGCTTCGCGGCTGGCGCGGAGACGCTCGATATAGGGGAATTGGGCCGGCGTAGCACGTTCATAGAAATCCATCGGGGCGGTGAAGAATGGCAAGCTCGTGCGGGCGGCGAAATCGGAGATGGCCTTGAGTAAAGCGGAATTAGCTGCAAGCCTGGCGGTAAGCATATCGGGCCAGAGCTCCGCGATCTGAGCGTAGCTGAAGGGTATCAGCATGGTCTCGTCCGAGGCTGCGGATTCGCCAGCCGGAGGCCGGTAGAACGTCGGGCCGGTGATAGTGCGAGCCGACAAGTTCGGGGATGAATAGCTCAACTTGCGGGTATCAAAGCATCCGTCGCCGTCGGTGTCGAGGTACTCGACGATGAGGTCGGCTTTGCCATCGCAGTCATAGTCGGCCAGCAGCGTCCCCTGCTCGGCCCCGTAGAGGTGCAGGCGAGCGTCAGCAGGCCAGTAGTAGAGCTTCATGCGGCCGGAGAAATCAGCGTCGAGTTCGTAGCGCTTGTTGATAGTTCCACAGGCCGGGCCGCCTTCCTGGGGGAAGCCGCGATAGTGTGAATTGATGAGCCCCTCCCAGCGTTCATGGTCTGGAGCGCGGGCGGCGACGTTGTGGTCGTTTTCATCCCAGATGAGAAGCGCGCGCGACCAGTCCATCTCCCGTGCAGTCTCCCGCGTTCTACCCCAGCCGAGAAACGGTCCGGCTTTGTCGCCGGCCCGCGTGGTGAAGGTGTCCCCCGCTTCGGCCGGCAGTTTGACGTTACCCAGACAGGTGATGCCGACGTCGTAGTCGTAAAGCTGCCCCTCGGTCGTGTCATTGTCGGCGTTGATGCTGTAGCGAGCCGAGCGAAGGGTGGTGTCGGTGGCGGTGATACGGACAGTCTCTTCGGGGAGGCCGTCACCGTCGAGATCGTAGAAGCAGAATGATGCCTCGAAATGGGCAATCCATCGCCCGTCGGCGATGTCGCGACGAAACATGACAAAATAACCGTCGCCCGCGAAGTCGCACTGCCATTGACACTCGCGCTGCCAGTAGGCATAGTCATGCAGATGCCAGAGTCGCAAGGGGCCGGTGTCGAGGTCGCGGATGAGTACGAGGAACGGCCGATTGCCCCAAGTGCTGCCGTGGCGGTAAGTCTGAACCATCGTGTCGGCGATACCGTCGCCATTCGTGTCGTCATAGTCAATAGTGCGGTCAAAGAGACCGTCAGCATCCGCGTCCACGGCAAGGCAATCGTTAACTCCATCGGGCCTGGTGTCAGCCGCCGTCATGTTACCGTCATCGTCTATGACGGCGATGATGGCGCGTCCGTCGCGATAGAACATTGCATGGGTGCCGTCGGGGAGGTCGCGATGGATGGGCCGCTGCGGGTCGGATCTCAACCGGGCGAGAAGCTGCGGATCGCGCATGGCTTCCTGAGCAGGGCCGACGCCGAGGAGAGCGAGGTGAGCGCCGATTCTCCGGGTGCGAGCGTGCTGCCAGGCCTGGCCGAGTGGACCCGGCTTGTCGGTGTCGCCGAGATGGAAGGCCCCGATCTCGACGATGTGGTAGCTGCGCGACCAGCCGGAGGTTGAGATGCAGTCAAGGCGGAGGTGACCGGCCTCGACGGGTGGAAAGCGGTGCATCCGCCAGCCGGAGATTGGAGCTTCGGAGGTGTCGGCCACCTGCTGCCATCTCTCCCCATCCGGAGAGAGGCTGACACGGTACCCGTAGGTGTGGAGCGAGACGTCGGACATGATGATTTCGACGGTGTCTATGAGTGCGGGGCGGGCGAAGGTGATGACGGTCGGGGTATCGAGATAAGCCCAGGCGTAGCCGTGATGTTCGCCATATTCCGCCACCTTGCCGTCAATTGCGCAGTTGGGCTTACCCGTGCTTCCGGAGGCATTGCGGGGTCCGGTGATGGTGGCACCGGCGGCGGCAGAGGTGTAGTTCTCGGGGGGCTGGCAGGCTCCGAGTGTCGCGGCGACGAGTAATAGCATCGGCATGAACACGGCACGGAGGATTGTGCAGAGAGACCGGTGCATGTGACGGCTCCCTATGTGCATGGCGGTATTGTTGAGCACCAGACAGCGACGTATTGATATCGGCATGGCCTAGGCCATATCATACCTCTACCGACGCCGAAACTGAAGGGCAAGGGCGTCTTACGGGGAGGATTTGGCGCGATGGACGCGAATATAGTCGTGAGTGAGACGGAGCGGGGTGCGGCCCATGGTCGGCGCGGGCCGGCCGTTGCCGGCAAATCCAATAATGCGGAGGCATACAATGGAATACGAAATAAGGGGTACAGTGATGCCGTCGGTGGAGGTACGCTTGCAGACAGGCGAGACGATCTATACCGAATCGGGCGGCATGTCGTGGATGAGATACTCGGTCTCCGACACCGCCGAGTACGGCGA
>CAZCJS010000320.1:0-4627 GCA_964498775.1 uncultured Armatimonadia bacterium
TCCAGGCAATCTCCGGGCTGGCGGCCAGTACCTCGCTGACCTTGCCGCCCGGCAGGACGTGGACATTCGGCAACACCACCACATCGTACTTGACCAGCGTGGCGAGGGTGACGTCCGCAATGATGTCGGCCTCGATGCCACGCCGCCTGAAGAGGTCTTCATGGATACCCGCAGTGCCGAAACACTTGCCGCCGCCATGGTTGGCATCGAAGACGGCGGCCCTGATGTCGCCCTTGTGTCGGGCCATTACCACTTCACGCGGAACGACCGGTTCGAACTGCTGGACAACCTGGATATCGTCGTAGAAGACCTCGCCCGTCGTTTCCCAGATTTCGAGGAAGAGGATGGCCTTGGCGGCTCCGGTGGGTGGCTTGAAGGTAGACTCAAACAGCGTCCAGTCAAAGGTCCCGCTCTTCGTGGGCCCCGAGGAGTCTGCCACCTGTTTGCCGGCCTCATCCAGCCAGCGGAGGATGATGCGCCCGCCAGTGCCCTTCGTGACCTGCCCCTTCCAGTAGCCGCGCAGGACGACCGGCTGGTCGTCACACAGCACTGCGAAGGTACGCTGGGCCACGATCGTGGTATTGTCCTTGCCCATCATGTAAAGAGACTTGGCACCGCCGTGAGCCTGGCCCTCAACTATCTTACCCTCGCCCTCGCCGTTCCATATCGAGATGCTCCAGCCTTCGTTCTCAAAGTCACCGTTGGTGAGCAGGTCCACCTCGACGGCGGCAGGGGAACCGACCGCAAGCAAAGTGAGCATCATCAAAACAGCACAGAGAAGTCGCAGTTTCATCTTTAACCCTCCTCGGCGGGAGCGTCACATTCGGATGGGACACGAATATCTATTCGCCACCAGTCGGCGGAATACTTCTTTTCAGCAGCCAATACCTGCGGGACGTTAGCGCAGGTCTTGGCGTTCATGTCGGCGAAATCATAGTGCATGAAGGAGAACCGGCAATTGCAGATTGGGGACAGCGAGGCGATCATGCCCAGGCCGAGGCTGCTACTGCATTGCTGCTGCGGGCCGTGCGCTACGGCGGTCCATGAGCGGCTGGCACGGGACTTCGAGGTGGTCTGCTACTGGTACAATCCCAATATCCAGCCCGCCGAGGAGTACCGGAAGCGCCTGGACGCGCTGCGGCAGTTGGCTGATGCGACCGGCATGGAACTGCTCATCGAAGAGGGCGGCGAGGCTGAATGGGCTGAAGCCATCGCCGGCCTCGAAGCGGAACCCGAAGGCGGCCGGCGCTGCGATATCTGCTTCCGCCTGCGCCTGGAGAAAGCCGCCGCGAAAGCCGCCGAAATGGGCTGCGAGTACTTCAGCACGACACTCACAGTCAGCCCGTACAAACCGGCGGCAAAGGTGAATCCCATAGGTGAAGCCGTCGCAGAGGAGGTCGGCATCAAGTTCCTGGCCGCCGATTTCAAGCAGCGCGACGGCTTCAAACGCAGCGTCGAGCTGTCCAAACAGTACGGCCTCTACCGGCAGAGGTATTGTGGGTGTATGTACTCGATGCTTGAGAAGGGGACGTCGGCTCTTGGGTGATGAAGCGCTTAGCTGCCAAGTCGCAGGGCGGTGTTCGCTTATTGAGAACAGTTGTTCACCAAATGCGAACAAAGTGCAATAGGCGCTACAGGCCCAGGATGCGCTTGGCGTTGCCATCGAGGATAGCTTGCTTGGCTTCGTCGGGGATGGCGGCTTCGGCGATTTTGGCGATGCCGCAGCCCGGATAGACGAACGGTAAGTGCGTGCCCAGAAGCATCCTCTCACTGCCAAACTCCCCCACCAGGTTCTCCAAGGCCTTGAGCGGCCCCTTGACGTAGGATAGCTCGGCACAGGCATTGGGCAGGTCGCCAATGGCACGAAGGAAACGAGGCGTCTCGGCGCTATTGCCGCCGCTGAGGATGATGGTGGCCTGCGGGAGTTGTTTTGCGGCCTCGATGACGGTATTGAGGTCAACGCCCCCGACCTTCATCAGCGGGTGATGATGGCGCTCGTCCTCGACGCGCATGGTGATCAGCACCGGCCAGCCGAAGTCCGTAGCCGTCTCGATGAGCCGCAGCGCCGGTGGGTCGTCGGCATGGTAGCCGTGATAATTTGGATACAGCTTGAGGCCGCGAAAGCCCAGCTCGCGGCTCTCCTCCATATCGCGCTCGACGCCGGGATAGACGGGGTTGAGGACTGTCAGCGGAATCAGGCGACCGGCGGGATCGTTGGCCTTGATGTCCGCAATGAGGCGCTCGTTGGCAGGGTGCGGGGAGACGTAGGTGATAGCATCAATGCTGCCGACGAGGGCAGTGTCAATGCCGGCGCGATCCAGCAGCGGGAGTGTCCCGGCCACATCCTCGGCGGGCCATTGGCGGAATGCGTAGTTGCCGATGTCACAGCAGAAGTCAATCATGGGTATCATCCTTGGTTGTGCAAGTGTCGCGGCGCGTCGGCCTCACAGGTTGAGCAGTCTGGCGGCATTGCCACCGAGGACTTTGGCCTTGTCCTCGTCGTCAAGGTGGCTGTCGCGCACCTTGGCAAGAGTGTACAGATAATCGGCGCCACGGACATCGGTACCCCAGAGCAGACGGTCGGCGCCGAGTTGCGCCACGCAATCCTCGATGTGGCCGTAATCGGATATCGAGCCGCTGCAATCGGTATACACGGAGGGCACGTCGCGAATTGCCCGCATGCCCCAGCGGTTGTCGCCGCCGATGTGCGCCATGACCAGCTTCAGTTCCGGATAGCGGCGGCCGATTTCGGCACAGTGAAGCGGCTCAGTCTCCCACGGATAGTTGCCGGTGGTCTTGTGCCAGCAGTGCTGGACCAGCGGCACGTCGCGCTCGATGGCGAACTCGATGACCGGCTCGACGCACTTGTCGGTGATGACGGAGGCGATTTCGAGCTTGATGCCGCGTGCGCCCCAGTCGAAGCCCTTGTTGAGTTCGTCAATGCCGGCCTGGCCGAGGTTGGGATGGGTGTAGACGAAGGGGATGAAAAAGTCGGGTTCCCGCTCGTAGGCGAAGCGGCACATTTCGTTGCAGCGCTGGACGATCTCGAGGCTTTCGCGCGAATGGGTGACGCACTCGTAGATGACGACATAGTCAAGGCCGATGCGGCGGGCCTCCTCGGCGACTAGGTCAGTCTGTGCGCCGGTACCGTCGTCATGGACGTGACAGTGAAAGTCTATGAGCATTGGTTATCACTTCCCGGCAGGTTTGGTTTAGCGGGCGAAGGTATCAGCTAATCCTTCTTCTCGTCTGACGCGTCGGCCTCCTCTTCGGCGGACGGCGCTTCTTCTTTTGCGCGGCGGAGTTCTGCTTCGTGCTCCTTCATCTTCTCAATGGCTTGATTAAACTGCACCTCGCAGAGCATTTCATAGACACCGCCGGCGGTAGCGAGCTCGGCGTGCTTACCACGCTCGACGATGCGGCCCTCGTCGAGGACGAGGATGGTATCGGCGTTCATGACGGTGGAGAGCCGGTGCGCGATGGTGAAGGTGGTGCGGTTCTTCATCAGGTGCTCGAGGGCGTCTTGGATGAGAGCCTCCGATTCGGAGTCGAGGGCGCTGGTAGCCTCGTCAAGGATGAGAATCTTGGGATTGCGCAGGAGTGCGCGGGCGATGGAGATGCGCTGACGCTGGCCTCCGGAGAGTCTGGTACCACGCTCACCGACCATGCTCTCGTAGCCGTCGGGGAACTCCATGATGAAATCATGGGCGTTGGCGGCCATGGCGGCCTGAATGACCTCTTCGTCGGTGGCACGCGGGCGGCCGTACTTGATGTTCTCACGGAGCGTCCCGCTGAAGAGGAAGTCTTCCTGCATGACCATGCCGATATGGCGACGCAAAGAGCTCAGTGAGACATCGCGGATATCGTGTCCGTCGATGAGGACGCGTCCCTCCTGTGGATCGTAGAACCGGGGAATAAAGTGTACGAGCGTCGTCTTACCGCTGCCGCTGGGGCCGACGAGTGCAGTGACGGTGCCCGGTTCGGCGATGAAACTGATATCTTCAAGCACCAGCTCGCCGGGCTCGTAGGAGAAAGAGAGATGTTCGACTTCGACGCGGCCTTCGATGCGCTCGAGTTTGATCGGGTCGCGTCGCTCTTCGATGTCTGGTGAGGTGTCGAGGGTCTCGAAGATACGCTCGACTGCGGCGATGACGGTCTGGAGCTGGTTGTTGATGGTGACCAGCATGAGAACGGGCGCATAGAGCTGGGTTTGGTAAGTGCGGAAGGCGACGAGCTGGCCCATCGTCATTTCGCCCGTGAAGAGCACCATATAGCCGCCGTAGAGGAGGATGCCGATATTGGCGAAGCGGGTGATGAGATTGGCGCCGATGCCGAGTACAACCCGCCAGTGGCCCAGGCGCAGATTGAAGCCGATGGCCTCGCGAACCTCGCTTGCGAAGTCGCGGACTTCCGAGCTCTCGCGGGTGAAGGATTTAACGACCTTGATACCGGAGATGCTCTCCGAGAGCGTCGAGTATATCTGCGAGTACTGCTCGCGGGATTCGGCTGCGGCATGGCGAATGCGGGTGCGGATGATCAAAAAGTTGATGACATAGAGGGGCAGAACGCCAACGGCGAGCCCGGCAAGGCGGGAGTTGTAGAAGAACAGTATGATAGTGGCGACAAT
>CAZCJS010000321.1:0-4575 GCA_964498775.1 uncultured Armatimonadia bacterium
GAGCGGGTCACTCGTAATGACCAGGTCGGCGGTTCGATTCCGCCCGTCGGCTCCATCTCCTCGTTTTCCCCCATGTTGCATCCTGTTACATTTCGCAGTGTGACTACGCAGCTCGTAATATTGCCGCCAGGCAGGTTAGCAGCATCCATGCGGCGAAGATAGTCCCATGGCTCGGGTGCAGTTATTGCACCGGGCACACGGACTGAGCTTGCTGAATGGAGAGCAAAGACATGATACCCACGTGCGCGGTAATTCCCGCTGCCGGCAGGGGCACGAGGTTGTATCCGCTGACTTATGCCGTGCCAAAGGAACTGCTGCCGCTGGGGCAATGTCCGACAATCCAGCACGTAGTACACGAAATAGTTGCTGCCGGGCTCAAGGACATCATCGTAGTTAGCGCAGAGGAGAAGCACAGCATTCGGCATCACCTGGAGGTATTGATTGAGAATGGTGAAACCGATGCAACCTTCACGTACGTGATTCAGCAGCAACAGCGCGGCCTGGGTGATGCAGTACATACCGCCGAAGCTGCGGTAGCCGACCGGGCCTTTACGGTGGCGCTGGGAGATGCGGTAATTGTCGGATCGGCACCAGGAGAGTTGCTGCGGCGGATGGAGAGGGTCTTCGCTGAGACTGAAGCAGATTGTGTTGTGGCGGTGAGGGAGGTATCGCAGGCCGACAGTGTCAAGTATGGGATGATTGTGCCGGGCGAGGCTTGTGGGGATGCGATACGGGTGATGGACCTGGTGGAGAAGCCGAAGCCGGATGAAGCCCCGAGCAAGCTGGCGATTTGCGGGCGGTACATATTCAGGCCGACCATTTTTGCGCACCTGGCCAGGCAGGCCCCCGGCACCGGTGGTGAGATACAACTAACCGATGCAATGGCGAGTCTGGCAAGGTCCGGGAGTCGGGTGTATGCCTGTGCACTTGGGGAGGGCGAAATGCGCCTGGACGTGGGAGACCTGCAGACGTATTACCGAGCCGTAGCGGAACTCGCAGGGCCTCTGCTGAAGGGATAGATGACGTTGACCTTCACGTGGGGAGATGAATTGGGCTATAATGCGAGAACCGTTGTCGGGCGCGGAAAGGCACGAGAGGGGAGTTGGGATATGAGAGAGATTAGCAAGATGGTGGGGCTGTTGGTTATTGCCAGCGAGGAGGGTGCCAACCTGGGACGCGTCACGGAGGTGATAGCTGACCTCGCGCAAGGCGTCATGGTCGGGCTGATCATCGGGGAGGAGCCAGTGGAAAAGGGTATCCTGGTAGAGGACATAGGGGTGATCGGTCCTCACGCAGTGATGGTTCCGGAAGCCTCGAAGGTGAAAGACATCGGCGACTTGCCGCAACTGGCAGAGAAACGCCACGGATCAACCGAACAGATGATCACTGTGATGACTGGGTCGGGCGCGAAGTTGGGTACGCTTGCCGAGGTATTCATCGATCCGGAGAAGCGCACCATTACCAGATATGAGGTCTCGGGTGGTACCGTGAGGGATCTGACGGATGGCACTCTGAGCTTGCCGGTGGTGGCAGGGATAGTGCATGGTCGCGACACTATCATCATCCCTGATTCGGCGGTGGGGGAGCTTATCGAGCCGGTAGGCGGTTTGAAGGGCGCCTGGGCGACGGCTCTCAGCAGACTGAAGCAGGAGTACGAAGTAGTCTCGGACAAGGCCGGGCATTTATATAAGGATGCAGCGGAGGGTGGCAAAGTCGCTCTAGCGCAGGCGAAGCAACGCAGCGAGAAAGTGGCGCACGCGGTCAGTGAGAAGGTCGAGCAAGCTCGCGAAGCCATGGAAGCAGAGCAAGAGCCAAGCTCGGAAGAGGAAGACCAAGCGCCTGAGGAGATCGAGGGCAGTGGATCGGCTGATGCGGCCGCAGCGCAAGAAGATGACGAGGTAAGCACAGAATAGGTCAAGACGGCCTCTAGGCGTGGGTGAAGAATGGCATTGATTGATGCAGAAAGCATTGGGCGTGTCGCAGGGCTGGAGAACGTGCAGATTCTGACTAATGAGCCACTGTCGAAGCACACATCTCTAGGCGTGGGCGGTCCTGCTGATTTTTTCGTTATTCCACATTCAATAGCAGCACTGGCTGAGTTGATACGCTACGCGACAGATGCCGGGGTGCCGTACTTAGTGCTGGGTGAGGGCACCAACATCATCGTCCGGGATGCCGGCGTACGGGGGATGGTGATACGCATTGCTGACAATCTATCCGAGATTCACCGGGATGGCACACAGGTGACAGCGCAGGCGGGGGCGAGAGTCGCCATGCTCTGTCGGAGATGCTGCGAATGGGGTCTGACGGGCTTGGAGTTCGCAGGAGGTATTCCGGGTTCGGTGGGTGGCGCAGTGGTGATGAATGCGGGCGCTTATGAAGGGGAAATGCGCCAAGTAGTGGATTGGGTGACGGCGATCAAGCCTTCAGGGAAAATTGAGCGTTTGACGCGCGATGAACTAGGACTCAGATATCGTGACAGCATATTTCAACACGAGGACCTCATAGTAGCTGAGGTCGGGTTTCTACTGGAGGAGGGGGAGGCGAGGGAAATCCGCGCCCGTACATACGAAATCGTGGAGTGCCGCTGCAGTATGCAGCCACTTGCTAGACGGAGTGCAGGATCCGTGTTCAAGCGCCCGGATGGTGACTATGCGGGCCGGCTGCTGGAGGCGATCGGCGCCAAGGGCCTCCAAGTGGGCGGTGCCATGATATCGCAGAAACACGCCAACTTCATTGTCAATGGCGGAGTAGCAACGGCAAGCGATATATTGAGTCTTATCGAACTTGTGCAACACCGCGTTCAGGAGCGGTTCGGCATCCGACTGGAGCCTGAGGTCATGGTGGTGGGCGAAGCGGATACGCCGGAAGCAAGTGACATCGATACTGAGTAGCCGCTGGCGGCCTCTAGACGTATGGGGACACTCGTGGTTCCGTAGCCATTGCCCGGATCTGCGTCGGATTGTACGTGGCGCGCAAGATGTTGCAGTCAGCGATGGAGTGATGTCTGATGAAGCACGGCGCGTTGCAGCGGCGGATTCTGGGGTTCATGTGTCTTGTGGCCTGCGCTCATGCAGCGTGGGCCACTAATCTGACTACTGTCATCAACTCCGACACTCTCCTCACGTACGTGGCGAGCCCGTACCACCTGGTGGGTGATACGACCATTGCCGAGGGGGCTACGGTGACGGTGGAGGCAGGAGTCGTAGTGGTCGTTGACGGGGACTACGAACTGCGGGTATCAGGCACACTGCTGGTCGCAGGCTCTGACTACTACAAGGTCTTCTTCCAGCCTGTTGATGCCCAGGCCATCGGAGCATGGCAGGGACTTCACTTCACCGCTAACGGTCACGGGGAGTTCCAATACGCCGTCGTGCGTGGTGCCAGGACCAACATCACGGTGGCCGGTGGATTCCTGAAGATGGACGGCTGTTATGTCGAGCGCGCCGAGACAGATGGCATGTTTGTGTTCGGCGAGGCGTTCATCGGGGTCGTGCGCTGCAACTTCCGCAACAACGGGAGACGGGGTCTGTATGTCGAGTCGACGGAGGCGGAGGGCAACGTATGGCGGACGTATTTCATCAGCAATGGCGAATACCCCGTCTATGCCAAGGCCACCAGTGCGGAGATACTGAAGCGGGGCAACCGATATCACTTCAATGGTATCAACCGTATCGGGGTGAGTTGCAGCGCACTGGACGACATCAAGGACGTGGATGGCTGGTACGGGCAAGGCGGGTTGCACTATGACTTGAGTGCCGGCGGAGGTTCGCATGAGTTGGCAATCAGCGGGATTCTGCTGATTGATGCGGGAGTAGCGATTCGCGGCAGCGACATAGATGTGACCGGTCGCATTGACACCAACGGTAGCTCCGCTCACCCGATAACGATCATCCCGCCAGGTGAGGAGCCTGAAATCGGGGACTGGCAGGGCATTACCTTGCGGCCCGGCTCCATTGCGAATTTCAATGGCTTGATTGTGCGCTATGCCGAGAACGGCATTGTTGCCGACGACGCTACCGTGAATCTCCACGATTGCTGGCTGCTTGAGCAGAAGTATGACGGCATGCGCTGCATGGGCAATACGGCTCTGAACATGTCACAGACGATCGTGCAACTCAATGGTAGGGACGGGCTTCGCATCGAGGGATGGAAGTCAACGAGCCTCGGTGTAAGAAATTGCCGGTTCTACAGCAATGGACGGTATCCGGTTTACGCTCAGGCCGGGGCAGTGCGATTGCTGGGCGCTAATAACATCTACTACGACAACCCACAGCAGGTCATCAGTGTAGGGTGTCACAAGAATCCGGACATCATCAGTGGGGTTCATGACTGGGTGGCGCAGGGTGTCCCGCTGGACCTGCGAGGGCAGGACAGCAGCTCGGAGTTGCAGATTGCGGCGACAGCGACGCTCAATATCGGCGCAGGCGTTAAGGTTGTCGGCGGCGTTATAACCATTGACGGACAGCTCAATGTAGCCGGAACCGCAGAGAATCCGGTCTATTTCGACGGGCCAGGTGCGGACCCACAGCCCGGAGACTGGGACTGGATCAGATTCAACGCCAGTAGCAGAGG
>CAZCJS010000322.1:0-4474 GCA_964498775.1 uncultured Armatimonadia bacterium
AGCAATTCGATGAGCGTGAAACCGCGTTTCATTCTGATCCCTCCACAGACTGTAGTGATACTGCTGAAATACCGGAACTAGTTCTGCTGACTTTATTATGTTCAACACGGGATGGGTTGAAACCTGCCGAGGCAGGGAAAATCTTAGCAGAAGGTGAAGGGCCGGCTACGGCGGAAGGTATCACATCTAGTCAGTTGCCCTGTCCGCGAGCGAGGAAGTGGCGCCGGCGTTGCGGGTCGCGCCGGGGGAGGTAATCGGTTTGCAGCCGGATGGTCGCGAGATCGCGCTGGGGACGCTGCACCGGCAGGAGCCGGCGTACCCGTGTATCAACTACTCCTGGATGACCAATAGTGCATATCTGAGCCGGGTCGCCGGGCGGGATTACTGGTCGGATCGGGAAGCAGTGTTCGCCGAGTTTGTGCGCCGCTGCGGAGTGAACCTGGTCCCGCAATGGTACCTGCCCGGGGAGGCGCAACGGCGGCTCGAAGCGGGCGAGATGATGCACCAGGCCGATGAGCACCAACTGGCCGGCTTCCACACCCCCGAGGATGTCGTGCGCTGGATCGAGCAGCTTCCCGATGATGAGAGCGTCGAGCGGGACTTCGACATCGCGGCGGCGGCGGCGAAATATGCCGCTGATATCAACAAGCACATGGAGCTGCTGGGCCCCGATTGCCTGGTGATTGCGGCTTTCGGCCAGGCGGATTTCATGGGCGGCTACACCCGCTGGGGTTATGAGAATTACCTGATTGCCGCGGCGCTGTATCCGCAACTGATGCGGCGGTATTATCACCATTCGGCGCTGCGAGGCCGGCTGCAGAATCAAGCGATCGTGGTGGCGCGGGATAAGTACGGGATCGCTCCGTTTGCCTACACGGGCCAGGATATCTGCACCTCCCAAGGGCCGATCATGTCGCCGCAGATGCTGCGGGAACTATACTTCCCCGAGCTGAAATGGTGCCTCGAGCCGCTGGTGGAGAATGGTATCGGCGCCATCTGGCACTGTGATGGCGATATCCGTCCGATCGTCGAGGACATCATGGCGCTGGGTGTGATTGGCCTCCAGGGCTTTGAGGAGGAGCACGGACCGCGCTGGGAGGATATGGTGCAGCTTACCGACCGCAATGGTGAGCTGATTAGCGTCTGGGGGTGCGTGTCGGTAGTGACTACGCTGCCGCACGGTACGCCGGCGGATGTGCGCGCAGCAGTCGAGCGGTCGTTCACGGCAGCTGGGCGCGGTCGGGGTCACGTGATATCGTCCACAAGCAGCGTCATGCCGGAAGTCCCGTTCGCGAATATTGACGCGTTCTTCGAGCATAGCCGCAGCTTCGGGCGGGAGTTCCTCGGGGCCTAGCTGTGAGTGCGCAGGACGGGAATAGCACCACCGGGGAAGCACAGATAGCACCAGTGTGGAGGGATGGGGATTCTGGGTGACTGTGCAGATAAGTATAAGTATGTCGGTTGATATATGCACACACACCGGGCGCAGGTGCCGAATCTGGCGAAGAATAAGACCGGTTCGTGCGGTAAAATAGTCACAATTAGTGGAGCCGGGACATGACACTGGGGACACGGATAGGTAGCGCAAGGAAACGCGCAGGTCTGAAACGGCAAGAGCTCGCCGAGGCGGTAGGCCGCAGCGTGCATACGGTACGCAAGTGGGAGAACGATCAGCATGAGCCGTCGCTGGCAATGCTGCAGCGGATCGCCGACTTGACGGGGGTCTCGGTGAGTTACCTAATGGGGGAGAGCAGTGAGGGGGATCTGACGGAGATAGCGCGGGCGCGGGCGACTCTGGCGGCAATCCGGCGACGAGAGCAGCTCGCCACTCCGCCGGCAGGTGCCGAGCAGCCGCCACACCACCCCGGCGTTGCGGCCCTCGCAGCAAGTGAGCTGTACCGGCGCGAGTATCATGTCTCCGACGAAGAGTTGCAGATGCTGCGCACGTGTCTGATTCGGCGGGCCGACGGCGGCTATGTCGTAATCACCACCATACGGGCGGCGGTTACACTGCTGGAAGCGCTTCGGCAGATGGAGTGAGCATGTCATCGCACCGGACGCGACGCGGCTCGCGGACCGGCTCTGTTGGGCAATGATTGGAGTTAAATGCAGAAAAGCCCACACCTGAATCTCGGGTGTGGGCTTTTGCGCGGGTGAAGCAAGCGCCGTCAAATAATGTGTTCGAGCAGGCGCTGATTGGCGCGGCGCACGAGACTACTGACCAGGCCGGTAGAGATGCTCTCGCCGCCGAGTTCGGGGAACTCGCTACGAAGTGTGGCCATGACGACGTCGTGGTGACTATTGGCGATGTAACGGGTGAGCTCGCGTTCGATATAGCGCCTGTTGACCCAGTTGGTCAGCGCGTACTCTATGCCCTTGAGGATATTCATATCCGGTCTCCTTTCAATTGGACAAGGTCGGGTGAAACGAAGCGTGCCCCCTGCACAATGACAGAGGGCACGCGAGGTGTGATCCAGATGTGTGCACGTCCGGTAAAGAGGTTTGGCTACAGCTCGGGGGCGTACTGGCGGGAATGGGCGCGCAGCCACTCGACGATTTCAGGCATCTCGATTTGCTTGTTGGCTACACCGAGGGCGAAGTGGACAGCCTCGGTCGGACTGAAAGACAACTCCCAGTCATTGAGCTCGAGGAGTGTACTGGCGGCAAACAGGGCCGTGCGCTTGTTGCCGTCAATGAAGGGGTGATTGTGGATGATGCTATCGAGTAGCGCGGCGGCTTTGTCGAAAAGGGTGGGGTAAAACTCGTCGTCGCCCCACCCTGAGTTCATTCTCCCGATCGCAGCTTCGACCAAACCCATGTCGCGGATGCCGGCTTGACCTCCGCCGTGGTCTATCAAAGCTCGCGTGTGGCATTGCACAATGTGATCTGCAGAGAGAGTTCTTACCATTTTGCGAGCTCGGTAAGAGCCTCGCGGTTGCGGTCGGCGACCTTCTGGGCTGCTATGTCAAAGGCGGCCTGCGCCAATCTGTCAGGGTCGATTGCAAGTTGCACCCCATGCTCGTGGGCTGATGGCGCGGGCCCGAGTGGGATCGAAATCGAGTTCATTGACCATACCTGAAAGGGTGCTCTGATTTCCGATGAAGCAACCAGCTCTTCCACAGCTACGCCGTCAGACGTCAGATTGAGATTCATTGACAGTTTCATTGTTGCCTCCCAAGTTGAGTTCGGGCGGATAATAGTGCTTGCGGCGAATCCACTTGAAGCCTTCATGCTTAGTGATTGCTGCCACTTCGATGGGGCCGCCGACTATGGGAGCTCCAGGACTGTATTGGTAGAATCTGATAGTTACGTCAACCAGGAACTCAGCCAGATTGATTGCGTCCTGTATGGGCATCGCTGGGTGCGTGAGCTGTACTCGTAGTGATTGTGCTATTGTGCGCACCGCAGGCTCGATCTGGTCCTCGGGTACTCCGAGTTTTTCTCGCAGCGTATTGCCCAGTTGCGATGAAAAGCCATATATGAGCCGCTGAATGGCTTCTGTTTGACCGTGCCAAGATATGCCACTATCAGTTTCTGAACGGAGAGGAGAAGGCTCTGAGCAACCCCCATTCTCGATGGTCACTCTATACTCGTCAGCCATCGTCCCATCAGAAGAATATCCCGCGACCACGAACCCGAGGGATGGCCTGTCCATGGTCTCCCAGTCCTCAAACGCTTTAGTGTACTGCTCGTCAAACATGAAGCGCTTAACTTCTTTGGCCACGTCTTCGATCGTGTAGGAAGTCGGATCTAACTTCGCCTCTGAGGCAAGCTGCTTGCGAAGGTCCTTTACCAGCGTCGAAATAGAGGCCGAACCAATACCACCGGCTCCCCATGTGATTAGACCGATTGGCAGACCCTTTACAAGGTTGAAGAGCTTGTTGGCATTGTTGTAGACGTTCGCGACAGCTGCTTTCCCATCTGGACCGAGATGGCCGATGGTTGAGGCACTGTCGGCAGCTAGCACCACGCCGTCGTTCACCTTCAGGTTTATGGCGATACTCATGGCCGTACCTCGCTATGCTATATCGGCAACTGAGTGCAATTGCTGATGCACCGGTGGGTGTCGGCTATGCTGGAACATAGCATCCCATTGGAGTTCCCTGCGGGATCTCCGCGTATGTATCATATTGTAGCACGACTCGTGCCTCTATTGCCAGATGTCAGGCTCTATCAAGCATGAAGAGGGATGCCCCAGGGCAATCAGCTTGCCGGCGTATCGGCGCGGCGTAGCTGAATGGTGCGGGTGGTGGGGAGGTCGCCGGCGATGACCTGATAGCCGAGCGCTTCGGCGAGTGCGCGCAGATCGCAGCGGGTCACGCCCTCCTCGAGAGCAGCCCGGCAGGGGATGGGGCGCATCTCACCGTCGGCAGGTAGGAGCATGACCTCGAGGCAAGAGCTGTCGGGTCCGGAAACATCAGAGGCCATGCGCGCTGCCAGCCTGAAGAAAACACCCCATGCCATGATATCGAGG
>CAZCJS010000323.1:0-4473 GCA_964498775.1 uncultured Armatimonadia bacterium
CGCTATCACACGCCGCTGGAGAGCTTTCCGATAGAGATGAACGTAGTGCGCCTGCGACATCGCCTTCGTGACGGTGCCGTTCGAGTACTACCTGGATTTCGGCGACCGCGTCAAGGGCCGCAGCGAGGCCCTGCAGACCTTCATGGTACAGCTTGCGGGTGGCGGCAGCTATCTGCCGACTGAGCGAGCGGCGCGGGGTTGCAGCTACGGAGCGGTGCCGGCGAGTTGTCGTGTGAGCCCTGCCGGCGGGCAGGTCATCGTGGATGAGGCGGTGGGCATCATCAAGGAGCTGTTTGCCGAATAGCAGCCCGCCTCGCCAATAAGAATACCTGTAGCGGAGGTTTATTCAATAAATATACCTGTAGCGCAGGCTTCCAGACGCTGCTGCTTTATTGGGGTTTGGGGAGGGCTGGCGGAAGCCACGGCAGGCCCAGTATTGGGGTTTGGCGAAGGTGACGATACAGGTACTGATCGTCTTCTGCATGGTGGTCAACTGCAAGCGGATGGCGAAGCTGCAGGCGATGGGCACGCGCCCACCGAGAGGTGGATTGTGCCCCAGTGCAGACGGCGGGAGGTGAAATGAGCAAAAAAGGCGGAAAATGAGCACGGTCTGCGCTCCCTGGGAGCGAAAATCGCGCTCGGGGCATGACGCAGACACCGACAAGTGAATAGCCGTGAGCAGCAAACGGGTTGATGCAAAACCCGACACGTACGCTCTTGCGTGAGAGAGGTAACTTTGGCAACAGTCTCCTCCAGACGCTTTTACCCGATAATACTAGATAGACCATTCGGTGAGAGGGCGCTGAGAACTGAGAATGGTTCCCAATTCTCAATAATACGCTGGCGAAAAGCGCCTCTATCTAGAGTGCACGTAGATGACTGCCGGGTGAGAGGAAGATTCAGGTGAAAAAGAGCAGGTAAGGATCCCGTAATACCCTGGAGCCAACCTACTACTGTGTCAAGTGTCGCAAGCCGATCACCAAGGCCGAGTCTGACCGAAATAGGGGATATTGCGATGACTGCCATGGTCAAGAAGTGAACCAACGTCGGGAAGCACAAGCCGATGCTGCTAAGAGGGCCGCAGGATATGCGCATTGTAAACGATGCGGGAACCACTATAGGGCGGCCGCTCTGTATTGTAGACACTGTCAAGATGTGAAGGTGCACATTTCTGAATACGAAATCCACAACATGTGCCCTTTTACACTCGCACAGGTCGGTGGTGGCGCGACGGTGGGTGGATTCGGTGGAGAGAGCGACACGTGGAAACATGGGCCGTGCATTGGGATTTACTATGCACTCTGGGATGTAAAGAATGAGTGCTGCGGTTTCTTGTCTTCGCCTGAGCCAACTAAACAATAACCTCATACATAACGCTACGAGCCAGATGAAAAGACATCTATAAACCTGGCCGCAAAGTAGCCATAATTTAGTTGCGCAACCGGGCCGGGAGTTGCCGGCGAATCGCGGGCGCTTCGATGTAGACGTAGCCCTCACTTGGCCGGACATCAGCACCCAGGAGGGGCATGTATCCAACCTGCAAGCCGACATCAAAGGAGCGTGCAACACATGGCTGAGATGAGCAAAGAGCAGATTATGACGGCCCTCAGTGGCCCGGTAGCCTCGGTGGCTACACCCTTCAATCGTGACGGCAGCATTGACTTCGACGGTCTGCGCAACTTCATTGATTTCGTGATCGCCGGCGGGAGTAAGACCGTGGTGCTGACCGCCGGTGACAGTCTATATACGCTGCTCACTGATGAGGAGATCGCGGCGGTGACGAAAGCGACCGTAGAGCATACGGCGGGCCGGGCGATGGTGATTGCCGCCGGCGGGGGCATGGCGACACCTGCGGCGGTGGAGTTCGCCGGCTACTGCCGCGATGTCGGCGCCGATATGCTGATGCTGATGCCGCCGGACTGGGCGCGCTCTGGCACCGTCGAGACCTTTGTGGCCCACTACCGCGCCGCGGCTGCAGTCATGCCGATTATGATCGTGACCAATGTCTTCGCCAACTGGCCGGTGGGCGAGGCGATGCAGGTGCTGGAGATACTCCGCGACACCGAGCCGAACCTGCTCGCCATCAAGGACGATCTCTGCAACGCTTTCGCCCGCAAGATGAGTCTGGTGGTGCATGGCAAATGGGCCGTGCTGTCCGGCGGCCAGAAGCAGAACCATCTCAACAACCTCCCCTACGGCTGCGATTCGTATCTGTCCACCTTCATCATGTTCAAGCCCGAGATCCCGCGGAAGTACTGGCAGGCCATCCTGGCAGACGATATCGCAACCGCCGTCGCGATCATCGAGCAGTATGACCTCCCCTTGTTCGATTACACGGCCGCACTGCAGGGGGGCTTCGATGCGGGCGTTCACGGTACGCTGGAGCTTTTCGGCATCGCACAGCGCTGGCGGCGCAATCCGTACTACAGCCTCAGCGATGCGGAGATGGAGCAGCTAGGCGACTTCTACCGTGGAATGGGCTGGCTCTAGGCTCTTGGGTAAGGGCCGCCTGCTATACTATTTTTCAGTAACCGGGCAGGTTTCAGCAATTGCTGAAACCCCCGATAATGCTGAAACTCTACCGCTTGCCGGCGAAGGGAATTGACTATGCAATACACGGAGGGCAGCATCGGGCGAGTCTTCGCGATACGCCTCGAGCACGGCGAGGAGTTGCCGGAAGTCATCGAGGCATTCGCCGCAGAGCAGGGCATTGCGTCAGGTTTCGCGGTCATGGTCGGCGGCGCGGATGATGGCAGCCGCCTGGTGGTCGGCCCCGAAGACGGTGCCGTGCTTCCGGCCGTGCCGGTGGTCACCGCGCTTATCGGCACGCATGAAGTTGCCGCCGTGGGGACGCTCTTTTCCGACGCCGAGGGCAAACCCGTGCTGCACATGCACGCCGCCTGTGGGCGCGGGGCCGGCACCATCACCGGCTGCATCCGCGAGGGCATTCGCACCTGGCATATCCTCGAGGTGATCCTCATCGAAGTGACGGGTCTCGATGCCGCGCGCCTGCCGGACCCCGAGACCGGCTTCGCATTGCTCCAGTGTCGTTGCGACTAGGCATTACGCAGGCTGGAAAAAATCCCTCCTGTAGGCGAGGCCTCCAGCCTCGCACGAATCGCGAACACCAGCAGAAACCTATCGCTCAGCCCCACAGGCTGGAAGCCTGCGCGACAGGATAATGTTCAGGAGGCTTGGCCTACAGGTACTCGTTGAGCAGGCGATCACGATAACTTCGCCGCCGTTCTCGCCCGCCTATTCCCGCGCTGCCGCATAGCATGCGACGATATTCTCCACCGGCACATCCGGCTGCACGTTATGCACCGGGCAGAACACAAATCCGCCGTCCTCGGCGAGATCCTCGACGCGCCGCCGCACTTCATCCGCCACTTCCTGCACCGTCCCGCGCGGAAGCACGAACTGCGTATCACAACCGCCGCCCCAGAACGTGATATCTTTCCCGAATTCCCTTTTCAGCCCCGCGCTGTCCATATCCGCCGCCGAGACCTGCACCGGATTCAGTGCCTCTATCCCCATTTCGATGAGGTCCGGAATCAGGGCATATACCGACCCGCAGCTATGCAGAAGCAGCGGCTTGCCGCACATCTGCTTCAGGCCGCTCCAGAGCCGCTGATGATGCGGCTTGACCATCTCCCGGTACAGTTGCGGCGACATCTGCGGCCCGTCCTGGGTCCCCAGATCGTCATTCACCACGATGATATCGCAATGTTGCGCCACCGGCAGGTAATCCTCAAACCGCCGCAGATACGTGTCCACGAGGCGCTCCATCAGCCCGTGTGCCAGCGACTTATTGATCATCAGGTCGATCATAAATTGCTCGAAGCCGCGCAGCCACTGGCCGGTCGCCAGAATGTGATCGTAAACATTGCCGGCGATGAAATAGTCCGTACTCACCCGCAACTGCGCGGTGCGTGCCGCCAGCTCTGCGAGCGGCAAATCCCACCATGATGACCAGTCGGAATCCTCAATGTATTCCGGATGCCGGTCAAAATCCGCTGCACATGTTGCCTCGCCATAGGGAGCGAAGCAGGTCGGTTCAAAATATAGCCCACCGGGTTTCCGCAGCAGGAGGATCTCGTGGGGGGTGGCCCCCGGAGTCTCTAGGGGGGAGTGGGGCAGAGGCGTTTGAGTAGTGGGAGCTAGCACTGCCTGCGAGCCGTCCGCGAGCGTAGTGGGCTGAAACTCCGCCGGTACCAGGCACGGGGAGCCGTCGGGAAGCGACGCTTCACGCCACCGTAGCGGCTCCGGATGAACGCCTACAGTATCGCCGCCCAGTGCCCGCCGCATCTCTTCATCAATGAGCGTAACTTGCTGGACAATGTCCCAGATTCGGGGCGGCCCGCCGTCTCCATTCAGCGCCGCCTCGCCCCGTTTCGTCGTCATCAGATGGCGTCTGAGCTTATTATAGGCGATGCCGGTGAGCGTCGAAGAATCGCAGCCGCCGACATCAAT
>CAZCJS010000324.1:0-4449 GCA_964498775.1 uncultured Armatimonadia bacterium
GGCCTACGCCGACAAAGATTTCCAGGTTGCCGTCGTGCTCCTTCCGCAGAGCTTCCCTGCCGCTGTCTGTTTCCATGCACAGCAAGCCGCCGAGAAAGCCCTCAAGGCCTATCTGGCATGGCTCGGCGAGGAAGACATCCCAAGAACGCACTCTCTGCTCTCCCTCAGTGCCCTCATCGAGCAGCGCGGCGGTGAACAACCGCCTCAAGACGGCCTGAGGACGCTCAACCAACATGCCGTCGCCTCGCGCTATCCCGAGGAGGTGCCACCAACAGGAGACGAAGCTGCCGACGCGCTCCGGTTTGCTCAACGACTGCTGGATTCTGTGCGCCAGGCTGTCGGCCCTGGCGGGAATGAGTCCACCAAATCAACTTGAGGTGACCAGCCATCTCAGACATAGGATAAGTCAATAGCATTTGAGGACATGCGTGGTGGTCCTGAAGGCCGGCGCCATCATCCGCACCGGAGATACTCCCGACATCCTCGCCGACACCGACTTCCTCAGCTCCGCCGGCCTCTAAGTGCCCCAGGCCTCGCCCCGCACAACAGGAAGGATATTGCCTCCGTCGCAGCGAATACTCCACCGGCAAGAATACTGCGAACCGCGAGTGTGCAGCTTGGTCACGGCGGTTCGCGGGGACAATCATCGCACCGGTGTTGGAGCCCCTGCATCTCGATCTGCCTGTGCGCAAGCCCGAGGCATGGGAGCGGAGCCGACATCTTCGTGGCTTCGTGACACATCAGGCTGACCGCAAGCGGGGCGTCTCCATGAAGCCGCCTGACGGACGCCATGGGTTTCGCGACACTCCTGCAGACACAAGCGAGGCAATCAATTGACTCTACGCGCAATCATCATTGCAGTCGTCTTCGGGCTCCTTTCCATGTTATGGATGCACCAGTCCGGCATGATCGAGGGCCGTGGGAATATCTACGCGCTTTCCACGCCCCCGGTCCCCGCCATCTTCGCCATGATAGTAATCATCGGGCTTGGGGCACCCCTTGCTGCCTTTTTCAGGAAATCCCTGAAGAAGAAGGAACTCGTCATCATCTTCATGTTTCTCGTGCTGTGTATTCCGCCGATTACCTACGGTGTCGTCGAGCTGCTCCTGCCGTGGATGACCACGCACATCTACTTCGCAACACCCCAGAACAACTTCGACCGCATCACCGCCGAACTGCCCAACTGGTACTACCCGCATGACGCGGAACTGATCCGCCAGATGTACGAGGGCAGTGACGCCGGCGCTGTCCCGTGGAAACCGTGGCTCTACCCACTGGGCATGTGGACCATCCTGATGTCGCTGATTTTCTTCACCGGCCTATGCCTCGTCAACATGTTCCGCAGCCAGTGGGTTGACAAGGAGCGGCTGCGCTTCCCGCTGCTGCTGATACCGATAAGCCTCGTCGAGAAGGAGGCCCCCGGCTCCCACGTTGCCTTTTTCCGCAACCCCCTCGTCTGGGTCGCCATCGTGCTGGTATTCATACATCACACGCTCAATGTGATGCACTCCTTCAACCCATCAGTGACCGCGTTGCTCGATTACTACCGCATCGGCGGAATCTTCACTGAGGCCCCGTGGACGAACTTCAACCACGTCCGCTTTTTCTATCGCCCTCAGGTCCTCGGCCTGGCCTATTTCGTCTCCCCCGACCTGCTCTTCTGCACGTGGTTCTCCTTCCTCATGCAGCCACTCGTGGAGACCCTTGCCGACATCTTCGGCCTGCGTCAGGACCCCGGCTTCCCGTTCTCCTACGAGCAGGGCTCCGGCGCATATCTCGCCCTCATCTTCGTCCTATTCTGGATCGGCCGCAACCATATCGCCCAGGTAGCCCGCAAGGCGCTGACCGGCGACCCGACTATTGACGACTCGGCCGAACGGATGCCTTACCGCTGGTCATTCTTCGGCGCTGTCGGGGGGTTTGTCGCCACCATCATCTGGGCGCACATGTCGGGCTTCTCGCCGAGATTCAGCATCATCTACGTCGCCCTCCTCCTCGGCTTCGGCCTGGTCTATTCACGCGTCCGCGCCGAGGGCGGAGTTCCGGCCATGTGGGCCTTCCCCTTCAACCAGCACAAGGAGATGATTTTCAATATCCTCGGCACGCGCTCGCTGATCCGCGCCGGCGACCCTTCCGATCTAGTCATGCTCAGTTCTTTCTCGTGGATGGGCCGCGGCTACTATATGTCACAGATGGGATATCAGGTGGAGAACGAGGCGCTCGCCGACCGCTATGATATCAGGTCCAGATGGTTTGCGGTCTTCACCATGTGCGCGTTCATTTTCGGCTGTATCGTCGCCTTCTACGTGACTCTCGGCGCCTACTACAAGTTCGGCGCAGTCACCTGCGGCGGGGGTACGACCAGTGGCGGCGGCAACGTCTCGAACGCACGCTTCCAATGGGAGGAGATCGCCACTGCGATAGTCAATCCCGGCGCACCGGATGTCAACCGCAGCATCGCGATCATCACCGGCGCTGTCATCGCCGTCGCCATGGTGGCCCTTCGCTTCTGGTGGCTGCAGTCACCGTTCCATCCGCTCGGCTATGCAATATCGCTCAACTACGGCTATGCGCTGTGGTCGAACTTCATGTTCGTATGGATAGTCAAGTCCATCGTGCAGCGCATTGGCGGCGCGCGGCTCTACCGCCAACTGATGCCATTCTTCCTCGGCCTGGTGATCGGCGACTTGCTGGCAGGCGGGATAGGATGGCTGCTGCTTGGTATCTTCGGACCGGATGTCTTGCAGGGCTATTCCGTGCAGTTCGGATGAGGCCGCAGCAAGGAGAAACGCAGCCATGAACCATCGCGTCGTGTTCACAGCTACCAGGCAGGTGGACATCGAAGAGTGCGATACACCTGCGCCCGAGCCCGGACAGGTACTCATCCGCACCATCAAAGCCGCCATCTCCACCGGCACCGAGCTGACCATACTCACCGGCGACTACCCCCACGACTCCAAATGGAGCAACTTCGCGACATTACCGTTCAATGCCGGATACAGCAATGTAGGGGAGGTAGTCGAGGTCGGGGATCAGGTGAGCCGCTTCCGCGTCGGGGACCGCGTTGCCAGTTCCGCCAACCATTGTACCTACGCGGTTGTGGCCGATGGCCCATCCACGCATCACGTCCCCGATGCCGTCAGTGATGAAGCCGCCGCACTCTTCATGCTGGCACAGATTGCTATCAACGGTGTGCGCCGGGCGGCCCTCAACATGGGCGAGGCCGTCGTCGTCTATGGCCTCGGCCTCATCGGCCAGTTTGCGCTTCAATTCGCCCGCATTGACGGCGCGAGACCGGCCATCGGAGTCGACCTCTCCCAGTTGCGGCGCGACTTCGCCCAGGCCTTCGGCGCCGACCTAGTCATTGACGGTGCCGATGACGACATCGCCGCCCGGGTGAAAGCCGCGACCCATGGCCGCATGGCTGATTGCGTCATCGAGCTGACCGGCATCGCCGATCTCATTCCACGCGAGATGGACTTGCTGCGCAGGCAGGGACGCATCGTCATCCTCAGCAGTCCCCGTGGCCAGACGAGCTTCGACTTCCACGACTACTGCAACTCCCCCAGCCTCACGATCATCGGCGCGCACAACGGTTCCCACCCGCAATTCGAGACCCCGTACAATCCCTGGACCGCCGCCCGCAATGTCGAGTTCATCTTTGACCTGATTGCAGCCGGAGAGCTTCATGCCGACGAACTGGTCACCCATCGCTACGGCTGGGATGAGGCCGCCGAGGCCTACGGGATGCTGATAGAGGACCGTGGGCAGGCAGGAGCGGTGATACTCAACTGGCATGAGTGAGTCAGCCGCACGTCCCCAGCCGGCCCGACATCATTAACGTTCGCCTCACCGGTGCAGTCCTTCGGCGTCAGGCTCTACCCCTGGCCGCGGAAATGGGTCGCCAGCTTCCCATGATTACATATCGGCGCATCAGTCCACTCCGAACGCCGCCCTAGATACTCCTCCACACTGTCGGCTTCCGCCCACAAGCGATACTCATCCGCGGCAATAATCGCCTCTGCATAGCACGCGAACTCGCTGTAACCTTCCTCGCGCTCCAGAGCAAGCTCGCTGAAGTCGTCAGTATGGTAGGCGCGAACATGAAGGACGGTCTCGGCACTCGGAGCGAAGCGGAAGACCTTGGTTATATGCGTAAAGCTGACCACAAAGCCGACGCCCTCTGCGCCGACCTTTCCCAGCCCCTCAAGCACCGTCGTCCGCTCGCGGTCGCACAGGTCCCATTCATACCGTTCCGGCTCGGCCCGTCCGTAGATGTCAACATAGTACACCTTGAAGACATGCTTACCGTTCTCGTACAGACCAATCCCCGCCGGCCGCGCAGCATAGCTCTTACAGGACTTGATTGCATCCATTTGCTTCCTCCAGTACCTTGCCGCCGCTATCCATGCTCGACCCGCTCAAGCACAGTCAGCTTCAGGCCATCAC
>CAZCJS010000325.1:0-4430 GCA_964498775.1 uncultured Armatimonadia bacterium
TTGATAGCGTCCGCAACATCCAGGCCGAATATCTCTTCCTTCTCCGGCACGCGCCCACGTTCAGCGGTGAATACATACACCAGCAGGGCAATAAACACCAGCGCCGCGGCGGCACTTCGCAAAAACACCTTCATAGTTCCGCTGCTTACCTCCTTCGCCACCACATCACTATGCCGGCGGCAAGTACCATCAGAGGAATCAGTACAGCCGATATGATCACAGCGAGATTCTTCTGGGTAGTGTTAAGAATCATCGTCCGGTCCAGCGGCTCATGTGGCGGGATCGTCACCAACTTGTCATTCCTCGCCAGCCAGCCAAACGACGCTGTGGCCAGGAACATATTCTCCTGAAGGCCCCGGTCATACAGGTCATCGCGGATGAAGTCATAGTCGCCGATGACCACCAGACGCCCCTTGCGCACACTTGTGTCCTCCGGCATCGGCGGAGCCCCGGGATATGCCGGCGGCTGCTGGTCGGCCAAGCTCAGGTCTATCGCCACCGCCATAGTCAGCGGCCCAGTCTTCTCATCGGCATCCTTCGTCACTGCGCCTGACGTACTTGTCTCAAGCCACGCGTACCCACTTGACTCCAGTATCCCTGTGGCTACTGACGGCGGGGGCGGTGGAGCGCCCGGGCCCGGCATTGGCGGCTCCGGCGTCTCCACCTCGAAAGCTATCGTCGTCGGCAGCGCCACGCCATTAAGCTTCTTCACAATCTCGTGCGCGTACGCATCCGGAGCGACCATCGGCACCTGTGGGTTTCCCCACAGCCCGCTCGCCGGGTCCATTACCAACCCGGTCAGCGGCCGCACCCCGTACGGCTCAAGCAAGTCGGCGAAGTTCGGAGCCGGCGGTGATGCTAACGCTATGAATACATTACCGGCCTGCTCCACGTACTGCCGCAGTGCCGCCTTCTCCTTATCAAGGAGCTCCTGCTTCGCGCCGATTATCGCCAGCACCGCGCAATCTCCCGGCACCGTCGGCTCCTCTTGTGTCATCAGCGACAGGCTCTCCACTGCATACTGCTCATTCTCCAGATACGTCTTCAGCCACTTCAGCCCCTGCTCGCCATACGCATCCAGACTCTGTTCCCCATGGCCAGTCAGGAAATACGCCTTGATCTTCTCTCCTGTTGTAACCGCCAGTATCGCGCTGGAAATTTTCTCCTCTGTCGCAACCTGGATCTCTTCCTTCCGCTCTCCACACTCCACGAAAATGCTTCCCTTCGACGTCGGCTTGAACTCCTCGACCTTAGTTATTGCCAGCGCCGGTTCATACACCTTCAGGCTGATACGTTTCCCTTGTATCTCATACTCGCCCAGCATCGTCCGTGTCTGATCCGAGCCCGGATAGTCTGGCGAAAGAAATGCCGTGATAGTGACATCCTTGTCCAGGTTGCGGACGATGTCCAGCGTCCCCTGTGACAGCGAGTGTAGTTTCGCCTCCGACCAGTCTGCGCGGAAGATGTGATGCCGACCGGCAATATAGTTGGCCATCACGATGATGCCGATCACAAAGGCCGTGAACAACACCGAGTTCAACACTGCCTGAACCCCGCGCGCCCGCACCTGCGCAACTACCGCGGTCACGTTCGTAGCCAGCCAACACGCCAGGCCCACGATCCCCAATATGAGCAACACCTTCGGCCCTGTGCCCATCGCCTTGGTGATCCCCGTCCAGAACAGCCCTACTATCAGAGCCGCCAGACCAACCCAGCCGGCCATCTTCCCCGCCAGTATCAGCGGAGACACTGCTGCAGTCTCGGCCGCTACCAGACGCGGATCGCTCGGTATCGTCTCGATTTCTCGGCCTTCGTCCGTATCTTGCCCGTGAGTCTCTTTCTCTGTCACTTGCATTCACCTGCCCGAAGGCGGTTCTAATCCATGCTAATGCTGCCTACTAACATCTCTACATCTCGCCAGCTTGTGGGATTGCCCGTCAGAGACTTCAGACCGTGCGTCGGTTCTCGATCGCCCGCACGGCCATGAAAAGGAATATCACTGCGATACTCAGGAAGAACAGCAAGTTCTTCCCATCCACGATCCCACGCGTGAAGTCCCCAAAGTTTTCATAGATTGAGATGCGCTTCGCCACATCCGTAACCCAGGTCGTCGAGGAATATCCCAGCCACCCCACCAGCCAGAAGAAGAGCAGCAGCGCCGTCCCGATCAGCCATGCCGCTATCTGATTGTCCGTCACTGAACTGGCAAACGTTCCTACTGCCATGAACGCTATCCCGCATGCCAGCAGCCCGATATACCCGCTCAGTATGAGTCCCCAATCCGGGTTGCCCCAAATCTCATACATTATTGGGAACTCCAGCGTCACTACCAGAATCATCACATACAGCGCCACAGCACCCAGGAACTTGCCAACAGCCACCTCAGCATCACGCACCGGCTTCGTCATCAGCATCTCTATCGAGCCGGTGCTTGTCTCCTGTGCAAGCAGCCCCATGGTCAACACCGGCGCCAGCATCAGGCTCACAAATATCATGCTGTGAAACAGAGGCTGCATCGTCGCTTCGGTCTGAGGGGAGAGCATCCCCAGAGTGAAAATGAAGCCGATGATAAACACAAAGAAGAATATCACCACATAGGCCAGTGGTGACACAAAATAGCTCCGTATCTCGCGTCCGGCGATAGTCAGGATATTGCGCATAACTAAGCGACACCCTTTTCCTGAGTGGTGAGCTGACGGAACACATCTTCCAGACTCATTTCAATGGCCCGCAACTCCAGCAGGCCCCAGTCGTGTTCTATGATGAACTTGGCGATATCATTGCGCATCTCCGTGTCTATCGCCGTGTCCACAAGATACGCCCCGGGATCCCCTCGCACCGTCTCTACCGCACTTACTCCCGGCATGTCACGCAGCAGCCGGGAGACGCTGTCGGAGGGCTGCGCAACCTTCACGAATACCGTCTGCGCCTGCCGCAACTGAGCAGTCAACGCTTGCGGAGTGTCCTCCGCCACGATTTCTCCGTGGTTGATGATCACCACTCGCTCGGCCAGGGCCTGCGCCTCAGGGAGGATGTGGGTGGAGAGCAGCACCGTATGGTCACCGGCGAGGTCCCTTATCAATTCCCTTACCTGCCGTATCTGGTTGGGATCAAGGCCGATGGTCGGCTCGTCGAGTATCAGCACCTCGGGATCATGAAGCAACGCCTGTGCCAGGCAAACACGCTGCCTGAAACCCAGAGAGAGCCGTTGGATAATGTAGTCTGCGCGCTCTTCTAAACCACATGTCACGATCGCCTGCTCCCGCGCCTCTGCAAGCTCCGCACTCCCCATTCCGTACAGCCGGCCACAGAAGGTCAAGTACTGGCTCACGCGCATCTCCGGGTACAGCGCCGGATGCTCCGGCACGTACCCTATATGCCGCCGTGCTCCCACCGAATCCGTATACACATCGCAACCGGCTATCTCTACGGTGCCCGCCGAGGCCGGCATGAAGCCCGTCATGATGCGCATCGTGGTCGTCTTCCCGGCCCCGTTTGGCCCGAGAAAGGCTACGATCTCACCCTCAGCTACCTCGAAGCTCACATCGTGGATAGCTCGATGCGGGCCGTAGTACTTCGTCAGACCATCTACGCGAATCATCCCGCGGTCCTCCTCAGATAACCGTGTCCGCCGACTTCACACTTGCTCTTCGTCAACTGCCCACAAAACAGCCCCGACATATGGTCATCGAGGCTCATATGTGTCAGCTTGGACGGTTCAGACAGCCGTAACGTTCACTGCATATGGGGATTCTGAACGCGACTGAGTATAGCAAAACCACATAATCAGGTCAAGCGCCCCTGAGTCCGCGCGACCTCAGCTTCTCCTAAAGATCACTACCACGCGCGTATCCTGGCCATGCCACGGACGCCCTAAACTCCCACCACTACAATAAAAGTGAGCGCTGCCAAGGGCTTCCGGGACCTTTGCAGCGCTCAGTACGTCATAAGGGAGGGTTTCTATAGCTATCATACCCATTTCGCACTCGTGTCAAACCTGCGTGCCCAACTTATTCCCGGCAATGAATGAGTGTCCCCGCAAGCTGATTGTCGAACCCACTGCGTATCCAAATGTCCACGTTGCTTTCCACCGCGTATTCTACGGCCTCTCTCTGGATCACCTTCGGGAACGGGTCCCACTTCAGCAACTCCGCCGCGGTTATCTCATCTATCTTCTCCGCGTCGTCGTGCACGTTGGGGTCCTTGTCATAGATACCGTCAACGTTGGTGAACATCGTGCATTCCGGCTGCTCGAGCGCATCTGCAAGAGCGACGGCTGTCTGATTGCTCCCCCCCCGGCCCAGGATTGACACCTCATCTCGGCCTTCCACCGGATCGTGATAATAGCCCTGGAACCCGGCTACGACCGGCACCATACGCTTCTCTAGAAGCTCGAGTATATGCCCGATATGGATCTTCGAGATCATTCC
>CAZCJS010000326.1:0-4414 GCA_964498775.1 uncultured Armatimonadia bacterium
TATTCTACCGCACGCGCCTATCGCGATCCTGTATCCATAGATGGAACCTCCTGGGACTTCTATTCGCTCGGAGTTTGGGACGTGCCATCTCACAATCTGAGGGCTATGGATACGACGGGGCTGGTACACAATGAACGCATCTATGTCTACGGGAAGCGCATTAGCGGATCAGGTGATCTATATCTAGATTGCATATGTACGGTGCCTGTGGATGAAGGGTTCCTACACATATGGGAGGGTGACGGCGCTCAAGCGGCTGCGTCGGCCTACGATATGGCCTTTGGACAAGGCCCAAGCGAGCACCTTCAGGCACTCACCATCTTTGATGCGACGGCAGGAAGCGACAACACTGCAGAGGATATTGATCCGTTCGAGGCTGAGAATTTTCGCTTGCCGCCGGGAGATGGGCGTATCATCTGTGTCTATGCCCGTGATAGCAGCAGCGTACTAACAGATCAGGTTGAGTTTGCAGATACCGGCGGCATTGCCTCCACCTACACGGAACGGTGGACCAGCTTGCGCGGGAGCGAGTGATGTTCAATCTCTTACTGTACGATCGGCTGTCCGTCAGCACGACCAACTACAGAGGGAACATCACCCGTCTTGCTCAAAACTGGCGTTGCACGACCCGCGCATGGGGCGGCTACTGGCTGGCCGACTTTGACCTCTCCCCCGCCAATCTGACCCGCAGAGAACTGATCGACTTTTACAATGACGCCATTGGCTGGCGCATCGTGATGGAATCTTACGGACAGACAACGTGGGAGGGCGAAATCGTGCAACTCCGTCTCACCCTAGACGGCGTGACCTGGCTGCGCTCGTTGGACTCGGAACGATGGCGCAACAAGGTCAAGGTGCAGTGGGGCGGCGGGGAAACGGCGTGGAGCGAGGATACGGACAGCTCCGACCAGTACGGGGAATCGTGCTATATCGACCAGGCCAGCGCCGTGTATAGCAGCACCACTGCCGATGCGCGTCGAGACAAGATCCTAGCGCGCGATGCCTTTCCCCGCTCACGGGCCGAAGATGGGCTGATCATCGACCCGTCGCGGGAACCCAAACCTGATGGGTTAGAAGCCGTGTGCGCGGGCTATGTATTCAGCATGAATCGGCGCTTCCGAGAGACGAACGCCAGTGCGGCCAACATCAGCGCGCAAATCTCCACGCTCGTCGGCAACAGCGAGTTTGTCACCGCCGGCGACATTGACACCAACTCGACACAATCCGCCATCATCGTGGCTGGCACGCCCGTCCGTCTCTGGGCCGCCGTGGCAGAGCTGATTGACATGGGCGACGATAGCGGAAACGATTACGCGGGCGGCGTATATGCAGATCGCGAGTTTGACTATGGGCTGGCCGAGACGAGCGTCACCCACTATCTGCGGAATGGGCGTCTGTACGATGCGGCGGGCAATCCCGTGCTGCCCACGCACATGAAGCCGGATACCATTGTGGAAGTCGTCGGCGCACCACGCTCACGGGCACTGCCCGGCGGGGGCACACTAGACAAGCCGAACCGTGCCTACATTGAGGAAGTCGAGTTCACCGCGCCTAACGTGTTGCGCCTAGTGCCCCGCCTGCCCGAACCGACCCCGGAGACGCTCAACGACCTGACCCGGCGGGTCATCGGCTTTGCGGACAAGTATGCCGCCTTCCGGCATGCGGTATCGGCCTTCTCTGGCCTGCCGGGACTGCGCGGGCTGTGGACCACGGCAAACTATGACGCTTCGGGGAACATGGAAGATTATACCAACGGCGATCTACAACTGACGCGGCGCGGCGACCCGACGTACAACTATGATGGCCTCGCGCCCTATGTTGCGCTGGATGGGACGGGTGACTATTTTGACCGCTCGGATGAGGCGGCGCTCTCCATCACTTGTACAGATGGATACCACTCGAATCCAGGGCTTACACTGGGCGGCTGGTTTCGCTTCGATGCGGCGGGCACCACGCAATATCTGTTGACCAAGTTTCTGACATCAGGCAATGCGCGGAGCTATCGCCTCTATCGCAACGTCTCCAATCAACTGGTGCTGGGCATCTCGGATGATGGTAGCGCCGAAACAACCGTCAGCAGCACGGCAACAGCAGGCGCTACTCAATGGTACTTCCTGGTGGGCCGATTCAAGCCGTCTACGGAGATGGCGGTATGGGTGAATGCAGTCAAGGCGACCAATACCACCAGCATACCGGCAAGCATTGATGACAATGCGTCTGACTTCAACCTGGGCATCATTGATGATGGCACTGGGTCAGGTGGGGTGCTAACTGGCCGGGCCTCCGTCTGTTTCCTTGCTGCATCCGCCCTGCCCGACGATATGATCGGCGCGCTGTTCCAGCAATCGCGCGCCCTATACGGAGTGTGACGATGACCAAGCGCAGCATCTATGCACTGCACGAGGGCCCATGGGATTGGATGATGGACGTCGAGGGATGGGCGGTGATCACCGTTCACGCCTGGCAGGTCGAGGAGGTGCGCAACGAGACGTCTCACGTGCCCATCGTGCGGCTCAACAATGGCTATGGATCGGACGGCACGATCCCGTGGATGGCCGAATACAACCGCTTTGCGGAGCGCCTGGGTCTGATCGCGGGCAACTCGCCAGACGTGCATCACTGGATCATCGGCAATGAGCCCAACCACGAGCAGGAATGGCCCGGGGGGATGAAAATCTATCCGGAGGAGTACGGCCGCTGCTACGTCAAGTGCCGGGAGGCGATCAAGGCCCGTCCGGGGCACGAGCGTGACCAGGTCCTGGTAGCCGCGATCGCGCCCTGGACGGCCAAGGTCACCTATGCCGGCAACGAACGCGGCGATTGGGTGCAGTACCTGGCCGACGTGATCGCGTCGATCGGCGATGCGGACGGCTACGCGCTGCATAGCTATACGCACGGGCATGCGGTGGGACACGTGACCTCGGGCGACTCCATGGATCCACCGTTCCAGGATCGGCACTATCATTTCCGAGCTTACCGGGACTTTATGAGCGTGATTCCACGTGGAGCGCCGGTCTACATCACCGAGTGCTGTCCGGTCGACACGGGCTGGCTGAACATGAATATCGGCTACGTGCAGGCTCTGTATCGCGAGATCGACGAATGGAACCAGCACACAGGCACGCCGGTGCGTTGCTTGGCTCTATACCGCGGCATAGAGGCGGATCGCTGGTATTTCGCGGATAAGGGCCAAGTACGGCAGGACTGGGACCAGGCATTGGCACAGAACTACACAGTCGACATAGACGAGGGAGAAGACGAGATGCCGGAAGAGCAGTGGATGCAGGTATACCTGCATGCAATGGAGCGCGGGTTCTACGACCAGGGCGGTAAGCCCGAATTCACAGTGCCCAAAGGGATGCAGCTGTACTACCTGCACAATGCGGACGTGGACACCGAGTTCAACGAGCCCGAGACGGATCAGAAGGATGCCGAGACACAGAGCGAGGTCTATGAGGGCCGCTACGCGGCGGTGATCATGTTCCAGTTCTCGACCGGTGCAGCATGGCTGGTGGGCGATCCGGTGTACGTGCAGAATGGCCGTCCGGTGCGAGCCGATGCGCACTATATGCACGTTTTCCAGAATGCCGGCGGCGGTAGCCGGCTCGGCCTGGTCGATGGCGATGGGCCATTTCTGCAGCAGCACGCCTTCCCGCCCGAACAGCGCGAGGCGGTCGCATCGCATGTGACGTGGGGTGGCTGGCGGGATACGTACCATGGTATACCGCAGCGGCAGTGGGTCGAGCTCACGAGCCCGCAGTTGATGCCGACGCAGGGATACGTGCGGCCGGTGCTCGAATTCGCCAGTAACGACGCGGGATTCGCTGCCGGGCATTTTGACGCGCTGCGCATCGAGCAACTGCTGGGCGAAGAGCCAGAGCCATCGCCGGATCCGGATGCAGAGATAGATTACGAGCGCATCCGAGCTATCGTGCGCGAGGAGCTGGACAAGACGAAGCTGGTGGGCAGATGAGCGAACAGGCCATCTCGATTTGGAATTTGATCAATACAGGGGGCGTGATCGCGACACTGGTCATTACCGTGATCATGTTCATGCGCGGCGACATCTTGCCGCGCAAGGTATATGAGGAGCTGACGACCCGGATCCTGAATGAGCTCTGCACGCGGGTTTTGGACGGGATCCGGGATGTGATCCGCGAGGAACGAGAACGGGAACCAGGAGGTGCGGACTGATGGATATGCTCTCACAAGTAGGATACGTGGTCCTATACCTGGCCATAGGTAGCGCGCTCAAGTACGTGTTGCCGTACGTGATCGAGGGGCTGGTGCAGGTGGGGCTGGGCAAGGCGTGGCCGAGGTGGGAGTGGCGCTATCTGAGCGCGTTCGCGCTGGCCGTGATCGGGTTCGGCCTGCCGATGTCGATCACGCCCGGATTTTTCGTGCAGCTGGCGAC
>CAZCJS010000327.1:0-1145 GCA_964498775.1 uncultured Armatimonadia bacterium
ATTATCTGCTCGTTGACCGCGTCGAGGCCACGCTGCAACCGCTCTACGACAATCCGCTGCAGGCCGAGATCATGGACCTCTTTACCCACGAGCAGTACTTCTGGCCCTTCTATGCCAACCACATCCCCGACCACGCCGACCGCCTCGATGCGGCCATCGGCTGGGTCACTGAGCGCGGCTACGAGCCGGTCTTCTTCCACGAGGGCTTCCTTGGCGGCCCGATGCCCTGAACAGGCAACGCAAGAGGCGCCTCGGCCTTGCGGCTGAGACGCCCCATTTCGTCCATGGGCATGCGCGACCGATATGTGTTACGGTGACGCCTAGATGGTGCCGTCGTACTTGTGCTTGATGGTGCTGTAACGACCGTACGCGATCCATTTGGCGTGCCCGTCACAGAAAGCGAAGTTGTCACCCTCATTGTGTCGCACCGCCCAGGGCGCGTAGGTGGAACTATTGACGTGGTAAGCCGTGGTCAGATACCCCTGCACCCGATAGACCGCCGCATCCGCAATACACCACGTCTGAGCGGGGTACGGCATTTCTGCTATTTTGACCCCGTCATACTCCCAGCCGGTGCGATCCGGGTGGTTCAGAACATACCCCAGGCCCGCGTTCCACCCATAACCTCCCCAGGTGGTGCTGTACTCATATGGAGCCACGCTGGGGCATTTGAACACTTGTCTGTTCATCACGTACGGGTATAGCAAGTCCTGCCAGTAAAGCGAGGTCCCATTGTTTTGGCAGTACGGGCGATAGACACTCACTGGAGTGTTGATTGAGCTGCCCGGACACGTCTCGTCGTAATCCTGCGTGTACATAGCGAAAGCTAGAGCCATTTGCTTGACGTTGTTGAGGCACGAGGTCTGCCGCGCCTTCTCTCGCGCTCTCGCGAACACTGGAAACAGTATCGCCGCCAGGATCGCGATGATGGCGATGACCACAAGCAGTTCGATCAGTGTGAAGCCGCGTTTCATTATGACACCTCCATGCAAGTTATGAATCAATCCTCCTCTGCCGCAAATACACCCATAGACATAATTATATCCTGTCTCACACCTGCGTCAATCTAATTATAGAGGTTCTCCCTCCGGTTTCTTCCGGCTCGCCCCACCTCATATCACATTCTCTAATCGAGACGGCAGGTG
>CAZCJS010000327.1:1155-4397 GCA_964498775.1 uncultured Armatimonadia bacterium
AGAGCAATGGCGAATTGATATAGTATGGTGAAGAACACGCAAGGGGGTTTCGGCCATGCAACAGTCCAGACTCTTCATCAACGGTGAGTACTGCGATGCCTCAGGCGGCGAGACCTACGAAACCATCAATCCCGCCAATGGAGAAGTCATCGGTACTGCAGCGAAGGGTGGTCCCGAAGATGTTGCTCGCGCTTGTGAGGCGGCTCAAACCGCCTTCGAAGGCGAATGGGGAGCTACAACCTGTGCCGACCGCGCCGCCATTCTCGCCAAGACCGCGCAACTGCTAGGCGACCGTGCCGAGGAGTTCGCCCAGCTTGAAACCCTTGATGTCGGCAAGACCATCACCGATTCCCGCCTCATAGACATCCCCGTCGCGGCAAGTTACCTCCACTGGTATGGCGAAGTCGCCGACGCCGTAGTCGGCGAGACGATACCAATCCCCACCCCGGGACAGATTGACTTTAGCCTCTATGAGCCGTACGGTGTCGTCGGCGGCATCGCCCCCTGGAATTTCCCGCTCTTTTTGGCGGTCCTCAAGATCGGTGCCGCTCTCGCTACCGGCAATTCCATTGTGATGAAGCCCGCGAGTCTCACGCCGCTAACCACTTCGGCGGTCTGCGAGTTGTTCGCCGCAGCCGGCCTTCCCGCCGGTGCGCTGAATGTCGTTACCGGCCCCGGCGCTACCGTCGGCGAGGCGATCGTCACCGATCCCCGTGTCGGCATGGTATCCTTCACCGGCTCCACAGCTATCGGTCGCCGCGTGATGGAGCTTGCTCGGCACAACATCACTGACCTGTCTATGGAGCTGGGCGGCAAGTCCCCCAACTGCGTCTTTGCCGACGCGGATTTCGATCAGGCCGTCGCCGGCGCGCTCTTCGGCATACTCCTCAACAACGGACAGAACTGTATCGCCGCCAGCCGCCTGCTCGTCGAAGCATCAATCTACGATGACTTCACCGCCGCCGTCGCCGAGAAAATGGCCTCCCTCAGAGTCGGTAACCCCGCAAGCGAAGACACCCAGCTCGGCACCATCGTCTCCCAGGAGCAACTGGACAAGATCCTGTGCTACATCGAGGCCGGCAAGGTCGAAGGTGCCATCGTCGCCTGTGGCGGTAAGGTCCCTGAGGGGCCCGAATATGAGGGCGGCTGCTACGTCGAACCCACCCTCTTCACCGGCGTCAACAACGACATGACCATCGCCCGCGAAGAGATCTTCGGGCCTGTACTCGTTGCCATCCCCTTCAAGGACGAGGCGGAGGCAGTACGGATCGCCAATGACACATCATACGGTCTCGGTTCCGGCGTCTTCACCACCAATGCCGACCGCATCCAGCGCATGGTGCGCGCTCTCAAGTCCGGTACCGTCTATGTCAACTGCTACAATGCGGTCTATCCGCAGTCACCGTTCCCGGGCTGGAAGCAATCCGGAACCGGCGTCGAGCGGGGCATTGCCGGCCTCTACCGGTACGTTCGCATCAAGAACGTCATCCAGGACATCTCCGGCGAGCCGATCGGCTGGTTTTAGTGTCCCGTCCTAAAGATAGCTTCACATAGTCAAAATAGCTCACCAAACGGGTGGCTCGGCCTGACTCCGCACAAGCGCGGGGTCAGGTATCCATGAAATAAGCTCCTGCTTGTTTCATGGATAGCTTCCAGCCCGAGTCCGTTGCATGCAGGGGAGTGATATCATGTCAGGCAAGCGGATGTTGCGGTGGGCGTTGAGCCTGCTGCTGATTATTTCAACCGCGACGGTTCTGGCCCGGGATGCTGAGGAGACCTTCGGCTGCGAGGCGAATCCGACAGGTAATCCCATCGGTGGGGGAGAAGGCTACAACGACATCCTGACCACCGGTGACTTCATCGTCAATACCACCGAGGAATTCCTCGCAGCCCTCAAAGAAGCCAAGCCCGGCCAGGTCATCTTTGTCCCCGACGGTGTGGAGATTGACCTGACTGCGCAAAACACTCTGGCCCTGCCCCCCGGAGTAACCCTGGCAGGCACCCGTGGTAAAGACGGCTCTCCGGGCGCGCGCATCTTCACCACTCGCAAGTCCGGGCGCATGTTCAGTGTAGCAGGGGATGATGTCCGTCTGACCGGCCTGCGCTTCGAAGGCCCCTACGCCGGCAGCGACCGCGTCGCCCACAGCGCTTACTTCCTCGGCACCAGCAGCTACGGCACCGAAATTGACAACTGCGAAATCTACAATTTCAATGTCGCCGCCATCGGTGTTGGCAGCGGCGCCATGAACTGCCAGATCCACCACAACTTCATCCACCACTCCCAGCGCTCCGGCCTCGGCTACGGAGTCTCCACCGGCTCCAGTGACCTCCACGTGATCGCCAACAAGTTCGACTACTGCCGCCACCATATCGCCTCCAGCGGGAGTCCCGGCTCCGGCTACGAGGCCGCCTGGAACCTGGTCCTGCCCCATGCCAACGGCCATCATTTCGACATGCACGGCGGGCGTGACCGCGGCGACAGCACCAACATCGCCGGCGACTGGATGCACATACACCACAACACCTTCCAGAGCAGCCACCGACATGTCGGCATCCGTGGAGTGCCCTCAGACCGAGCCGAGATTCACCACAATTGGTTCGCCAACCCGGTAGCCAAGAGCGTCTCCACCGGCGGCAACACCAAGATATATCGCAACGTCCATGGACCCGACAAGATACTGGAGGAATAGCTTATGCGCGCACTGGAGTTCGGCTTGCTCATTACATGCTTGACGCTTCTTGTTGTACCGAGCGCACTGGCGGCAGAGGACCGTCTGGGAGACGCCCTGCCCGAAGCTGCACTGCAACGGCTCGGGACGCTGCGGCTTCGCGGCGGTATCGGGGATCTATGCTATCTGCTCGATGGTCGCAGTGTAATCGCCGCCGGTAACTCCATAAATATATGGGACCTCTCTAAGGGCGAATTGCAGGCGACACACAAAGTTTGCTCCGCATCCATCACCGGCATTGAGCCGCGTAGCGACGGCAAAGCCCTGCTAGTCGCCGATAGTTCCGGCAAAGTACACGAATGGAACCTGGCCGACAACGAGGTGCTTCACTCTTTCGCCACTGACCAGTCCGGCCTCCGGTCTGCACACTATTCACCCGACAGCACCCGGGTCCTTACCACCGGCGCAACTCCGCCGACGATCAAGGAGTTCGAGCTTGCGACCGCCAAGGAACTGGCTAGTATCACGGGCAATATGCACTCTTTCCGCGAGGCGATTTATGGCCCCGAGGGC
>CAZCJS010000328.1:0-4364 GCA_964498775.1 uncultured Armatimonadia bacterium
TGTCGAAGGTCGGCAATTCCCCCACGACATCTATATCAGATCCGGCGGTAAGGTCAAGAAGCGGAGCAAAAAGCACGCCCGCCGACAATACGGGACTTCCCATGTTGTAGACCGAACGGAGATCGAGAAGCTGTGTAAGGGACAGCCCCGCAATGTCATCATCGGCAGCGGCTTCAATGGCCTGCTGCGCCTGACTGAGGATGCTCGTGAGTATCTCCAGACATCCAACGTGCACTGGCAAATTCTGCCGACCCCGCAAGCGGTGGATGCTTACAACGAGGCTTGGGCCCCTAAAGCTCTCCTGCTGCATGTGACATGTTGAGACGGAACGCCGAGGCAGAGCAAAGGGCAGGAAGGCCATCATCGTGGCGAAGCCGATAATACCCGAGACGATGTCGGCCCAGATGCGGACCGGCAAAGCCGCTGCTCTATTGGTGGAGGCGAAGCTAGCGGAAGTCAACCTTCACGCGGGGCCGGCAATGGGCGGTGAAATCGAAGGGATCCACGACATGCGCGTGGGCGTCAAGCGTCTGCGCGAGATTCTCCGCTTGTTCGGACGTGTTTTCCCCAAGAAACGACGCAACCGTGCGTTGTTTGAGGTCGAGGAGCTAAATGATGCACTGGGGCGGGTGCGCGATCCTGATGTCATGATGGGACATGCCGCCTGGGTCGCCGAGCAAGACAACGCTGCCCGAAAGGCCACGGAGGCGGCCATTGGACTGTGGGCGGAAGCGCGTCAGACGGCCCTTGAGAACCTCATCGAGATCCAGCACCGTATGATTGGCACTGAGCGACTTGAGGGGCGCTTGCGCGAGATCGCTTCAGTGGCCGCCAAGCGCCACAGAAAGCTCAATGACCTGCCACTCGACGCCTTCGCTTATGTTGCCGTCACCGCCTCAGCGGAGCGCGTGCGTGAACGCCTTGCGCTTGTCGGGAGAGAGGGTGACCCAACCGTCCTGCACCGCGTGCGTATCGCGGTGAAGCGCCTGAAGTACTCGATCGAACCATTCCGGGCACTGTTACCTGGCCTGGACACGGTTTACCGTCCCGTGGCGGATGCGCAAGAAGCGTTGGGTCTCGTCCATGACTTCGACATCCTCGAGGCAGCCCTGTCCGCGCAGTTAAGTAATTCCGAATTGGGCGACAGGAGTTCGGGAAATGCCGCTCTGGGGATCGTTGGCGAGCAGCGGAAGCTGCACCATAGCGAGGCACTCGCACTCCTGGATGTACTTGGGGGAGAAACCTGGCGATGCTCGCTGCTTGACGCGCTTGACTAGCAGCGGCGGTGCCGGCACCATGTCCAAAAGTTGGGCAGTTGCTAAGGCAGCAAGGCACTCCGTTGGCCGGAAACTCCGAAATAGTCTCGCAGCACCCACACCGTGCGCTTATAGACGGCATCTTGTGCAGCGCCGATGTCCCCGGCAGCACGCATGGCGGCCTCGTAGGGCCGGCGGATTTCAGTCGCTACATTGACCTTGGCGATTCCCAGCCTGATCGCAGCCAGCACGGCCTCCTGCTTCACACCGGAACCTCCGTGTAGCACCAGCGGAATGTCGGTGGCATCCGTTAGGCGCTGGAGGTGCCCCAGGTCGAGACGCGCCTCGACCTTGTCCTTATGCTTCGCTGCGCCGGAGATTGCGCCGTGCACACTCCCGATTGCCACTGACAGCCAGTCGCAGCCGGTTTCTGCCACAAAACGGCGTGCCTGCTCAACATCGGTGAATCCCATTCCCGACTCGAAGAGTTCTTCATACGGTGGCAATGGCCCGTCTTCATGGCCGAGAACCGCACCCAATTCCGCCTCGCAGGGAATCCCGGCCTCATGCGCAATTGCCACGGCTTCGCGGGTGGCCGCGATGTTGCCCTCGAGGTCAAGTCGCGAGGCGTCTATCATCAAGGAGCGGTAGCCTGCCGCGATGCCCTCACGGAGTATGGCCCGCCACTCGACCTGCGCGTCATCTTCGTCCACTACCGGGACATGGTCGAGGTGCAGCCGGACATGGTGCGGATCATCGTGCTTGCGGAACTCCGCAGCTACAGGCGTAGGGCCGCCCGCAGCCAGCTTCATCCACTCGATACGGGCAACCGCGACGAAGGCGAAAGCATCCTCGTCCCGCACCGCTCTGATGACGGGTTCGACCATCGGCAGATACGGAATGTTAAAGGCAGGGACAACAAGTCCCTGGCGGAACGCACTGCGGACTATCGCTGCGCTATCGGTCATTGCTTCATCCTCCTGTTGCAGCTTATGTCGCGAGAAGTTCGTATTCAGTTGCCGTATGGGGTCTCCGGATAGGCCGGGTCTGAGACCATCATGAGCTCGCCGGTATGCGGCTTCCAGGTGATGATGTTCTTGGCGCAGCCCCAGATCGGTACCCGGTCCTGATTGTGCACCTTGACGTAGATCTTCACCACAAGGTCGTCAACATTGAAGGGTGCATTGATCGGGTAGATGCCGGCCTTCGGCGACCACCATTGCCGCCAGACGACCTTGTCATCGTTGGTACCATCGCTGAGCTCCACCCTGTCCATGCGTACACGCGTCCATCCTCCTGCCCACTGGCCGACGATCGGCAAGTTGCCCTGTGCGAGATCAAAGAGGCTCGGGCCGGCCGCGTAGACGGAGCTGTAGTCTGTTCCCGACCAACTGACATAGGTGCCAACGGTACCGCCATCGTGGAGCTCGTTAGGGTCAATCGTGCCCTGCATGTAGTCGCGGACGCGGCCGATTGGGTTGGCTGCATTGAGCGAACCAAGAGCCATCTCGAAACCGACGCCTGCGACCTTGCCATAGACTTCGGACAGGCCCTGAGCGATGACCTTGCCGGGGTTCCAGGAGCTGCTGGCCGCAGAGTTGAACGCCGGCCCTTGCTGGATGCCGACGACCATGTCATCAACAGTGTCCCGGCCGTTAACGGTGTGGTAGTGGAGGCCGAGGTGGACGCGGAAGATCCCATGGCGGACAGTGACCTGATAGGATGGTCCGGCGGCTATGGAGGGTACGACTTCCACCTGGACGCGGGCGGTGGCATCGAAGTAGCGCTGCTTTGTGTGCGAGCTAACCTGGGCAAGCGGGACGTTAACCGTGAGGGTGTCACCATGATTCAGGCCACTGATACGCCGCGCCGCGAGTGCGTAGCCGCTTCTCATGACCATCAACTGACAATCGCGATCAGCGGCAACGTTCTGTATGGTGTAGTAGCCGTCTGAGTTGGTTTTGGCGGAGCGCGGCGCTCCAGTAAGCCAGACCTTCGCTCCATTGAGGCCCATAGTGGTGCCTAGCTTGGTGATCCTCCCGACTATCGTGGCACGGGGCCCCGACTGAAGCGTGAGGTCAATGCCGTAGGTGCCATCTGCATTGGGGATGAGGTCGCCCATGTTGAATTCCTGCTCCAATGGGGAGTAGGAATAGGCCCATGCTGTCAGCGTCTGGGGCTGGGGCAGCACATCCAGCAGTTTGAAGCCGGGACTTGTCCCCACGTTCTGGGACCAGCGTTCCTTGACGCCCACGTGCACAGTATCTTGGGCTATCAGGTTCGCGTCGGTATGCTGGGTGCTCCTATAGACGTTACCGGAAATAGTGATCGGCTTCCGGAGCTTTATTAGGAGTTCCTGCGTCTGACCTTCGCTGACCGTGAAGCCGGTCGGCGGGTGTTGGCCGATGTAGTGTACATACTCGTCGCCGACACGTCGGGTGGTCCTGTCGGTACCGATTTCTTCCTTCTGGTAGCTGGCTGCGGGGACATCCGCGATCTCAACCCAGCCCTGATCGTCTGTGCGTGCCCAGTACCAGTCCTTGAGATGGACGGGGACATCAGCCACGCCTAATGTCGGTGCAGTCTCATCCACTACTCTGACCTTTACCGTGCCTCCGGGCGGGCGGACGTTGATATTGAGCGTGGCCTGGTTGTTCGCGGGCACCAAGTCCCCCAGCGTATCCTGGGGGTCCACAACTATCTTCAGTTCGTGCTGCCCAGCGGCTACGTTGGTGAAGTCCATGGGGAACTCGACTATCTTCGCGGACACGTCTGCTCTGGTAGATGAGTCGCCGGGGACGTCGAAGTGGAGGAGATCTGCGCTGAACATGTTGGGATCGCGGGTGAGCCAGGGCGCGCAACGGAAACCGAACTCCTGGTCATCAAGAGTGACCTGTACAGGTACAAGGGTGAAAACACCTGCGAGACGGGGGTTGCCCACCAGTACCTGTAGTGTGGTTGGGCGCTGCACGTAGCCGGGACGCAATACGGGGGTGTTGGGCTCGAGGAAAGGCTTGCCCATCACCGATACGTCGTTCAAGCCGCGAAAGTACTGGCCGTCTATCCTCAAGCGGTCTGCCGATCTACGCCCGTCAACGACCACAAAGC
>CAZCJS010000329.1:0-4353 GCA_964498775.1 uncultured Armatimonadia bacterium
TGTACCTGCTTCAGCGCGGCCATCTGACCATCTTCGACCACAACCTGGATGTTATCAGCGCAGGCCCGCTGCCCGAGCAGGTTACCGCCGAGCTGAGTGCGCCGACGCGTTACAAGCAGACGGGTGACTACGAGGCACAGACGCTGTGGAGCCAGAGCAAGTGGGCCGAGATCCCCAAGGGCAGCGTGGAGCTTCAGTATTCGCCTCCCGAGCTGGTACCGGGTCGCGTGGCCTTGCGCGTACGGGTCATCAAGTTTCCCAAGCAGCTTGACAGCCGCGCGACGATTTCTGCCGCGATCGGCCCCCGGGGCACGATGGGGGATTACATTACTTTCCGGCGCACGGGGCGCGGGGAATATATGACCACGACGGACCTGCCCGAGGCAACGGTGTACGAGCTCAAGTTGCGGATCGAGCGCGGCCCGGCCACCGTGGACAATATTTCCTTCTACCTCGACCTCACCGACTGACCGTCTGCCGTCGCCGTTTGCCTCATTTTGCGCTCCCGCCGTTGCCGTTTGCCTCTATTTCCGCTCCGCGCGTGCGCGGAGCGGCGGGTCTGGGGTCTCTGACCCCAGCGGAGAGTGGGGCGGAGCCCCACGACGTTGCCGTTGCTTTGCGCCGTTGGCTAGTCTTCGGCCACCGGCAGCAGTCCTTGTTGCGCGCGGATTTCATTCACACTCCACGCGCCGATATCCGCATAGATCCGAGCCACCTCCGCCTCCTGCAGTTCCTCGGACAGATCCATTTCCCGGAACCGGAATTCCCAGTCGTTTATCCCGAGCTCATTGCGAATCATCGAGTTGATTTTGAACTCGACACGACGCTGCTCCGGCCGCACCACTTGTTCCCGGAAGGTCTTATCCTGGTCGGCGGCGTTAGCCCGATTCGAATCCTCGATGACGGTCACCTTTGCCGGCGGCACCCGATGCACCATCAGCACCTGGTCGCGGTTATGCTGCAAATAATTAATGAAGCCGGCTTCCTCACCTCGCCCCACCGTCAACGGCTCGATCCGCACTTTCGCATCACCGCCCGGTGCTTCGAGCACCAGCGTCTTATGCGATTGCCCTTTCAACTCCGACTCCATATAGTGTTGTATCTGCCCCAGCAGCCCATCCGACAGTTGCGCCCCTTCTACGACGATCGCCAGACGCGGCACCGCATTATGCTCGAAGAAGTCGAGGTTGTACTCACATGCCGCCTTGCTGCCCAGCAGCGCCGGCAGTGCCGGTATCACATCCGGGACGCCGTAGTAGTTCGACTGCGGGGTGTACTTGTAGAAGTGCAATATCTCGTTCTGGACCAGCCCGGTTTCCGCATCCACCTGCTCTTCGGCCCCGAGTTGACGGAAGTGCCGCCGCCGCCCCTCACGGATCTGCACATACCCGTTCCGATCCGCGCGCACTCGCACCGTGACTGCCGGCACATGGTAGAACCCGTCAATCTCACCCACATTATTGCGCGTCACTTCCACATAGCCGTTCCCCACGCATTCGACATCCATCCACACGCCCCGCATGACCTCGACGAACGTCATCTGTCGGTTGCAGTTGGCGAAGAGGTGTTGCAGCAGCTGGCGGCTATCTTCGGACGCCTCGGCCTCATCACCCACCGGCACCAGGCGGTAACCGAGGCCGACGATATTGGTCACCTTCGCATCCACACAGGCCTTGTGTGCGGCATCGGTCTCATACAGCGATGCCAGCGTCGTCAGGTTATACGGTGGCTCGACCACCTCACCTGAGGCGTAAGACGTTCTCCAGGCATCTTCCTGAAGCTGTTGCGATTCCCCCGGCTCCACCTCGGAGCCGACCACATGAGCTTTCAAAAAACTTTCCTGCATTTCCCAATCCTCCATCCGGCGCTATCTATCCTCACGTTTTCCCGTGGTCTCTCGATCCTGCTCAATGGCAGTATGATGCACCGCATCCACGACCTGAAGACACTCTCACCTGTAGCGCAAATTTCCGAGCTTGCGGTGATTTGCCTTTGCCGTTTGTGGAACGATCGGATGCGTAGCGCCCCGCCACTTATGGGGCTCTGCGCCATGGATTTTGCATGGCAAACTCGCTATGCAAGCCGGGCTTTTTCCACTTACTCTTTCACACCACACTACCTCTTATCTCCCCTCGGCCGGCCGCCAACGCCGCCTCCGATACCGCACCGGCCACTGCATCCGCCACATCCTTCGAGCCCCCGCGCGGGTGGTCAACCTTCTGCTCCCGCACTATTTCCAGTTGTCCCGCCTCCTCGAAAAACGGCCCATAACGGTACAGCAGCAGCCGCCCGCCAGTCGCCAGTTCCTTCAGCAGCTGATACCGCGACATATCCCGGTCCACAGACACCGTCTTGACTGCGAAACCCCGTCGCCGCAGAATCTGTTGGCTGTCGGCGCTCTGGTAACCGTCATAGCTCACCCCGCCGATGACAAATCCCCGCTCCCGCAGGGCGCAGATGAACTCTCTCACCTTCGCCAGGTCAACCTCACCATTCGGCGGCGGCGAGAAGCGCGTCATCAGCTCCACCGTCACTGTCGGCTCACCGCTGTTGACCTCCGCCACCGCCATGGCGATCCCACACGCATCATGCCGCAGACCCAGATCAACGTGCACATACCGGGGCCGCAAATCACCGTCATTGTGGAACCACTCCGCAAGCTGCAGGTGCTCATCAATGACCGGATGTTGCAGCTCTTCGCTACATGACTGATACAGCGGCTCCATATCCACAAACAGCGCATGGTAGGCACCCAGCGGTATTGCTGCCAGGTCCCGGCTGGCCCGCTGCGCATCATGCTGGAACTCCTCATAAAACTCTATGGGGATCTGGCGGCCTTTATACTCGAAGGTCTGCCCGCAGAAGCGTTCGGCCGGCTTCACCTCCCAGACTGCCTTCCGCGACCCTAAGATCCGCTGATTGCTTTCCGCCTCCTTCAGCTTCTTCTCCACAAAGTCGGTGGTATGTTTCGGCGAGGAGACGATCAGCACAAGCCCATGCGTTCCGAACCGCGATTTGATCCGCCGCTGTAGTGCCGTGTAGATATCTTCGGCATTCTGCGTCCGGCCGTCCTGGCTCTCTACCAGATACGCCGCCTCATCAATGATACCCGCCATCACGTTGTAGCCCAGCACGTATGTATCCGTCGAGTTCCCCGAGGCTATGACCACATGCTTGGCGAATTCCAGCGCTTCCTGCCGCACGCTTTCCGGCGGATAATTCCGCTGAAACCATGGCGACCGCTTGACCATCTCGATGATTGCCGCATAGATGACCCGGCGCACCTGACGCGACGACGGCCCCATAATCACGAGGGCTATCTGGCTACCGGGGGAGAGCCGGAAATGCCGTTGCGGGTCACGCAGACACAGTACTCGGTGCGTCAGATACAGGATCGCGAGACTTGCCAGATACGACTTCCCTGACCCGATCCCCCAGCACAGCACTACTTCATCATACCGGCTTCCCGCATACTTACCGCGCGCGGTGCCGTCCTCTCCGCCCCGGCCTTCCGCCGTTCCCTTCTCAGCTACCCCGAAGATCTCCTCAAGTGTCCGCAGCACCTCCGGATAGACTTCATCGCCTAGGTCCAGATACAGCGGACTTTGCACGAACTCGGTGATACTTGCCGGCGGCTGGCTATAATCGGCCACCAATCCCGCCCATTGCTCATCAACTTGCTCCAGCTTCTGGGAGAGCGCTCCCAGTTGCAGCTGCAGCTCGTCGCATTGCATCTCTGATGGTTGCTTGGTCATTGGCTTCCTCGAAGCGCGTTAGTATGTCCTCCAGGGCCGGGCGCACGCCTGTCCCGCCCGACTCGGCTTGTGCGGATGCTCCTCGACCTGCCTGCTCGGTCTCGCTCTCATCATTCTCGCCGGCGCTCACTGCCATCAGCAGGTCTATCAGCTTCAGGTACTTGTCCACCAGGTCCACGTCGGTCTTATTCTCCCACGTGGTCCGGTTGAGATGCTCCTCGATATGCTCCGCCAGTTTCTCCAGCCGCCCTGGCAGTTCCAAGTTGACTGTTCCATACAGCCGCTGGGGGAGTTGCTGTTCGAGCGCTTTCGCGATCAAGTGCGCGCCTTGTTGCCGGCAGCACGCGAGTTGCCGCTGGCTGAGGGTTATACCTTTGTCTGCAAGCAGTGCTTGCGCATCGCTGACAGAGGGTGTTGCGGCGAGTGCTGCATATACATACATCTTTTCAAACCACTTGTACCTAGTATGGGACAATTGCCTTCACCTCCACTTACTACCCCGCCTGTAGGCGACACTTCCAGCCCCGCACACATCCCCATCCCCACCTGTACGTGAGGCTTCCAGCCCCGCCCGGGGATCCTCTTTCAGTGGCTCGGC
>CAZCJS010000330.1:0-4324 GCA_964498775.1 uncultured Armatimonadia bacterium
TCCGTCTCGAGCCAATTGGAATTGCCCGAATTCTGCATAACTACAGTGGAAGCTGCCAATTAAGCAAGTATAGCTTGCTCAATTGTCACCTGAGCTTCACAAACGTCGCGAAACTCAGGCCGAGCCACGTATTTGTGAATAGTCGGAGTTAGTCAATGTAAACGACCGTGGGCTGGTCATCTCCGGTCTTGCGTACCCAGGTGACGCGGCTCTTTGAGGTAATGCCGGCGAACTGGCGCTCAGTGCCGGCTTTGTCTGCCAGCATAAGCAGGTCACGGCTTGTGTCGCGATCAATCTGCAAGGCCACTGCCTCTCCGGTGCCGGTGACGGGTATCTGCCTGAATGCGGTAATGGTCGGGGCGTCGCGGTACGGCTCGATGACGGAGATGAATGTCGCCGCGGTTCCGGTACGCCGGACGATTACCATGGGGCAATCTTCGGGCGGGTTGTTGGCCATGCCCATGCCGAAGTAGAGGCGCGTGTCGGGGGCACCAAGCATCGTCAGGCGCACGTTGGCATCAGCGAGGCTGAAATCGGCGGACCAGGGCTCCGTCGTCTGCGCCTGGGTGATGTTTTCGAGGTGCTGGTAGCCGAAGTCGTCGCCCGGCGGCTGCTTGCAGGGCTCGGTCGCAAGCGCCGGCTGGAGCTCTCCGAAATTGTGGTAGAGCCAGTCGCAAATGTGTTCCTGCTCACTGCTGAGGCTGAAAATGTCAATGAGATACTCGGGCGTCAAGACCATCGTTCGGCGCATCATGACGCCCTCATAGGCGGTGTCACATTCGGCCTGGGCGACGGCCGGCCCGGGCTGGGAATGGAAGAGCGTCAGTCGGCCCTCCGCCTGGTGCTGGCTCTTTGTGTCCACGCAGACGGTATTATGGGCGAAGGTTTGCTTGTACCACGACTGCTGCATCGGTGCAGCATAGGCGAGGCGGGCGGGATCGGGGGCAAGCTGGCGGCCCAAGCCGAAAAGGATCATCGCCAGCTTGTCGAGATGACCGTGACCGCCGCCATGGGGACCATAGTCGAGATGGAGATATAGCTGGTCGTCGCCGACACCCTGGCGGAGGACAGCCGCGCCAAGGCCGCTGAAGTCTCTGGAGGCAAGCGTCAGCTCGGGGGCGTCAGGTAACTCGTCCACTCCCCAGAGGAGGGCTTCGAGGCTGCTGCGCTCGCCGGGACGGACTACGTGGAGATAGCTCGGATCGGCGAAGCGGGCGTAGGCCAACTCGTAGAGGGAATGGCGTCCGGCGAGTGAGAATACGTCGCTGTCATTGACGGCGGGGAACTGGAGGTTGGGGAAGGTGTAGAGCAACGGGGCGTCGTAAAGCGATTTGTATGCGGATCCACTTTGCCCGTGTGCCGCATCGTCGTAGAAATCTATGCCAGCGAAGTGGGCGGCCTCGGTGGTGTAGCGGAGTGCATCGAGTGCGTAGTAATGGTAGGCGGCAGTGCCCTCGTACCAGAATCCGTCGCTGAGGATACTGTTGGCCAGTTGGAAGCGCAGGCCGCTCTTACCGTTGATGGCGAAGGAGGCGATGTCGGCGTCCTGAAGGCAGAAGCCGACCGCTGCAATGCCAGCGTTATGCCATGACTGCCAGTTGCTGATGCCGGCGTCGTGACGCTTGATGGTGACGACGGCCTCGCGGAGAAATTTGTTCTCGATGAGGTCGCGGTCGGCGTCACTGAGGCATGGGCTGTTGTAGATGAGGTCGTATCCCCACGCAACGCGGATGATGGTAACCGCTTCGCCAAGTGTCTGGGAGTGGAGGCGAGCGCCGGAAGCTGTCGGGTTGTTATTCCTGTCGTGGTATGGCCAGTCGAGGTACTTGCGAGCATAGGCAAGGAGGATTTCGCGGGCTTTCTCGGCATAGGCCTCATTGCCGGTGAAAGCGTAGCCGAGACCTAGGGTCTCGATGCTGCGGAGGTTGCCGGAATGTTGCCAGCCGATGACGACCTGGTCGTAGGGCCATCCAGAGTACTCGGCTCCGCACTTGCGGCAGATGTGTTTGCCGTCTTCGTGCTTGAGGCGCGCGCCGCACTTCTTGCAGACGTAGTAGTGGCTCCATTGGGCGGCCTCATCGGGGACGATAAGCTCTGTTCGCAAAGCCTTATCCGCATTGCCGATAATGATATCCAGGCGCTGCTCGGCCCACGGGTATTTCTCGGCCCGGACCTTGGCATTGGCGAAGGTCCGGTCATCGCTGAATAGCAGCGGGTGCTGGCGGTCCGGGAGGGGGATCGCAGCCGCGATAGTTACTTCGGGGTCCGGGGCATTGGGGTCGTCGAGTTTCACTTTGATGAGGAACTCCTCTCTGTCCAGCGGCTGGGCAGCGGCCAGATTTTCAGCCGAGGCGGTCAGGACGACTGGCAATACCATACTAGCGCCCGGCTCAATTAGCGGCGTCTCAGTCGCCATTTCTGTGAGCCGATAGACGCCACCTGCCGCTTTGTTGGCCGTCGCACGCTCTCCGCTCAGGATATACTTCCGCGCCCGCTCAGACATGTTAGCGACCTCGAGGTCATACCTGAGATGTACTGCTCCGGCGTCGGTGCGCCGGCTGGTCTTGGTGAGAACCCGCAGCTTGAGCGGGTCGCGCACTAACTTCATGTCATCGAAGTGAAGCACGGTGTCCGATTTGGGCTGATGGCCCCAGCCACCGGAACTGATGGCGAACCTGCTTATCCGGTTCCAGCCCAGCGGAGAGCGCGAGATGCGAAAGTCATCGGCGAGGCTGAGATTGAAATGCTTCCAGCCCTCCCAGTCCACGCGCAGATGGTAGTAGTAGTAGTCCCACCCTGCCCTCGTTTCGTCTTCAGATGTCAAGGTGAAGGTGAGGATCTGGTCATTGGCCTGCTCAGAGTGGAGCCAGAAGACAATGCGGTCGTAGGGGGAGCAGTCCGCAGGAATGGCGGGTACAGTGAGTGAGTTGTGGGCTTTCAGGTTGGTCCATTTGCCCGCGAAGTTCCCCTGTTTGACGCGTTCTTGGCTCTGGACGAGACCGCCCCATGCGTCCTGTTCGAAGTCGCCGAGGGTGACCACGTCGGGTGTCTGAGCAAGGCCGAGGGTGGCAGTCAGTGTCAACACAAGCGCGACCAGCGTCCAACGCATTTTGCATCGCCTTTCCACCGGCTAGGGGCTGGTTTCGTTATCGAGTGCGGCCAGGAGGCTGACAACTTCGGGGCAGCCATACAGAGTGCTCCCGTAGCGCTTGCCGAAGGTGACACTGTCGGGGCTGGCAATAACTTCCGCCGTCTCGCGACGTACGCCGTCGAACTTCGTGGCCCAGGCCTTGCGGAGTATGCGCTCGTGCTCGGGATCGCGGGTCAAGTGGACGCTGCTTGCGAGGGCCCTGACTGTGACACCGAACTGGCGGGTCAGATTGGTAGCCGGACAGGATGTGTAACGCCAGTCACTGTCCTGCTCGCGCCAGGTATCATTGATGAGATGGGTGATGCCTCGCCGAACGGCTTCGGGTATGCGCTCATCGCCGATGAGGTCATGGTATCTGCAGAGGCCGTTGAGGCGGACGGAGGTGATGAATCCAGCTTCGCCGACGTGCTTGGCGGTGGTGCAGTTGCAGTGGCCGGGCGGCAATTCATAGAGCCAGCCGCCGCAGTTGGGGTCTTGCTCCCCGAGGGCGTCGTCGGCCAGCGTGCGCATCGCCGCCAGGTAGCGGTCGCTGGGCGAGGCGTCATGGCATCCGGCCAGAGCCAACATCGTCCAGCCATTGGTACGCCCACAGTGGCTCCACCCCTTGAACTGGTAGTCCCGATCCTCCACGATCTGGGCGAGATTGGCGCCGATTTTGTCCAGCGTTTCCTTCACCCAGGGGTCGCCGGTGAGAAAGTACTCGTATGCCATGCCCTGGGTGAAGATGTGGCCGAGGTTGTACGGATCGAGGCAGAGGTAGGTGTTCTTGCCCCGATCCATGCCGAGCTCTTTGTACAGCTCGCGGATCCTCTGAACCGGGTGAAAGCCGCCGACATGACCGATGCTATGCTCGTGAACCATGCCGGGTCGGCTGGGAAACTCGGGTTTGCCGCGATCCAGCTCGACCTCGAAATAGTGGACCAGGTCGTTGTTGACTGCATGGACGACATCCACCTCGCTGTAGTGGCGGGCGGAAATCTCGCCGAGGTGGAAGTACCTCGGGTCGGCGGTGCGGGCGAACTGCACGAGCATGTGCTTGGGGGTATCGTACTCGTGGTTGCCCCAGTTGCAGTCGCGCTCGCCCCACCAGTCGCCCCAGTTCATTGCGCCGTAATCGCGCTGCGCGGCGATGGAAGCGCAACGGCTGCACGCGACGAGGAGGTAAGCGGCGCC
>CAZCJS010000331.1:0-4293 GCA_964498775.1 uncultured Armatimonadia bacterium
TAGAAATCGTTTTTTGGGTAGACCTCCCCACACTTGGGGCACTTGAGCTTCCATGGCTTGTTCCAGGGATCGCCAATCCAGTCGTAGCTCAATTGTGTACCACAGTTGGGGCAGCCGATGTCTATGTTGGTATACCGATCGCGAGGCAGCTCCTGGCTCGTTATCAACGCCCACAGTTCGTCATCACTCATTGTCACCCATCTCTCAGCTGCGGCAATGGCGGAGTTCTGGCGGGCCGCAGCCCACTCGAACTTCGCGATGTTGGCTACGGCGTTGGCCCGCATCTGGGCGGTCACAAATCTGCTACACTGTTTGCCGCTCACACTGCCGCCGGCCAGTAGCACCAGACACGTCATCATCAATCCCACAACCGCTGCCTTCATCATTTCTAACCCTCCTATGATAGCTCCCGCGCTCAGCCTGCTCACATATGCCACGTCTCTGATCGGGTATTTCCCACATCAAATGGCGTCACTCACCTAACGCCACATCTGGTGTGACAATTCTCCGTGTCAACCTCGGACACATTCTTCTCCGGTCGCAAGGTGCTCAATAATCCCCTTCTGCCGGCACTGCTGACGCCCTGCACAACCCGCAGGAGATCTGATTTGACGCCCCAAAACGATTTCAGCCGTTGTGTTAGAATAGAATCGGCTGGCGGCCAAGACGTTGTTGCTCCATTCGCCGAAAGCCCGCTGAACAGCTACAATGAGGTTCGCAATGGCAAGCAGCCGGATGAGTACTGCTACACGGAGGAGGCCCACAATGGCATTTGTCTGCAGTTCGGCCCCGTCGGTGGCTGGTGTGCCATGACGCCTCGCACAATCTATGAGCAGATCCGCTTCCCGCTCGTTTCTGACAGAACCTACTTCTATGAGGATGGCATTTATGCAATAAATCTGCTTGAGCGGGGTTACCGCAGCGCCATCCTAAAGGGCGTACTCTGCTACCACGCCGCCGGAGTCTGGTGGAACTCACAGTACCAGGAGTACTGGGCAAGCCGCAATAGGGACCAACCAGACGAACTGCGCAAGATGAAGCTGTTTCTGGAGCGAGGCATTCTCGTCAAGGATGCGCAACGTCCGTGGTCGCTGCGCAAGTGCTTGGGCGACTGCAAACGGTGGCTCTTGAGCCGTCTGCGACGCAGGCTCGGCCGGTGCGCCCCCACGCCAGGAGAAGTGTGAGCCGCACCTCTGCTGGGCGCGGTTCACCCACAGGACGGTCTTGCCATCGCAGACAATCATCAGTGCCCCGGTGGTCGAGTGGAAGCCGATACTCTGCGGTTTTTTGAGCCCGGTTATCACTGCCACGGGCGAGCCGCCGGAAACGATGCGCAATACTCGGCCGTTGGTCGCATCCATCACATACGGGCCGGCCGCGAACGGCCCTCCCGGTGAAATCGCCATGTCGTCGAACGTCGTGCCTGCCGGAGCCTGCGATACCAGTTGCATGCTGCCAACCGCCGCACGGCGCGCTGAAGAATATGACGCCGGATAAGTTCGCACAGCACACACTTGGGCCCACGCACGAAGGTCGAAAGAGCGTCACAGATGCAGCACAAACACCCCACAAACAACGGCGGTAAACTCACCAAAGAAACTGCGAACTCTCATTGGAGGTGGCCCGATCATTCGGAGCAAATCACGATGTCGGAGCGTATCGGCAAACCACAGGTGCGGTGGCTGCGGGCCAATCACGGGGCGAGCGTGGATGTGGTCCGCGCCGGAAACCAATCTCGGCAAGGCTGAGACTGGCATCCGGGAGATCTCCAAACCCAAAATCACCTACATCATCGCTCTCGGCTGTCCGACGACCATACTGCGGCAGGACTGTGTCCCCATACCTGCGCCGAGCGTCAAAGGCGTGTCAAGCAGCCGCGCGCGACCCGACACCGGAAACCGTCCATACAGACCGAAGCATCGGGAGCACCATACCCCGCAAACTCAATCATATTAGCATATCTGGTAAGGATAATCTTCCAGACACCGGGACCATGCCGGGGCTCTGTTAGAACCGGCTACCCCCCGCCCGTTCCGCTGACCCAACTCACCGCGCTCATCAGCCACTCTGCCGGATTCCTGACGGCAGCAGGCGCGACATTGCCCTGCATCGTGCTGGCATTGCTAAAAAAGAATATCCGGCCGCCGAACTCGGCCACAAAGAGCGCGTTGCTCGATGGGAATACCTGCAGGGCCGCAAGCTGCTTCTGTAACCCTGTTGCCGGCCCGGTAACGAGCCGGCTGGTGGCAGGGTCGCCGTCGATCTGTGAAGCATTGTCGGTGATGTCTATGCGGCCGTCGCCGCTGCTGGTGTAGAGAATATCACGCGGTGGGTCGTATGCGATGGCGACACCCACCGACAGCCCTGTGATCTGCCGCGCGCAACCGACAGCGCCGTTGAGCGTCGAGGCGTTCTCGAAGACAAGCACAGTCCCACGGTTCTGCCCCGCGGTAACGAAGAGGTAATCGCCTGCGCCACCACCTGTGATGCCGTTCGGGCTGAAGTATGTCAGGGTGAGAATGCGGTCCGCAGCGCGATTCGCGTTGATTGCGGATGCCCCGTCCCAGGCGTAAATCTGCTTCCCGAGCAGATCCGTGGCATAGAGCACATCGTGGGCATCATCCAGCCAAATGGACGACGGCCACCACCCGCCCGGCGCGCCGCCATCGGGAGTGAGCGCGAAGGCCGCTTGAGAACCACCCGCGAGGGGGTTCGCGTACATCCGGATGTCATTGTCAGTGCCGACCCAGAGCTGTGACTGGTCGGCGTTAAAGGCAAGGTTCTGCCCCTGCTCGACGTGAACTTCATCAATCAAGCAGGGCGCAACAGCCTGTGCAGAGTCCGCGTTCGCGACCCACCATTTCTTCTCTTCCTTGACGCTCGGCGGCATCGACTCGCCGACGAGCGAACTGAACTCCGTCGGTGCAGCCGGACAGTCCGCGCCCTCTAATCCGGCGGCCCCTGGGGTTGCCGTCAGGCTTCCCTGAGGCACGCCGTCACCCGCGGTGCCGTCGGCAGAGCCGCCCGCGCCACCTGTTCCCGGCCCAACACCACTGCCTCCATTTCCACCGTCCCCACCGAGCGCCACCGCATTCCCGCCCGGACCCTCCTTCGTATTCACATTTATCTCCCAGCCGCCGACACCGCCGTTAGCGTACGCTGAACCACCTCTGCCTCCGTTACCTCCCCGCCCAGGGGTCTCCGTGCAGCAATCTCCACCGTGGCCACCCTTACCACCGTGCGCACGAGCGTGGCCCCCGGCCCCTGGCGTGGCATGCGCCTTTGGCCAGCCTTCTTCGACAGACCCGCCAAAGCCTCCGTTGGCGGTCGCCTCGCCGCCATTCCCGCCTCTTCCACAGGGCGCGCCCGGCGCTCCATTGCCGCCGTATGCCCTGCCATCTCCCCCTCGACCGCCGGCTATGTCCCAGGTGCAGACTATGGACGCAAGGTAGTCGCTGTACGAGTAAATGCCACCACTTCCTCCCATCCCGCCCTCGGCGTGAGCCGCACGTCCAGTCTCTCCGGACTGCGACGGCGCCCCACGCACTTGCGCGACAGCCGTGCCGCCGCAGCCGCCTTGCTGTCCATTTCCACCTCTGGCGGCTTTTACGGTCAATTCATCCGCATCGGCAGTGGAAACGCGTGTCACTACCGCAGATGTCGGCCACGTGGATTCATCTGTCTGTGGGTCAGCCCCAACGTACGCATCGCCGGCATCGCCGCCGACGCCGCCCGAGGCGACACCGTCGTCGAATACAGCCACGATCCGAGACGGTTCACCCGCCCCTGCTGACCCGAGATCATGCATGTCGACGCCGACCAAAGACTCGTAGTCGATACCTGCCTGGCCCGCATCTCCGCCGGCATTCGGCATGACATCCGCGGGCGTGTACGTGAGCAGGGCTTCGCCGCCGACGACGGCATCTCCACCGTCGCCACCGTTGCCGATGTGCAAGAGCCCCGGCGCCTGGTGCACAGTCACAACCCCATTTGGAGCTGCAAACTCGACCGAGCCGCCTGCTCCGCCCGCTCCGCCGTTCAGGCCGGTCGAGCCATCTCCACCGTCGCCGCCACGGAGACCATACTCGGTCACCGCCCTAACCGCTACCTCGCTGCCGATGGTGATGCTGCCATTGGCCGAGGTAATACTGACGCTGCCGCCGGCCCCACCAGCTGAGCCGTCGGTTGTCTGCGCACCGTCAGTGCCCTCGCCGCCAGCCAGAAGACCCGTGACCGTCACATCGCCCTGCGCCTCGATGGTGACTGAGACGCCATCGGCGCCGAATGCTGATC
>CAZCJS010000332.1:0-4261 GCA_964498775.1 uncultured Armatimonadia bacterium
CCGGCTGAGGAGTACGGGTGGAGAGATGAGGCGGGCGGAGGAACCGAGCAGCCATTGAAGGAGAAAGAATATGTCACTATTGCTGCGAGAGTTGAATATCGGCGGCAAGCTGCTGCGCGTGGTCAAGGGGGACCTGACTGAGGCCGAGACGGAGGCGATTGTCAATGCCGCCAATTCACATCTCCAACACGGCGGCGGCGTCGCCGGAGCTATCGTTCGAGCCGGAGGCCGCATCATTCAGGAGGAGTCTGATAGTGTCGGCTTCGTGCCAGAAGGAGAAGTGGCTGCGACAGGAGCCGGGACGCTCCCCGCCAGGTACGTCATCCATGCAGTCGGCCCCCAAGGCGGCGATCCTGAGGGCGACGAGAAGCTGACGAGGGCCGTGAGTAACTCGCTGGATAAGGCCGACGAGCTGGGTGTGGCGAGTGTCTCGCTGCCGGCGATAAGCTCCGGCATCTTCGGCTTCCCCAAGCAGCGTTGCGCAGAGATACTGCTGAGCACTGCGCGCGACTGGCTCGAGGCCCATCCCGACAGCCCAGTCGCGCAGGTGGACATGGTCAACATAGATGACGAGACGGCGACCATCTTTGCGGACACGTTTGATGAGATGTTCTGAGGGGATAGGCCTGATGCACTCGCGCAAGAAGTGCGGAGAAGAGCTGAGGACATGAGCAAAATGGGAGTGGAATTCGCGATCGCGGGGGTGGTACTGTGGCTGGTTGCGAGTGGGGGCGTCGGTGCGGCGACAGGGCCGAGCCATGGTGTCCATGCAATACCGAAGTTCGCCGAAAGGAGTGACGCAGATGCAGTCAGAAGTACCAAGCGAGCAGTTGGAGGCGGAATGCAGGCGACTTGAGCAAGAGTTCCAGCAACTGACCGCCCAGGCCCGCCGTTCGCCCTGCCTACAGGAGATCAACGCCCGCAAGTGTGCCAAGCTTATGGAGCGCATCGAGCAGATCGAAGAGCAGCTATCCGGTGCCGCCAGCGAGGGCTAGTGGTGCCTGCAGAGAGACGGCACCACTTGACACGCCCGTCAGCAACATCATTATTCGACATGTACGCAAGAGATGTCTGCAAGCACTACTTGCGTGCTGGGAAGGTTAGAGCGTCGGGACGCGGAGAGGTATTCTGACGGGGAGCGTCAGGCAGCCGTGGCCGATGAATGAGCGGATCAAGGAACTGACCGGCGTGGATGTGACGAGGACCGTGTTCGAGCTCGGCGGCGGAGTACTGCCCGAATCCCTGCGCTAGCCAATTCCACATGAGGTGTTGAATGCTGAAGATTGACGCCCACAAGCGCGCGACTGGCTCGAGGCCCATCCCGACAGCCCGGTGGCGCAGGTGGACATGGTCAACATAGATGACGAGACGGCGACCATCTTTGCGGACACGTTTGATGAGATGTTCTGAGGGGATAGGCCTGATGCACTCGCGCAAGAAGTGCGGAGAAGAGCTGAGGACATGAGCAAAATGGGAGTGGAATTCGCGATCGCGGGGGTGGTACTGTGGCTGGTTGCGAGTGGGGGCGTCGGTGCGGCGACGTACTACGCAGCGCCGGAGGGCGGTGGGGATGGCAACTCCGAGGCGAACCCGTGTCTCGTCATGGAGGCGATCGCAAAGCTACAGCCGGGTGATACGCTGCTGTTGCTCGATGGCACCTACGTGGGTGACGCCTCCATGCTGCGTGTCACGGAGCCCGTCAAGGGCACAGCGGAGGCACCGATTCTCATCAAGGCCCTGCATGACGGCGCAGTCACCATAGACGGCGCAGGCGCGCGCTTCCCGGTGCAGTTGTATCAGACGGAGTACGTGCAAGTGGAGGGCATCAATGCCTGCCGCTCCAAGATGACCGTGGTGAGCATGAGCAGGTCGAGCCACTGCGCGTTGAAGCGCTGCTGCGGTTGGGACGCGGGTGATGACAATACGAACATCTTCGGTATTCACCATGGGGACTACAACCTGGTGGAGGATTGCGCGGGCTGGGGGATCGCGCGGAAGACTTACTCGTGCTCGCAGAACGGTAACTACACGACCTTTCGGCGGTGCTGGGGGCGCTGGGAAGGCTGCACGAATGTGGGGCCGAAGATGATGATGACCGTCTCGTACAACAGCCACCATACGCTGGCAGAGAACTGCATCGGCACCTGGGACGGCCGGAAGATGCCGGAGACGTATGTGGTGCACAATCACGGCGAACCGTTCACGAACTGGGGGAGCCGGCCCAAAGTGGCCGTCACGATGAGCGACTATGGGGTTGATCAGCCGTACGGAATCTTCGGGATAGATACGCGCGAGGGCGCGGGGGTGCGGCTGTTGGGCTGCATCGCCTATCGTCTCGGCGAGCAGCGGACGGTGCCGTATATCGCCAACTACTTCCTGCAGCGGGCCGAAGATGACTGGGGCTACATGCAGAACTGTGTCTCATTTGTGGAGACAGGGGCACGTCCGGCAAGGGCGCTGCATACCAACTTCGTCGAACTCGACCACTGCACGGCGATAAGTGAAACGGAAAGCAGCCTGGGGAGGCACACGGCGAGTGCTGTGCTGGCACTGGAGAAGCCGGAGGTACTGGTGGGCGAGGGGGGAAACATTTTGCAGTCGGAGAACGGCGCGAATGTCTGGTTCCGGTACGAAGACGGGCAACTCACCGACAAGCCGCTGTGGCCATGGCCGATGAATGACCGGATCAAGGAACTGACGGGTGTAGATGTGACGAGGACCGTCTTCGAACTCGGCGGCGGAGTACTGCCCGAGAAGCTCGCCGGAAATTAGGGCACGGCGCCACTTCGAATCAGTCGAGCACAAAGCGCGTCGGGTTCTTCGCCACGTACTGCCTAAGGCGCTCGTCGAGTTGGGCGGCGAGGTCCGGCTCATCGGTGATGATGTTGACGGTCTCAGCGGGGTCGGTGCGGAGGTCGTAGAGCTCGCGGCGGGGCAGTGAATTGAAGAACTCGACGCGGTCACGCTCGGTGCGTTGCGGCTGGCCACGCCAGGGCGGCGCGTTGAGGCCGGAAAGGTCAAGGCGCGTGTGGCCCTCCTCGTACTCGGTCGTCCCGCGTCGCAGGTACTTGTGCTGCGCGGTGCGGATGCCCAGCTCGGGCGCGGCCCACGTACCATGCTGCTTGAGGTTGCCGCCAGTGAGGAAAAGGGTATCGTGGATGGTGTCCTGCTGGCCGCGCGCCAGTGGCAGCCACGACTTGCCGTCAATGTCCTCCGGTGGTTCGAGGCCAGCCATGTCGAGTATGCCGGGCATCAGGTCATGGTGCCCGACGATGGCGGGAATGCGCGTGCCTGCAGCACAGCCGACACCCGCTGGCGGCTTGAGTATCAGCGGCACCCCACAGGTCGTCTCGTACGGCTCGCGATGCTCGAAGGGCGCGTTGTGCTCCTGCATGTCCTCCCCGTGGTCGGCGGTCACGATGACGGCGGTCTGCTCATAGACGCCGGTATCATGGAGAACCGCCAGCACGTCGGCGATGGCGTTGTCCACGTAGCTTAGCTCCCCGTCGTAGAGGTCAATCTTCTCCAGCGAGGTCTCGTCGAGGCGGTCCGTCCAGCCCCAGCGCGGGATATAGTCGCGGTCCGCGATGTGGGTCTGCTCGGGCTGCGGGCCGCCTGAGTGGATGGTGCGATACCGCTCCGGCTGGTTGTAGGGCTGGTGGGGGTCCCAGTAGTGGACGAAGAGATACCACGGCTGCTGCGTCGCGTGCTGCCGCAGCCAGGGCAGCAGGCGCTCGTTGATTTCGTCGGCGGTCACCCTGCAGGGATGGCCCCCCCGTGGCGCCCAGGTGTTGACATACCAGTGGTAGCCGCGCGCGAACCAGCTCGGGAAGCAGCCGAAGTCATGGAGGTTGTCGAATGCGGCGGTCAGGTAGCCGCTATCGCGCATCATCTCGGCCAGCACCGGCGTCGTGTCATCGAGGCGCTGGTCCGGCTCGTTGGGATGGCTGAAGAGCGTGCCGACGATGCCGTGACTCGCCGGATGCTGCCCGGTGCACATGGTGGTGAAAGAGGGCATCGTGTGGGCGGTATTGGTGAGGGCATTTTCGAACAGCACGCCCTCGGCAGCGAGCTCATCGAGCCTCGGGCTGGTCCGGCGCGGATAGCCGTAGCAGCTCAGGTGGTCGCGGCGCTGCGTGTCGAGGACGATAGTCAGGAAGTTCATGGTAGTGACCTCCAAAAGCAGTGTGGGCCGGGACGGACTCGGGCTGGAACTGTAGTTATGCAGAATTCGGGCAATTCCAATTGGCTCGAGACGGAT
>CAZCJS010000333.1:0-4246 GCA_964498775.1 uncultured Armatimonadia bacterium
TCCATACTGGAACGTACAGGATGCCCCGCAGATCCTGCCCGAGCAGATCGCCGCCTGTGGCATGGACTACCTGGCGCTAGGACATTTCCACCATTTCGTCATCGAAAACACCGGCAGTGTCGTCGCGCATTATCCCGGGCCGCCGGAACTCATCAGTCTACGGGAGAAGGCCGGTGCGCCGCTGCTCGTTGACATGTCCCCGAGCGGTATAGATGTCGAGCCCCTGCCGGTCAACTCCTTGCGGCTGCAACATGCTGACATCCTCGCCAGCGAACTGCACTCGACCGCCGAACTGCGTAAGCAATTACTCGAACAAGCCGCGCCCGATGTCGTCCTTGATGTCCGCGTAGTCGGCATGGTCCCACTCGGCGTGACGCTCGACTTGCCCGGGCTGGCGAATGATCTTGCCGGCAGTTTCTACAGAATAGAGATTGACGACAGCACTCAGGCCGCACATTTCGAGCTTGACGAAAGCCAGTATCCCGATACATTTGTCATCGGAAGATTTATCCGGCTCATGCAGGAGCGCATCGCACAGGCGCAGGCTGCCGGCGATACGAAGCGTGCCCTCATCGCGTCTCAGGCGCTCAACCTCGGTTTTCATTTGCTCAGGGGGGGTGAGCTGGAATGAAGCTCATACGCCTCATGGTGACAGCTTTCAGGGGCGTGGCGGACGGCAGCTATGAACTCGCCGACGGCTTCACCGTTGTCCGTGGCCCCAACGAGGCCGGCAAGTCCAGCTTCCAGCAGGCCCTGCTCACCGTGCTCTTTGGGGATGCCGCAAGCTCGGCCCAAAAATACAATCTACTGCATTCCTGGCAGGCAGGCCGCAAGTGCGGCTTGACGCTGACATTCTTCGCCGATGGCAAAGACTATGAGCTTGTTCGTGACTTCGAGAGCGGTACCTCAATGCTCACACCGCAGGACGGCGGTGCAGTCATCTCCGGCCGCGATCCGGTGAAGAAAGCGCTCGCTACCCTGACAGGCCTAGGCTCTGAAGATGTCTATACCGCAACCGCCTTCCTGCGCCAGCAGGATCTGGCAAAGCTCCAGGCCGGTGCCGAGCTGAAAGACATGCTCCAGCAGACCATGACTGGCGGCGATGACGAAGCCAACGCCTCGGAGATACTCAAGAAGCTGGAGAAGGAGGTCAGCGCAGTATTCACCAAGGGCAATCGCGGCGGCGACAAGGGGCGCTGGCTTGCCGCGCAGGCGGAGCTTGAGAAGCTTGAAGAACGCCAGGCCGAAATCCATGCTGATGTCGAAACCACGGTTGCCGCCCGCAACACCATCGCCGCCCACTCTGACGAGTTGGAGCAGAAGCGTGATGAGTTGGACGCCGCCAAGGCCTTGCTTGAGCGCGTTCAGGAGCGCAACGAACGCGAAGAAGAGCACGATCAGCTGGCGGGAAAATGCACCAAGATGCAGAAACGTGTCGAGAAGGCGCGCGGTTTGACACAGGCCATCGAGCGCCGCGAGGCGGAGTTGGCCGAACTTCCGCCCACCGATCCACAAACCGCCGAAGACCTGAAAACGGTCGCAGCTCGCCTCTCGGAATCCCGGAATCAGATTGCAGATGCCGAGCAGGAGATGGCCAAGCTTCAGCAGCAAGCAGATGAAATCACCGCAGACCGCGAAGAGGCTGCCGCAATGGCCGGGAAGCGCCCCGCTGCAACCGTGGCAGTAATCACCGCCGCTATCGTCGCCGCCCTCGCCGTCTGGCAGGGAATCACCGGCCTCGCGCTCGCCTGGGCACTATTGGCCGTTGCGCTGGCCGGTGGCGGCGTCGCTTTGCGCATCCTCTTGCAGGTGGCGAAGCACGATCTGCACGGTCTCGACAGTCGGCTCGCTGGCCTCAATGGCCGTATCGAACAGCACAGAGAACTGGTCGCGAGACTTCAGGCGGAAGAAGCCCAAACCCAAAAAACCGTAGCTGAGGCCCTGAAGCAGGCCGGAGTCGAGACCGTTGCGGAATACTTGGAAGCCGCCGCAGCGCGCGAGCAGTTGGCTCGCGAAAATGAAATGGATACCCGCGAACTCGGCGGTCTGCTGGGCGAATCGTCGCTGGGCGAATCGTCGCTGGCGGATCTGGACAAGGAATTGGGCGAGGCCAACCTCGAGCGCAAAGCGCTGGCGGATCGACTGGCGAAGCCAGAGATGTTGGCGGCCGTAATGGACGCCGAAAGAATGCGAGAACTCGAAGGCCGCATAAAGACGCTCGACGGGGAGGTTAAGGCCTTAGACGACGATTTACGCAACGCCCGTGCCGACCTCGACCGGGCGCGCTATGACGTCGAGGATGAGCTGCGCATCGAGGAGCAAGTGGCCGCCACCAGGCAGCGCGTCGCCCGCCTTGATGATTACCGAAAGGTCCTCGCACTCGCCGGCGAGGTGCTCGAGGAGGCGCGACAGCAGACGATGCGCAGCACCGCCGATCAGCTCGGGCCGACCATTGAGGCCTATCTGTCACACCTGACCAATGGGCGCTATGACAAAGTGAGCATGGCCCACGGAGATTTTCAGCCGGTCGTGTTTTCGGCCCGCAAGTCCGCTTTTGCCGACCCGGATGAGGAATTGAGCCTCGGAACGCGCGAGCAGGTCTATCTCGCCTGCCGCCTGGCGTTGGCGAAGTTGCTGTGGCCGGAAAACGGGCCGCCGCTACTGCTCGACGATCCGCTGGTGAATGCTGATCAGGCCCGCAGGCTCAATGGCTTAGAGCTGTTCAGCGAGATTGCGGAAAGCCGTCAAGTTGTGCTGTTTACGTGCTCCGGCGAATATGATGAAATGGCGGATATGGTGATCGAACTCCCGTCGCCGGCCTGACTGACCCTACCTGTCACATGGCGCACGCAGCTAGCTAAGCGCGGGCCAACGTATATGGGCTTGGCTTCCACGAAGCGCCGTTTTCCCCGTTACAAGCTTCCTGATTATCTGCGCCCCCCACAGTCAACGAAGCCTTGGTGCAGGTTGCGTGCAAAGACGCATTCTTCGTGGTATCCCGTGCCGCAATCGCTCAGGAGCAGGACGCGGGGCTCCTCTACCAAAAGTGGCGAAACCAGTCCGAAGCCTGCAGGTCTTGAGCACGTGCCGCTCGTGCCTGTTGTGGGGTCAGCGAGTGGGGACCAGGCACCTCTGCCGCCTGCTTGCCCATACCTCGCTCATTCAATGCTATATTTGGCATTGCACTATATAAGATAACAAATCCTTTATTTGCTCGCAGATATCTTAGGCCGTATTTATCCTGCATCCAATAAATGAGGAGTAGGTCATATCTCAGAGGTCGTAAGCACGGCGTTTGTGTATCAGGTAGAGGAAAAAGGGGCCGCCGAGCATGGCGGTGATGATGCCGATGGGAATCTCGTGGCAGAGGCGGGCACCGAGGTCGGCGAAGGCAAGAAGAACCGCGCCGGCCAGACCCGCCGTCGGCAGTAGCCAGCGATGATCCGGGCCGACAATCAGCCGCGTGATGTGCGGCACTATCAGGCCGACAAAGCCAATGATGCCGGAGACGGCGACGGCGGCAGCTGCGAGGAGCGATGACAAGGTGATGAGAACCAGCTTGACCTGCTCGACATTCAGGCCGAGGTAGTGAGCCTGTTCGTCGCCGAGCAGCAGGACGTTGAGGTCGCGGCCATAGAGGTAAACGAATGCGCAGCCGAACAGGGCGAAGGGCCAGATCATCTGGACGCGGGCCCAGTCGGCGGCGGCAAGGCTGCCCAGCATCCAGTAGACCACGCGGTCCATCTGACCGTGGCCGTAAGTGATGAGCAACAGTGACGACATCGCGGAGGCCATCGCTCCGACGGCGATGCCGGTGAGCAGGAGCACGCCGACAGGGGTGCGGCCGCCACGCCGCGACAGCAAATAGACAATCGCGGTGACGCCCAGTGCACCGACGAATGCCGAGACGGTCACGGAACTGAGCCGCCATAGCCAGAACTGAAAACCGAGCATGATGGCCGCAGTTGCGCCGAGCGCGCCGCCGGCCGAGACGCCGATGATCGAAGGCGCGGCCATCGGGTTCTGGAAGAATGCCTGCATGACCACGCCGGCGATTGCCAGACACGCGCCGACCATCATCGCAAGCAGGAGGCGCGGCAGGCGAATATCACGCACGATGGTCACATCTTGCGACCCGAGGTCGTCAACCTGCTGTCCGCTTGCCAGCGCCCAGATCACATGGAGCGCCTGTCGAGCAGACATTCCGGAGGTGCCGTGAGTGGCCGAGAGAGCGGCGACGAACACC
>CAZCJS010000334.1:0-4237 GCA_964498775.1 uncultured Armatimonadia bacterium
GCTCCGAAAGCTGCCTTGCGAGACTGGTCAATGGCCTCCAACAGATCGGCCCGGCGCTGCTTCGCATCAGCCTTGCGGCGCTCTTCCTTGGCTCGCTGAGACTGCGCCCAAGGCGGCTCTTCACCTGACGCCTTAGCGTCCTTGAGCAGCGCCATATTGTCACAGACATGGACCGGGTAACGGAACCAACAGCGCACCGGATCAGGAGCCGCAAACTCTCGCAGCGTCGCCTCAATCCTCCATCCTGACATGATTCGCGCGGCCTTCTCGGATTCATAGCGCACTGCCGCCAGTTCTGCCGCTTGCTTCGGCCATTGGCGCTGAGCGGCCATCAAGAAGGCGTCAGCCTGCCCCTGAGCCTCGTCGTCTACCTCCGAGGGGGTCAGGCCGTGATCATGCAGCCAATCGCGTAGGGCCTCAGCCACTGATATATTGATCAACTGCGCCCGTCGCTCGCTGGTTATATCCAGTTCGATCAGGTCAAGCACCGCGTCAGGGTCGCGCCCGAACACCCCGGAACCGGAGGACCGATCAATGGCCCGCTTCTGCCCCTGGTCGCCCTTGCTGTGGTGATGCGCATAGATCACCGCGGCGCCAAGCTCGGTCGAAATACGGTCGAACTGGGCGCAAAAAACCGCCATATCGTGAGCGTCATTCTCCGAGCCGGTCAACGTCTTGTAGATCGGGTCGATGATCACCGCGACGTACCGCCGGCGCTGTGCGCGCCGGATCAGCTTCGGCGCCAGCTTATCCAGGGGCCGCGTCTTGCCCCGCAACGACCAGATGTCGATTGCGTCAGTATTGAGATCCAATATATTCAGCGCATTTGCCGCCGCCTTGAATCGATGCAGACAGGAAGGCCGATCCAGCTCAAGGTCCACGTACATGACCGGCCCCTGCGCACACTGCCAGCCATGCCAGGTGTGCCCCTCGGCAATGGCAATACACAGTTCGATCAGGTCAAAGCTTTTGCCTGCCTTCGAGGGCCCCGTCAGCAGCAGCTTATGCCCCTGCCTCAAGACACCGCTAATCAACTCCGATGCCAACGGCGGAAGGTCGTCCCAGTCAATGGATAGCGCGATTGGGTCCGGCAGGTCGTCTTTGCTGTCCTCGACCCATTCTTCCCATTCATCCCACGGCCGGCCGCATGGCCCGCTGATAATGTATTGCTTGCCGTCGCCCCGTTCTACACCCGGCAACCGGGAGAGGCGCGAGGGGTTGCGATTCTGGCTGTCCACCTTCAGGCCGTTGCGCTGGGCTACCTGGTAGAGGTAATCCACCCGGCGCCGAAATTCCTCATAGGTGTCTGCATCGACCCTGACCAGGGCATGCACCGATTTCCCGCCGCTGTGTACGATGCACGTACACGGAATCTCAAGCTCCTGGATGATCGCCAGCTGCTTGCCCAGGTCCCCTTCGTCCGCCTCGAGTAGGGCATGACGAAATGCCGTCACGTTGGCATCCTTGACGCCCTGACCGTCCAGCGGATTCACACGCACCCATGCCCCGACCGCCGGGTTCACATCGCCAATCACCGCGCCCACATCACCGCCGGACTCCTGCATGGCCTCGATCAGTTCTCCCGCCGTGCGCCCGCAAACGCCCTTCTTTGGAAGCCAGCGTTCTTTCGTCTCGTCATACCAGGCTGATGCCACAATTCCGACATGCTCGTCACTCTGGAACATCAACTGGAGGTACCGAATCATGTCGCCCGGCTGCCAATCGTCGGTGGGCGCCGGAAGGTCTGCATCCTCGACCCAGTGCACATCGACAATCGGTCGCTGGGTGGTCTCAATCGTATCGTCCCAGCCAAACGCTCCACCCGTTGTCTGCGGCGTATCCTCCCATATCAGCGGCTGCGAGCGGCCATATTCGACCGCCTGCTCAAACTTCTGCACGCCCTCTTTCGGGTTCACACTCAGTTGCTCGACAATACGTGTCAGCGCCGCAAGATCCCCCGACCGTAATGCCCCTGATGCGGCATATCCTCCCGCGGTCCTCCCGATGTCCCGCAGCGTGCCGTGCATCTGTCCGGGCACCATGTCTTCCCTCAACCGTTTTTCGATAATGTCAAATGCTGTCATCTCCCCTCCAATTCCCTGACAAAGTCATCCGGCAGCCGCCATCCGTTGGCTGCAATCCGTGTGATTTTTCTGCTTGCTTCGGCAAACGTCGAATTGCCGACATTCTTGAAGCCGAACCGCTCCAAACAACGGACCTGCTTTGGGGTCGCGTATCCCGCCGTCTTGCGCTGCGACAGGCGGTCCAGCAGCAGTGATGCCATTCCCTGATTGGTGATGTCGCCCGGATAGATGCCGGCCTTCTCCAGGGCCTCCACCTGCTTGTTAGACGGCGGTCCCATCTCATGCGCAAACTGCGGTTGATAGTCGGCCAGGTCCTCGGCACAAATACTCATGGCGTATTGCAGCGGGTCGACCAGCTTGCCTTTCTTTTTGCGCATCTCTGCAAGCTGCTTGGCCAGTGCGGCCTCCCTTTCCTCGACCACTTCCCGCTTTGCCGCCTCGATCGCCGCATCATCAAGGAGCATGTCCTCGCCCCCGGCATCCGCTTCGGCTTTGTCGGTCATTTTGCGAGCTACATCGTCACATTCGCTGACCAAGTGCGCCGGCCGGCAAAGCTGATGCCGCTCCACGTGCCAGAGGAAATCCAGCAGCAGCAGGTGATCCTTGCCGGGTAGGGGCCGGGTCCCGCGGCCTACCATCTGAGCGTAAAGACTGCGAACCTTGGTCGGGCGCAGTACACATATCGCGTCAATCGGCGGGTGATCGTATCCCTCGGTCAGCAGCATAGCGTTGACCATCGCGCAACCGGGGGCATGCGTTTCAAAGGCCTCAATCTTTGAGCGGTCCTCGCCGGAGCAGTAGTAGCAGTCAAGTCCGGCTGCCTGGACCGCCGCCTGTATGCGCTGGGCCGTATCGCACAGCGGCGCGAAGATCAGCGCTTTCCGATCCCGGCAGTTAGCCGCGATCTCGGCGGCGATTCTCGGAATGTAAGGCTCAAGGGCGCTGCCGACCTGCGCCGCCTTGAAGTCGCCGGCCTGTATATCCAGCTTTCCTAGCTCGATCTCCAGCGGGATCGTCCGCGCGCGGATCTTCGACAGGTAGCCCTCCGTGATGGCCTGGGGCAACGTGTACTCGTATGCCAGCGACTCGAAAAACAAGCCCAGGTTGCGCTTGTCGCCCCGGTCCGGGGTTGCCGTCACACCCAGCACCTTGGCCCCGGCAAAGTAATCAAAGATCCGCTGGTAGCTGTCGCTAAGCGCGTGGTGCGCTTCATCCACAATGATATGCGTGTAGTGGTCATCCCAAACCGTGCCTGACGGGTAGGATTGGTCAGCGTCTGCACACTGGCAACCGTCACGCGGTACAGCGAATCGTGGGCGCATTCCGCCGCCTTCTCAATCGCGCATCCGATGCCGGTCGCAGCCGCCAGTTTGTCCGCCGCCTGCCGGATGAGCTCGTCGCGGTGAGCCAGTATCAACACCTGCCCGCCGTCGGCAACGATATCCCGAGCCAAATGACTGAACACAATCGTTTTGCCGGTACCGGTCGGCAGAACCAGCAGCGTCTTGTCAACAGCATCCCACGCCTGCTTGATACTCTTGACGGCCGTTTCCTGGTACGGTCGTAGTTGCATAGAAGTCCTACGCGTGATCGGTATGCGCGCCCCACCTGCGGGTTAATAAGCCAGTCAGAAGGAAAATCCAGAATCGTCGACTTCGGGATCGAGGAAGCGCTCCACTTCGTTGGAGTACCTTGTCGCGCCGTCACGTCCGGTCCATTCTCGTGTTGACAGCAGACAGCGGCCGCTGGCTCCGCCAACCTTGCTCCAGTCCGGCTTCAGCGGACCTGCGCCGTGCTGACGCTGACCAATCGCCGTGAAAAACTGAAACAGCTTAAACTGCACCTTGCGATGCAAAGGGAGATTGCAGGTCACATCGGCCGTTTCGCCGTCCTCGTCAGACGTGCATTCCAACTCCAGCACCGCAACGTTGCATTCTCCGAGCTTGCCCATCTCTTTGCGCTCTCGGGAAAACTCCTTCACCGTGAACGCCGCCGGGCCTTCCGGCAGCAGCGTAAAGCCGCTACCTTCTTCAATTTCATCATTCCATCCGAATGTGTCTGACATGGTCAGTTCCCCCTCATTTTCTGCGCCGCCTTCTTCCAGTTGTCCGGCTTGATCAGCGCCTTGATGTAGTCCTGCGGCAGATTCTCCG
>CAZCJS010000335.1:0-4234 GCA_964498775.1 uncultured Armatimonadia bacterium
GTGCTATGAGAAGGTTGTGCCATGGATGAAGGAGATCTTCGGCGAATTTGCTCACGTGTCAGACAAGGACCCGTCGTTCGCTGTTGCGGTGGGTTCTGTGGTAGTATTCTCGAGCATCTACCCATGGGGGGAGAATGATGCTACCATCTGTACTCGCGCATACGTGGTTACGGATGTTGAGGTTACGCTCGAGTTCGCACGGTATCTACTCCGCGAGAACGATTCCATGCGGTTCGGTGCCTTCGGCCTGGACGACGATGATGATGTGTTCTTTGAACACACGATAGTCGGATCGTCAGCCGATAAGAGTGAACTCAAGGCCTCAGTGATGGCGGTGGTGGTCACTGCGGACCGCTATGATGACGAGATCATAGCGCGCTGGGGAGGCCAACGGGCCATAGACCGCACGAAGTAGCTGCGCCACGAGCACCGGCTCGATGCTGCCGGCTGCATTTGGGTAGGCGTGGTAGACAATCTGAAGGAGCGAATCATGGGTCGCCGATCCGGTACGCTCAGACCGACGAAAGAGGCTGCCGAACGCGAACTCTTCGTCGGTCGTGAAGAGGCAATTGCCGAGTTCAGAGGTTACCTCGACTCTGGCGCAGACGCCCCACCACCGGTAGTCTGTTACCATGGCATCGGGGGGCAAGGCAAGAGTGCTCTCTTGGGGCAACTGTATGGGGTGTGCAAGGCTGCACGGATTCCCTGCGTGCGCATCGACTTTGACAGGTCGAGCAGCCAGGGCCGCTACGTGAACCCAGAGACCGCTTTGTTGGAGATTGCCAACGGTCTGGCACAAACTGGACTGGGGCCCTTCTTCAAGGGTTTCCTGCAAGTGATGAGCATGCTGGAATTGCGGCGGACCGGGCGCAAGTGGCAGCCACACGACGACTCTTTCCTGGCACAGTACGGCGCGCCAATGGTCGATATGGCGGGGGTGGTGATGGGCGCTACTGGCGTCGGGGGCGTCATACCGGTAGCGAAGGCGGCGTGGAAAATCTACTCAACGCTCAAGGGTGCCGGTCGGGACCCTCAGGGACTGCTTTCACTGGAGGTCGAAGATCTTCTACAGAAGTTGCCACTGGCCTTGGCCGAAGATCTGGGGGCCCCCTTCAAGGCAGCATGCAAGAGAAAGAAGCGGCGTTTTCTGCGGCCGGTGATCTTTCTCGACACGTTTGAGGACCTGCAGACATCAAACGTCGTTTGGGGTGACCGGTTCATCCGTGACTTCGCTGAGCACAGCATAGGCACAGTACTCCTGGTCATAGGTGGACGACAGCGACTGTATTGGGACCAAGCATCGAGTATGGAAGAGCGTCATGTAGACGACGACGTCCCCTGGATCGAGGGGGAGAATCTCCTGCACGTCCGTCTGGAGAACCTGAAGACACAAGAATGTCGCAGCTATCTCGTTCAGCGGGCGGAGGTGGAAGAGTGGGAGCTCCGTGATGACCTGCTGGATGGACTGGTCAGGCTGACAAATGGCTTTCCACTCCATCTAGGTCTGGCGACTGACTTCGTGGCTGCATTAGCGCGAAAGCAGAGAACGCCCCTCAGTATTGATCAACTCCACGAGGCCATCTGGACAGACTTGCCCCGTCCCTTGCATGATCGGCTGGCAGATGTCCTACCTCCAGGTTCACGCGATCTCCTGGAATTGCACGGCGAGACCGAGGAGATCTTGGCTGATGTTCTCCTTTCCCGGCTGCTGCGCGAGGTCAGAGGCGAGGATGGGGAACTCATCAAGTATGCATGCGTTCCGCGCTATCTGACTGAGGATGTGCTGCAGGCTGTGTGGCGGAATAAAGGGGGGATCCGGGAGTTGCGAGGCCGGCTGACGCGGTACTCCTTCGTTGATGAGATCGACGACGAGACAGACGAGAAACGGTGGGTGATCCACAGCCGTGTACGAGAGTTGGTGCTGGGGTCTCTCAAGCGCGAGGAGTGGGTCGATGATGTCCACCGGCGGCTGGCAGATCACTTATTGGAGCAGTCTGGCAAAGCACCATCACCTGAGGCGCGCTCCCATTTGAAGATCGAAGCGGTGTATCATGCAGTCCGGGCCGACGAGGAGACCGGTGTTGAGCTATTCGCGGAAATCGCTGAGGAATTCTCACGGCTCAGCATGCCGGATTATCGGGCGCGGCTTGTGACTGAGGTGGGGGAAGCCAATCTGCAGAGGTCAGCAAGCCGCGACTGGTTGCTCTACTACCGTGGTCGGATCAAGGAGTCGAGCCGACAATCTGATCAGGCCGAGGACATATACCGCAGTCTAGCACAGGCCCCGCAAGCGGATGGGAAAACAAAGGCTTACTCCCTGGCTTCCCTCTCTTTGCTGATAGCGATTCGGGAGCGGGGACAATCGCCACAACGGCTAACGGAGGCCGAAGAGGCGGCGAAGCATAGCCTCTCTCTGGGTGTCCCTGTTGACAGCAATATCTCTCGTGCTTACCACGCCCTATCCATAGTTGGCTATCTTCGGCGTGATTGGGCGACCGCGCGATCTTGGGCAGCAAAATACTTCGAGTGCTGTGACACTTCAGATGACGCGGCTACTGTGATCAGCGGGTGTGACGCGGTCATGTTCGGCGATGCCATACTGGGCAACTGGCCCGGCATGATAGCGGTGCACACCCGAGCCAGGGCGGCATTGCCACAGGCAGCACTTGGGACTTACCTGGAAGTACGTGTCACCATAGCACACGGCTACCCTCGCGTCTATGCCGGGCGCTACCGTGAGGTGGAACTGGACGAGCGCAGGGCTTGGGAAATCGTCCGGGGCCTTGACGAAGTCAACTGGTATGTGTTTTTGTCGCTGGCTCTTTCCCTGGCGTTCCAGAACAGGCAATGTGAGACCCGCGCACTGTTAGTGGAGCTTAGCGCCGCGGTTGCTGCGCGGCCGCCGAGCAAGGCGGATGCCGCAACCATTCGGAGAGTTAGGAGCGCTATCGAGCTGCGGCTGGGATACGCCGAAGAAGCCCGCAATGAGCTGTCCGATATTGTGTCGACATGCAGCTCGTACATACGAAGTGATGCGATCGGCGAGACTCTCGCCTGGCTTGGTCTCGCCTGCGAGGCTGGCGGTGATCATTCGGCCGCAACGGGTCACTACGAGGCGAGCCTCGCTCCCACGTACCGTGGGCGTCTCTACTTCGAATGCCTCGCCTTAACCGGCCTCGTTCGGGCGAAGTACGCTCTCGGCGAGTATGATGCCATCCCTTGCCACCTGGCCGAAGCGGAGGCGCTGGCGCAGCAGTACGAGTACAACGACCATCTTGCCTCACTCCGGCTGACCCAGGGCCATGCGGCCTGGAACGGTGTCGTGCCGGAGTGGGGAACTGGCTTTGCGGCAGCGCTGGAGTACTACAAGCGCGCGCTGGTTCATGCCCTGCGCTACAACCGCTTCATGCTTGACGAGGTGCTCTGGGGCGGGAACATCTGCACGCCACTGAAGCCGATCATCCCGGGTTGCTTGGAGCGAGCCGCTGAAGGGCACCAGATGTTGACCGCCATTCGCGACTGGTGGCAGGCGGGCACCAACGATGTCGGTGTTGCCCGTCCGGACACCATCTCACTGATCCCCGAGGGTATCCCACTTGTTGAGGCGGAGGCAACAGCACGTCACCGCGAGCCGGGCGACGGCTCGCCACAGGTGACGGTGCTGGAGAAGCTCGGCGAGGCGATTGGCGCGGCCTAGTGGTACGCTTGAGCAACCCCCCATGCTCGGCTTGAGGCCAGTCTTACACGGCGTCACAGGGCGGCGGGCATGATGCACCCCGTCGGTCCGGCTAGTCGCTTCGTAGTTATGTCCATACTCTTCTGCACATTCAATCTTTGGTATGCCCCTCTGGTTGAACTGGTGTTGTTTGGTCTTCAGGCTGCGGCTTCGACTTTCAACTGCTTCTTACGGTGCTCAGCCAGCAGCTGCATGTTCAGGTAGCGGCCCCCTTCCATCCAGTGTTCATGCTGATCGACTGCCATAACGCCAATTCCGCCTGCCACTTGCTTTCCAGCCGCGCCACCGTGCTGACCGACAGCACAGCTTCATCGCCCAGCAGCGCTCACAACGCCAGGGCGACATCGCCTTCAAACAAGCCGTGCAGATACAGCTCCGGCAGCAACTCGCCCACCTCGTGCGTCCGGCGCACGAACAGCGGCGGCAAGCGGCGGAACTGATTGGGGCAATTCACGACTAGTAAGACACTGGACGACTGCATGGCCGATGCGCTGCTGC
>CAZCJS010000336.1:0-4201 GCA_964498775.1 uncultured Armatimonadia bacterium
AAAAGCCAGTGCATAAGGTAGAAGAGGCTTCATCAGCAGGACTAAGGCCGCCCCGAGAACGCCGGCGATTGGCTCGACTATTCCCGATAACTGCCCATACCAGAAGCTCTTGAGGGGTGATAGCCCCTCACGGCGTAGAGGCATTGACACCGCCAGCCCCTCGGGGAAATTCTGAATGCCGATGCCCAGGGCCAACGCGATCGCACCTGTGAGTGTGGCGGCGGGAATACCAGCGGCAGCCGCCCCAAATGCAACTCCGACAGCAAGTCCTTCGGGGATATTGTGCAGCGTTATGGCGAGAATCAGAAGAGTACTGCGTCGCCAGGTGGTAGGCAGCCCCTCCGCCTGATCGGAAGTGAAGCCCGGATGGAGGTGGGGAAGCAGCTTGTCAATTCCCCACAGGCAGATTCCACCCAACATGAATCCCACTGTCGCCGGAACCCAAACGGGAAGGCCGGTGCCTTCCGACATCTCAATGGCCGGAGCCAGTAGCGACCAGTAACTGGCAGCAATCATTACGCCGGCGGCGAACCCCAGCATCGCATCCAGGATCCTACGGCTCGGCTGTCTGGCGAGAAAGACACCGCCGGCGCCCAGTGCCGTCAGCGCCCAGGTGAATCCCGTCGCAAGCAGAGCCTGGATTACAGGATGAAGGTTCTCAAACCAGTTCATTTGATAGCAATTGGACGCTTAATAGTGATTCCGTCACGCACGGCGAGATTGATGATTTCTAGCTCAACAGGCGACTTGTTACCTCAGCCACATGTTGCCCCTGGAAGCGAGCAATGGCCAGTTCATTTTCAGTAGGCCGGCGACTGCCATCGGCGCCGGCTATAGTTGAGGCTCCATAGGGTGTGCCGCCGGTGATCTCTGCGACATTCAAAAGTCTTTGCTCAGAATAGGGCACGCCTACTACTATCATGCCGTGATGTAGCAAGGTGAACATGAAAGAAACTGAAGTTGTCTCTTGTCCACCGTGCTGCGACGCAGTAGAAGTAAACACACTGCCTACCTTCCCGATCAAGGCTCCTGCCGTCCATAGGGGTCCCGTCTTATCCAGGAAAGCGCGCATCTGCGAACACATATTCCCGAAACGAGTTGGCGTGCCAAAAATGATCGCATCCGCCTGCACCAAGTGATCCACAGTCGCGACTGGGATGTGAGCAAACTGCGTACGAACTTCCGCCGCTCCGGTCTGTAGCAGCATCTCATCCGTCAGAGTTTCCTCAACCTGAAACAAACCGACCTCAGCAGCTTCAACCTCCTGAGCCCCCTGCGCGACGGCTTCGGCCATCCGATAGACATGTCCGAACATGCTGTAGAAGATGATGTTCACTTTCATTTTTTGTCATCCTTAGCCTAATGAGCGATGGTGCGGCTTTGTCCATTTCACCGGCCGATTGTCTCCAAGTACCACATAAGTACAACAAGCACTCCGCACACTGGTAAGACAACCGTCCAAGGATTGACGCTGAGAATCTGCCAGAGAGTCTTGTCGCCAATGTAGCCGATTCTGAACAGCCACTTCAGGTGCGGATATACCTGGGCGAATAGCAATGAACCCACCAACATTCCAATGATTCCGCCGACGAAGGCATCCAAGTGCCCTGCGGCCACGGCTCCCACCGCAGTCCCCGGACAGTAGCCGAGCAAGGCAAAGCCTAGCCCGAAGATAAGACCACCGATGACGTTACTGCCGACCGCAGCCTCACGAATGTGAAGGCGCACCAATCCCATCGCGCGGAGGGCATAGATGCCGATTGCTCCGACGATCACCGCGGTCATCATGACTTTGAGAACTAACATATCCCGCAGCAAGAGCGTGCGCAGAATGATATCGTAGTCAGTGACTCCGGCTTTGTGCAGGGCCAAACCAAAGATCAGGCCGAAACTGAGACCAGTGAGCAACTCATCGCGATTTGTACCGGAAGCGTCACTTCTCACTGGAGGGTACCTCCTGAGCCGTATATTATGGTGGCGGTGATAATGCCACCAATGAAGAAACAGATAGCAGCTAGCCAGCCGGCCACCGACATCTGCAATGTTCCGGTGATGCCCTGGCCGCTGGTGCAGCCGCCGGCCCATCGGGCACCCAGCGCCACGAAGACGCCACCGACAAATGCAATCAGCAGACGGGGAACTACGGCGTCCCCGAACACGTCTTGCCAGAGGCCCGGGACCCAGTGCATGTGAAACGACTCTGAGCCAACGGCTGAGACGAGGGCACCGAGGAATACCCCCAGCAACAACATCATCTGCCAGTCAAGCTTCACGCCTGTGTCCTGGTAATACTCGTTGTCGTCCACCGCCTGTTTGTGAAGCAGGCGGGCGATGAATCCCGAGATGCGAACGTAAGTGGCAGAAACACCCAGCTCTTTGTCGGAGATGAGAAATGTCAGCCAACACAACATACCGATTACAGCCCCGGCGGTGTAGGGCGACCACCTGGCGGGCGTCAGAAAACTCAGCAGCACAACAGCGACTAACACCAGTACCAGGAAAGCGACACGCGCTTTTGTGTACATTCTCAGGACCTCCTACTCTTGCCTTATCAACGGACACGCGGTCGCGCGACAGGCAGCCATCGAGCCGAGACAGTTCTCGACCTGTTCATAGCCATTGCGCTCTATGAGCGAGGCCGCAATGATGGCCCGGTGCCCGGTACCACAAAAGGTGGTAATAGGACGGTGCTCCGGGATTTCATCTAAACGGTGGGGTAATTCACCAACGTAGATATTATGAGCACCGCGCAAATGGCCGGCATCGAACTGAGCCTCATCGCGCACATCAAGTAGAGTGAATTCTTCGTTCTCATCGAGGCGGCGCTTTATTTCCATGATATGGACCTGGGGAATGCCCGCGAATTCGCGGCCGTTGGTTTCCCACTCGTGCATGCCTTCTTCGAGACAGGCCTCCACCTGTTCGAAACCCAGTCGGATCAGATATCGCACGGCAGGCTGGATTTGCTGGGCACTCTCAACAACCAGTCCGATAGGGACATCGTAAGGCACAAACCATCCGGCGAACTGGGGTATTAGTTCCAGAGGAACGGCCAAGCTGCCTGGGATGTGCGCGCCTCCGAAACTCTCGGGACTCCGCACGTCGAGTACGAACATCCCCTTGTCAATTGCTTCGGCAAACTCGTCTGCCCCGTACGGCAGCGGCTCGGGCAGGCCACCGAGGGATGAAGTTCCCTGGAGGTTGAGCTTCTCCATCTGGGCAAAATAGGGCGGCATATGGTGCTGCTCGGCGCCCTTGAACTCCACGAACTTGTCGCGGTCTGTCAACTGAAGGACTGGATTATGCCTGCGCTCGTACCCGATGGTCGAAAATTCGCGGGATGCCAAGTTGCCGCCACACGCCGAGCCAGCCCCGTGGGCCGGGAAAACTATGACATGATCGCCCAAGGGCAGGAGCTTCCCGAAAATACTCTCATACAGGAGTCCGGCCATCTCCTTGGCGCGCTCGGGGAAAAAATCGGTGCGGCCCACATCCCCTACGAAGAGCGTATCACCCGTGAATACTGCAATCGGCTCCGGCGAGAAATTTGCGTCAGCGAGAGTAATAGAAATGCTCTCATCGGTATGGCCCGGAGTACTAAGCACCGCGAGCCGAACGCTGCCGAGATCGAAAATGTCATTCTCGGTGACGGGATTGCCATATTCAAAAGGGAGCTGCTCGCCGTGGAAGATCGCAGCCCCGGTCAGACGCGCCAGTTCGCCCGAGCCGACAACGAAATCCTCATTACGGTGAGTTTCGAAAATGTGGGTAATACGAGCGCCCTGCCGCCGGCAGACATCTAGATAGATTTCGCAGTCGCGGCGGGGATCAATAACGGCAGCCTGGCCGCCATCGCCTACAATGTAAGAGATGTGAGCCAAGCCCGACGAATGGATTCTCTCTAAGAACATTATGTGCCCTCCTCAGGCCAGAATTGCCACGCGCTCCATAATGGGCATTAGAAAGCCCATTACGCCAGAAATTACGTCTGTCTCTACTACCAATAGAATGTAGCTTCCCGAATGGGCCCCTGCAGTCACGTATGCTACGGTATTGGGCCGCAAATTTCCTGAGTTTTACCAAGCTAGCTCGTGCGTACTACGCATAGTGGTCATAGGCCGCCAAAAAGCGGCATAATTGCCCCATTCAGTGCTCCGCCCTGGGATCTCACCAGGAAGCTGAGGACATCCGCAATTTCTTC
>CAZCJS010000337.1:0-4156 GCA_964498775.1 uncultured Armatimonadia bacterium
CAAGCAGCTTGGGGGCCTACACGTCATCGGCAGTGAGCGTCACGAGAGCCGTCGCATTGACAATCAGTTGCGGGGGCGTTCCGGTCGCCAGGGAGATCCCGGATCATCGCGCTTTTACGTATCCCTTGAAGACGACCTCATGAAGCTCTTCGGACCGGAGCGCGTGGGCGCATTGATTGGCGGCTGGCCCGAAGAGGAACCCGTGGCCGCAAGACTGGTCTCCAAAACGCTCGAGCGCGCCCAAATGAAGGTCGAGATGCGACACATGGGCATGCGCAAGAACACGCTCAAATATGATGACGTGATGAACACTCAGCGCTCAGTCGTCTATCAGCAGCGTCGCCGCGTCCTGGACGGGGAAAACGTGCACTCAAGTATCGAGCGCATGATCCGCACCACCGTCCAGAACGTGCTTGACATGTTTGCGCCTGAGAATCAGCCGTCGGAAGAATGGGACCTCGAAACACTCTACCAACGCGTCCGCAGAGTCGTGGGAACCCCACCGGAGGCGGATGCGGAGGCCGATGTCGAGATTGCCGCAACCGGCGTGTCCATGCGTCTGGCTGAACTCTATCTGACTAGACTTGCAGAAGAAGGCGAGGACATTGCGGCTCGCCTGCGGGAAGTCGCCGAGCCACATGCAGAACTCAATCGCTCGATGGATCGCAAACGCGCCCAGCAGATGGCCCGTGATACAGTCCGAAACGACATAGACGCCGTCATGGCCCGCTTTTCCGATAGCGACGGCACGGTTAGCACATCACGCCTGATAGACGTCGCCAGAGCAGTCGGTGAGCTCTACGACGGCGCGCTCGAGGACCTCGGCCTCTCAGGTGTGTACACCATAGACTGGCGAGAACTCCATGACGTTATTCCGGCGCTGGCAGTCCAGGTCTATGAGGACCGCGAATATGCGCTGCTGGACACCCGCATAATCCAGGGCGTCAACCACTTCGCCGACAAGCAGATCCCGCGCGAGCAGTGGGATCTGCCCGCCCTCGAAGGGTGGCTCTTCGGCTTCATACATGACCTGCGACCACGACTGGCTATTGAGCGGTTACGGGCTGTTGTGGCTGACGGTGAGGGCGAGCAGTGGCTTGTGGCGCGGACCCTCGCTGCGTACGAGGAAATCGCGGGGCTGCCGCAAAAGGCGGAGCACGAAAAAGTCGGCCTCCAGCAGCCGACGCGCGGACAACTCGAAGATGCCGAGGCGCCGGAAGAAGAATCCTTGAAGCAGCAAATTGCGACACTGACAGCCGAATATGCTCAGAACGTCGCGAAAACCGACCCCTGGGATATCCCCGGCCTCGTCTATGCACTTCTCGAGGAATACCCAGCCGTTATTGCCCGCCTCGCCGACGAGCAGTTGGCAGTCATCGCCGATGCCAAGGAAGCGCTCGCTGAGGCGCTCATATCATTGGTGCGAACACCACCGCCACAGGGCACTGGCGAAATCGGTTACCGTCAATTCCGCACTTGGGAGCGCGGCTGGTTGCTCGTCGCTGTTGACAAGACATGGATGGAACACTTGCTGGCAATTGATGATGTGCGTGAGGGTATCCATCTACGCGCACACGCTCAACGCGATCCGCTGGTCGAATACCAGCGCGAGGCTTCCGCGAGGTTCGATGAGATGAGGGCTATCGTGGCCCGGCGGGTGACGCAGTATGCCTTCAGCCGTACCGAGGCGATGGAGGACGCCGGTACGCAGGTGCGAGACCTGCAGGCCACCCAAGAGGCGGTGAGTATCACCGACGGAGGCGAGGACCCTGCAGCTCCGATGCATGACACCCGGCCCGGGGGCACCTATGTGGCGGAGAAGGAGCCGGGACGCAATGATCCGTGTCCCTGCGGCAGCGGCAAGAAGTACAAAAAATGCTGCATGCTCAAGAGATGAGCCGCCATCATAAACACCATCTGCCTTGTCGTGTACTTAAAGAGTCGACAATGCACTCAATAGCCCATGCAATAATATGAACTATTGCCAGTAGTGGATGTCTAATACGACAAAGGGAAGGATCTGTCAAAATGCTATTGGAAGTCAAGCAGCGCCTAGATCGGGCTCTTGAGGAGCTCAATGAAATGGGGAATCGCCTTTGACTTGGCCGCACGCAGAGAGCGAATCGCTGCGATGCAGGCCAAGACTGAGGCCGCCGATTTCTGGGACCAACCTGATGCTGCACAGGAGTACATGAAGAAGCTGTCTGACCTGCGACGCACTGTGCAGCCGTGGGATGAACTCCAGAGCAAACTCGATGACCTCCAGGTGCTGGCTCAGTTAGCCATAGAAGAGGACGAACCGGAACTCGAAGCCGAAATCAGCCAGGGCTATGAGGCCGCAGCCATCAAACTGGACGAACTGAAGGCAGAACTTCTCTTTGGCGGCAAGTATGATGACAACTCCGCGATTCTGTCGGTCAATGCGGGAGCCGGCGGCACCGAGGCCTGCGATTGGGCGGAAATGCTGCTGCGGATGTACCAGAGATATGCTGAGACCCGCGGCTGGTCGTTCACAATCGTGGCTTCGCTCGATGGTGATGCAGCAGGTGTCCGCAATGCCACCGCCATCGTTGAGGGCTTTCGTGTGTATGGTTATCTGAAAGCCGAGGTCGGCGTCCATCGTCTCGTGCGATTGTCACCATTCGATTCGGCAAAACGCCGCCATACCAGCTTTGCCTCGGTGGACGTCATTCCGCAGATCGAGGAGAGCGACAAGACCATCGAGGTGCCGTCGGAGGAGTTGCGTGTGGATACTTACCATGCCAGCGGCGCGGGTGGCCAGCATGTAAACAAAACTGACTCTGCGGTGAGAATCACGCACTTGCCTACAGGAATTGTGGTACAATGTCAAAGCGAACGTAGTCAGCTCGCCAACCGGCGGACTGCCATGCAGCTTCTGGTATCGCGCCTGCATGAGCGCGAACGCCGCGAGCAGCAGCAGGAGTTGGCCGAACTGCGGGGCGAGCGTATGGACATTGACTTCGGCAGCCAGATACGATCTTATGTGATGCAGCCGTACACGATGGTGAAGGATCACCGTACAAATCTCGAGTTCTCTCAGGTCGAGACAGTGCTCGACGGAGACCTCGACAGATTCATACTTGCGTACTTGCAATCAGAAGTTGCAGGGGGCGACTATGATGGCGATGAAGACACGTAGAATCCTTGTACTTGCTTTGGCCTTGCTGGCAGCAGGCGGCCTTGTCCTCGCGGACACGGTTGCCGGTGCACCGATCACGTCAGTGGACGCCGGAAAACAGGAGGTGGGCTTCGGGGACTTAGTGGCGGACGCCTTGCGCTCCGCTTCGGGAGCGAGCATCGCTTTTCTCCCGGCCGTGTCCTGCAAGCCCGGGACCATCCCGGCCGGGAACGTCTCACAAGCTCAGTTGCAGAGTCTCCTGCAGAACCCCGACGAGGTGTGGGTGGTGTCCAATCTGAGCGGCGCGCAGGTGCTGGACGCGCTCAACAAGAGCTTGTCTCGCCTACCCGGTACCAACAACGGTTTCCTCCAGGTGTCCGGAATCCAGGTAGAGTACAACCCGGACGGGAATCGCAACAGCCGTGTGACCTCGGTCACTGTCGGTTCCTCAGCCCTCAACGCCGGTACCCAGTACCGCGTGGTAATGCCGCTTTCGCTGGCAAAGGGCGGCTCAGGGTATTTCACTATCTTCGACGCTTCGAACATGGCCGGCGACCCTAGCACACAGTCATTGCTGGAGGCCCTGACCACCTATGTATCGAGTAAGTCCTCGCTCACCTACCCGGGCACCGGCCGAATCATAGCGCAGTAGCCCGGATGCAAGTGGGGAAGCACACTGACCAATCCGATCCAGCCATCCGGCGCAGCCGATCTCGGTTGCGCCGATTTTCGTCAACCGGCAGTTCTGTAGCATAATTAGGAGGGATGACCAGTGCAGGAGGCTGAGTACGCAGCCGTTACAGATTCGTTTGAGGCGTGCCCGAAGTGTGGGTATGACGGGGGCTTCCATGTGCTCTTACGGCGCACCAATAACACGCGCTCGAGCAACTTGGAGCTCTACCTGAAATGCCCCGAGTGCAAGGTCGCATACAAGGTCGGCTGGCTCTCGCGCCTGGCTGAGTGAAGAGGACCGTGACGGGCCGACGTAATTTAGCCCCTCTACCGATAGACCATCAC
>CAZCJS010000338.1:0-4151 GCA_964498775.1 uncultured Armatimonadia bacterium
GGCCTCGCGGCTCAGTAATAGGCCGGTGCGCTCGATGCGCAATGTCGGTCTGGAAGCCACCTCGATAGCGCCCACGGGTGAGATGAACATCTGGTACGGGCCGGATTTCACTGCCGCCGACAAGAGCAGCGGCTACAGTCTGATGGGCGGCGTCAAGGCGCATGAGTGGGAATTCGATGTCACTGACCTGCTGGTGGGCGGTGACAACGCCCTGCACATCCAGGTCCTCACCGGTGCGGACACGGGCCGTGACATCGCAATGGGCGACCTTGAGGTCCGGGTCAAAGCGCCGCCTCCGCCACCTCCACCGAAGCAGCCGGCTCCCACCGGCCCGCTGAGTACCATCGTTCCCAGGCAGGATTTGAGGACGGATTACACTGTGGTGCAGACTGACGCGACGACGCTGGTCGTAGATGTGTCCGGCGAGCGCTTCCTCATCGAGAGTCGTTTTTCCTCACCGGACGGGAAGTGGTACACCGGGTCATCTGACCTTTACACCCATTCACGTCGTATCGAGGAGAAGCCGGAGCACATCGTGGTCTATGATACCTTCAAGAATCTGTCGCGGGATAATGTGGCGGTTATGCAGCGGCACACGTGCGACTTCGGAGACCGTTTTGAGAAGGCATGGCTGGCCGGCATCAGCCCCTCATCCGGAGACCTGACTGCAAGCGAATCGGGCAACCCCTCGAGCTTTGCGACCACGAAGCGGGCCGGCCTGGGGATGTTGCCTCTGAACGATGAGTTCCAGGTGCATGTCACGAATTCGTGTCTAGGCGGCGTACTGGGGCTGTCAGACAACGACTTCGTGCTGCGGCCGGGCAGCGAGTACACCGCCGAGTGGATGATCTTGCCGACGGCAAGACCGGACTTCTGGGATTTCGTCAACGGGGCACGCCGGGCCAGAGACGCCAACTTTACGCTAAACTGGCAGTTCGGATTTCTCAGCCCCGGCCAACTGGTTGACGGTTGGAGTGACGATGTGCTGACCCAGTTCCTCCGCAACAAGGGCCTGGATATTGCCTGTGCCTCGATAGGGTACCGCTACAAGGGGCGATCGGCACACGGGACAGCCTTCCAGGAGATTGACCACAGCTCCTACATTGGGCTTCGCGAACGGCTCAAGCGCCTCTGCCCGGAGGTCATGTTCTCCGTGTATTTCCACTGCTTCCTGGATGTGCGCGACGGTGCGGAGGAGGCCTACTATGATGACCGACGGCTGCGCAGCACGGGCGACCAGGGCATCTATAGCACTGAGTATATGAGGATTTTCAACCCGACTCTGGATAACGACTTCGGACCTGCGATCGCGAAGAACATTGATGTGATTATAGACAAGATCGGTGCCGATTCGGTCTATTGGGATGAGATCGCCTACAGCAAATACAAGTACCATTACGGTGAGCCGTGGGACGGTTGCAGCGCCGACATTGATCCCTCGACGCTGCAGATCAATCGGCTGAAAAGCTCAGTCAGTCTCATCTCGCTACCTTTCCAGGTGAAATTGATCGAGCGGATCATGGCCCACGGGCCGTTGGTAACCAATGGGATGCCGCAGACACGAACCCACGCGCAACTCAAGTACCAAGCGTTCACCGAGACCGGCAGCATCAGCAACTGCCTGCGCACACTGTTGTACAGTCCCGTGGCACTCGGCGATCATCTCACCGAACGCAGCGGGACGGATGCCTATCGCTGGATGGTCAAGGCCCTCGACTATGGCTGCGTGTATAATTGGTACAGCCAGCGCGTCATCCCCCAGTACCCGACCATCGCGAGCTACATGTTCCCGATCACGCCACTGGAGCTGCATGAAGGCTACATCATCGGAGCAGAGCGGATTTTAACAAACCGGAGTGGGATGTTCGGCTGGGGCGATGGCTCGCAACATGAGGTGCATGTATTCAATGACGAGGGGGCTGAGGTCACCGATTTCGCCGCCCGCCTCAAAACCATAGACGGCAATACTTACACCGAACTGCGCATCGCGGAGGGTTGGAGCGCCGCCATCATCCGCAGATAGCTGCCGGCGCGGGCTGCCAGGCGGGCGCAATCAGAGCGGGGAGACGGAAATGCGTAAGTTCAAGAAGCTGATACTTATCGCGCTGGACATGTTGCGGGCGGATCACGTGGGGTGCTATGGCTACCCGCGCCCGACGACCCCGAATATTGATGCCTTGGCGGCTGAGGCGACGCTGTTCTCCGACTGTACATCGGCGTTCTGCTGCACGGTGCCCTCGTTCACCAGCATGTTGACGGGTAAACTGCCGCTGAATCACGGTGTCGTAATCAATCCCTGGGCGGCGCCGAATTGCCACACTATCCAGCTTGACGATGAATGTCCGACGCTGGCGGAGCGCGTGTGGGACGCGGGTCTGCTGACCGCCGGCGTTGACAACCTCATCAACTTCGCGAGTCACCCGAATTGGTTCGCGCGCGGCTACCAGCACCTGATGAACGCGACCGGCACAGCCCAGCCCATCGCATACCAGACGCGCGCGGGGGCTATCAATGCCGAGCTACTGCCATGGCTACGGGCTCACTACGCACGAGATTTCTTCCTCTTCGTCCACTACTGGGACCCGCACGGTCCCTTCACTCAGCCGGATACGTACACGCAGCCGTACCGGGAAATGGAATTGCCGGTAGTGAAGTCGGCGTCAGGTGAGCACTACGTGAAGGGTGGCGGTTTGCTCAGCGACATCGAGGCACATGGCCGGGAGATGATTGATGCCTACGATGGCGCAACACGTTTCGTTGACGAGAAGCTGGGGGAGGTATTCAGCCTGCTGGATGATCTCGATATCAGCGAGGATACGGCGGTGATCGTGACGAGCGATCACGGCCGAACTGATTTTGGGCGGCCGGATCCTTGGCGAGCGCGAGGCGTGTATCAGGGGACAATGCATGTGCCGCTGTGCATCTTCGCGCCGGGCTGTGAGCAGACGCCAGTGTTTGAGCAACCCGTGCATGGTACTCAGGTCGCGGCTACCGTGATGCAACTCCTGGGCCTGCCCGATGTGCCGGCCACGGATACAGCGGGGCTCGTGGAGGCAATAACAGGAGGCGGTGCTGAGAATGGGTTGGTCGGGGCATGTGGGGCATATCTCGGCGCGCCGCAGAGGCTATTGCGCAAGGGCAAGTTGAAGCTGGTGAGAACGTATGGTGATGCCGTGGCCGACCTGACCGGATACTATGATGAGGAAGGCAATCGCGCTTGGACCGATCGAGTGCAGGCCGAGGTCTATGATCTCGCCGCCGACCCGTTCGAAACCGCCAACCTGGCCCTGGAAAACCCCGGGTTGGCTGATGAGTTGTGTGCCGACCTTGACGAATGGTTGAACGCGAACGCCCATGAGCCCGGCCGGCCCGACCCGCTCATCGAGAACTCGCGGTGGGGCATTGGGCGGGATGCCACACTCATCAACTGAGGGTGGCGTGAGAAGATAGAGCAGGCCAACAGAGAAAGGCCCCGGAATCTTATCCGAGGCCTTTTGTATGTTTTCAGTTTAGAGGTCCGGGGCTATTCTTCATTTTTGCGGCGACGGCGAGCTGCTACGAGGCCGGCGAGACCAATTGCCATCAGCGCGAGTGTGCCCGGCTCGGGCGTGACACTGACATCGTCAATGACTGGCCCAGTTGTGCCGGTGGTGAGACTGACAAATTCCAGGCTCGTGGACGAACTGGTGGCCAGCAAGCCGCCAATTGTGTAGTACTGCCAGCCCATATCGGTTTTAGTATCCCAGCCGGCAGGCTCGGTGATGTCGAACTGTTGCACCATGCTCCCGTCCCACCATACCTGCATGGTCTTGGTATCAGGACCCGCGCCCCAGTTCCCGGTCAAGGCAAAATCAATACTGTAGATGTTGCCGACGCCGGTAACGAGATCCTGGCGGATACTCCCGGCCACTCCGTTGGCGTTGAGGTCAACTGACTGGTCGCCCTCCGCGGGCAGCCACCAACTCTTATCCACGAGGTCAACATACCCAGAAGTAATGGTCCAGTGCGCCACTGTGCCCGGAGGAGCCACAATGTAGGGACTCGGTGACACATCGGGCGCTTCGAAACCTCCGTTGAGCACGATGTCTGCGCCCGCAAATGGGAGGGCTACTAAGAGCGCCAGCACACACAGAGACAAGATAACAGACACG
>CAZCJS010000339.1:0-4144 GCA_964498775.1 uncultured Armatimonadia bacterium
GCAGTGCTGCGGCGGATGATTGATGTCGGGGCCGAGCGCTTCCTCATCGCCGAGACGCTGCTGGGAGCACTGGCACAGCGGCTGATTCGTAAGCTCTGCCCGGACTGCCGGCAGGAGGAACAGCCGACGGCCAATGACATCGCGTGGCTCCAGGCGGCGGGGGTAGAGCAGATGCCGGCCCAGGTGTGGTCGCCGGGAGGATGTGAGAAATGCAGCAACACCGGCTACCGGGGGCGCGCGGCGGTCCATGAAATCTGGCTGATGGATGATGAGGTGCGCCAGATGCTCGCCGACGGCACCGAACTCGAGCACATCGAGCGGATGTTGGCGCACAAGATTCAGCCGATGCGCTATGACGCGGCGCAGAAGGTAATCGCAGGAGTCACCAGTATGGCCGAGGTGAAGCGGGTACTGGGCCCGGTCGCCTTCGCCTGACAGCACAGCACACCGAGACCTGAACGCAGCCGCCGGGGTATGGGAGCTCGGCGGCTGTTTGCATGCGAACCTGGCAGCGAATCGCGGCTGGTGGGCAGGTGTTATGTGCCTAAGTGTGTAAATATATGGACAAGCGGTCCCTCAGAAGGAGTTGATGTGGATGAAACCCCTGCTACTTTCGGTGCCAGCGAGATGCATAGAGCGTGATTAAGGGAGTGTCAGGCCAATGAGCAAGCCCAATATCGTTTTCATCATGAGTGACGACCATGCGGCGCACGCAATCAGCGCGTATGGAAGCCACATCAATCAGACACCGCATATTGACCGGATAGCCGAGGGGGGGATGCGTTTCGACAACTGCTTCTGCACGAACTCGATCTGCGCACCCAGCCGGGCCACGATCCTGACCGGCACTTACAGCCATGTCAACGGTGTCGAGATACTGGGCGAGCCGTTCGATGGGCGGCAGATAACATTTCCCAAACTGTTGCAGCAGGCCGGATACCAGACGGCTGTCATCGGCAAGTGGCATCTCGGGCACGGAGGTGTGAGCGATCCGACCGGCTTTGACTACTGGGAGGTGCTGCCGGGCCAGGGCCTCTATCACAATCCGGAGTTCATTCGAAAGGGAGAGACTTCGGTGCGCGAGGGCTATGTCACGGACCTGATTACGGATTACTCGCTGGAGTGGCTCCAGCAGCGTGACGAAGAGCGGCCGTTCTGCCTGCTGTGTCACCACAAGGCCCCGCACCGGCGCTGGGAGCCGGATGACAAGCATGCGGATATGTACGAGGATGTGAACATACCGGAGCCGGCGACATTCCATGATGACTACTCGAATCGTGGTGCGGCAGCGACGGCAGCGGAGATGCGGGTGGACCGGGACCTGGATGAGAAGGACCTCAAGGTTGCGCCGCCGGAGGGCTTGACGGGCGGGGAGCTGAAAAGCTGGAAATACCAGCGCTACATCAAGGACTACCTGCGGTGTGTGGCGGCGGTTGATGACGGCGTCGGGCGGATGCTGGACTACCTCGACGACAACGGCCTGACGGAGAACACCATCGTTATATACACCTCCGACCAGGGGTTCTTTTTGGGCGACCATAACTGGTATGACAAGCGGTTCATGTATGAGGAGTCGCTACGGATGCCGTTGCTGGTGCGCTATCCGGGTGAAGTCGCCGCGGGATCAACAAACGCGGATATCGTCCTGAATGTGGACTTCGCGCCGACGTTTTTGGAGTGTGCGGAGGCGGAGATACCAGAGCGGGTTCAGGGCGCGAGCATCTGCCCGCTGCTGGCAGGAGAGACGCCGAGCGATTGGCGGGACACCATGTACTACCGCTATTTCATGCACCAGGGCGGGCACAACGTCTATGCGCACTACGGGGTACGCACGAGGCGCCACAAGCTGATATACTATTACAAGGCCGAGCCCGGGCCGCAGGAGTGGGAGCTTTTTGACCTGGAGGAAGACCCGCACGAGTTGATGAACGTGTATGGTGAGGCGCGCTATGCGGAGACCGTGAGAGTGCTGCAGGCGCGGCTGGCCGAATTGCGCAGCGAATTTGGGGACGAAACGGACCCGTGGGTTGAGTGAGGCGATTAAGCCGAGGTTTGCCGACTGGTGTGAGGAGCAATTCGATGCAGACTGTAAGGGACAACGAAACTGACTGGTCGCTACTGGAGCAGACCGGAGAGTTCATGGCCGCGGGCTACATGCAGCGGCCCGAGGCGTCGCCGCTGATGCGCTTCTCCCTGGCTCTAAAGCGCTTCTTCGAGACGTGTCCGCTGCCGGACTACGGCGGCGAGGCGTTCTACCCTTGCTCCGGAACGTTTTTTGGGTCCGGGCAGGTGATGACATTTCATTACTCGGGGGCGATGGTTTTCAGCCTCGAGCGGCTCGATGAGCGCATCATCGAGGCGACGGATGAGCGAGTCGCGGAATGTCTGCAGCGCTTCCGGGAGGCAGTCGCCGACTACCCGCGCGTCCAGGGCTATACGCACAGCATCGTCAACTTCGGCCGGGTGCTGGCGGAGGGCCTGGACAGCTACCGCGCGCGCATCGAGGGACACCGGGCCACGGCGGAGCAGCGGGAGGAGGCAGAGCGTGTCGAGTTTTATGAGGCGCTGCTGTTGCTGCTCGATGGGATCGCCGCGCTGCATGGCCGTTGCTGTGACCTGTTGGCGCAGAGCGAAGACCCGGCGGCGGACAGGATACTGGCGGCGCTGAGGCGGGTGCCGTTCGGGCCTGCCGAGGGCTTCTACGAAGCGCTGGCGGGCACAAACTTCATTTATTATGTTGACGGCTGCGATGATCTGGGGCGACTGGATCAGGACCTCTGGCCATACTACCGCGACGGTCTGGCCAATGGCGAGTTTGAGCGCGAAGAGGCGGTCGCGTGGGTGGGCCGGCTGTTTGATAATGTCAACATCTGCAATGGATGGAATACGGCCATCGGCGGGACAGCGGTGGATGGGAGGGAGGGAGCCAATGACCTGACGCTGGTCTGCATCGAGGCGGCGAAGGGCCGGCGCAGGCCGAACCTGGCGCTGCGACTGCGGAGAGATACGCCGGAAGAGGTTTGGGATCAGGCGCTGGACACGATATCCGGCGGCACGGGGATTCCGGCGCTGTACAATGAGGAGGAATACGTGCGCGCGATTCATGAGGCGCATCTGGGGGTGGCCAGAGATGACATCCCGCACCTGGCCTTCGGGGGTTGTACGGAGCTGATGGTCCACGGACGTTCGAATGTGGGGTCGGTGGACGATTACTACAACCTGGCGCTGTGCGTGGAAAACAGCCTGCACCGGCACCTCGCGGATTGCACGACGTTCGGGGAGTTCGTCGAGCGGCTGAAGGCGGAGATCAGCCGGGAGATACTCGAGATGACGGACAAAGTGAGTGCCTGGCAGGAGAGCAAAGCCACCTGGCAGCCACAGCCGATTCGCACCCTGCTCATAGACGACTGCATAGACAACGCGGTGGAGTTCAATGCCGGTGGCGCGCGGTATAACTGGAGCGTGATCAGCATCTCGGGACTGTCCAACACCTACGACTCACTGGCGGCGGTGCGGGAGGTCGTGTATGACACGGAGCAGGTGAGCGCGAGCGAGTTGCTGGATGCGCTGGAAGCCAACTTCGAGGGTTACGAGGACCTTCATCGGCGCCTGGGGGAATGCCCCCAGTTCGGTAATGACGATCCGTATGTGGACGACCTCGCCGCCGAGATCGCGGAGCATACGTTCCGTCAATTTTTGAAGCATGCCCCTTGGCGCGGGGGTAAGTATCTTGGTGCTTGTCTGATGTTTGTGACCTACGGGCCGTTCGGGGAGCAGGTCGGTGCTTTGCCAGATGGTCGGCTTGCCGGCACACCGGTAGGTGACTCGGCGGGAGCATTCCAGGGGCGCGATGTTTCCGGGCCGACGGCGCTGGTGAAATCGGCGACTCGTGTACCGAACCGGCTTGCTCCGGGGACTCTGGTGACCAATATCCGCTTCACGAAGCGGCTCTTCGACGATCCCCAGGCCCGCGAGCATGTCAAGGCGCTCATCCGCACATACTTCGAACTCGGCGGTATGCAGTTGCAGATAAACGTGGTGGATCAGGAGATTCTCAATGACGCCATCGAGCATCCAGAACGCCATGGCGACCTGATCGTGCGAGTCGGCGGGTACTCTGAGTATTTTAATCGCCTCAGTGATG
>CAZCJS010000340.1:0-2116 GCA_964498775.1 uncultured Armatimonadia bacterium
GTGAAAGCTCCGTGGAAGAGAATCGGCCCCATTACCGGTCCGAAGCGACCGGCGCGTGAGCGCGCCCCGGGGCGGCCAAGGGCGGCCGCCCGCGAAGAAGGGGCTGCATGGGTGACGGAGACAATCGGCTCCATGGTGCGGTCCTGTGCGGGCAAGAGCCCGGTATTGCCTCCGACGAGCATGTTCAACGCAAGGTGGCTGCTGCGGCTGGTGCTGGAGTGGTTCGCCCTGCGTGCCGCTGCGGAACACCCGCTGGCGGTGCCGGAGGGCGGGCGGTGGTTCTCCGAGGCGCTGCTGCCCACGACCTTCATCGGGGGTGGGAAGGCGGCGCGGCTGACGGAGCCGGCGGCCGAGGTGGACGCCGTGATCGGGCATTTCGACATCGCCACCACGGGCACAGCCGACCTGTCGCTGCGGCCCGACGCCACACATCTGGTGGTGGTGGAGGCGAAGATATTCGACGGTCTGTCGCCCGGCCCTGCTGGCGCGAAGTATTTCGACGAGGCCCCTCGCACGGTGGCGTGTGTCGCTGAGGCGTTGAGTGTCGCGAAGCGGCAACCGGCGGAGGTGCCGCGGCTCGCCTTCTACGTGGTGGCGCCGCAGGTGCAGTTCGCCCGTCGCGTCTTCGAGAAGGGAGTGAGCCGCAGCTCGATAGGGCGCAAGGTGAAACGGCGGGTGACGGACTTCGGCGCGAAGAAGGAGCAGTGGTACAACGAGTGGTTTCAGCCGGCTTTTCAGCAGATGGAGATTGGCTTGCTGAGCTGGGAAGAGCTGCTTCGCACCATCAAGGAGCAGGACCCGGCGTCGGCATCGGCCATCCAGTGGTTCTACGAGCAGTGCATAGGATTCAGCGAGCAGCCGGATGAAGTCCCGGTGAAGCGAGGCAAGAGGGGGGAGTAAGCACGGATGGACGTGAGAATCCGGCAGGCTGTGGCCGATGACGCTCCGTTCCTGGGGTGGGTGATCTTCACCGCGGGGCGGTCGCACTGTCCGCGGGGAGTGTGGGACGTCATAGTTGGAAGGCCCGAGAGCGAGTGTATTACCTTCCTTGAACATCTGACGGTAACCGAGCCGCGTCATATGTTCTACTACTCAGACTTCATCATAGCGGAGGTGGACGGACGCCCCGTCGCTGCCCTCAGCGGGTACGATCCCACCGAGTTGGCAGACGTGGCGGGGCCGCTTGTGGAGGTATTTGGGAAGCCGGGGGTGATGGCAGGCAAGCGAGCCGACAACTCGAAGGGCGTCGCCGCGATTGTACACTGCTATCCGGACAACGCTGAAGGCGCATGGGTTATTGAGAGCGTTGCCACGGTGCCGGAGTTCCGCCGCCGGGGGATCATAGACACCTTGCTCAACGAGATACTGCAGAAGGGGCGGGGGCTGGGCTACGCCCTTGGCCAGGTCGGCGTCTTCATCGGCAACACGGCGGCGCAGCGGGCCTACGAGAAATGCGGCTTCGCCATCGTCGATGAGAAGCGCCATCCCGATTTCGAGGCTGAAATCGGCTGCCCCGGGATGGCGCGACTGCACATGGACCTGTAAGGCAGACGGTCATATCAAGAACTGAGCGAGTTCGTCCGCCGCTTCCGCGCCATCAACAATGCGTCTGCCCTCTCGCGGTGGGACGTCCCGACTAGTCTTCCTCTATGGTTATCCGTACTATGGTGTCGCCGGGGACGGTGGCGGTCGACGGGTCTCGCGGGGTGAGCGATTCCAGAACGTCCATGCCGTCGGTCAACTGGCCGAACACCGAGTAGGAGCCATCGAGGTGCGGCTGCGCCGCATAGCAGATGAAGAACTGGCAGCCGTTCCTGTCCGCGCCGGAGTTGGCCATTGATATGGCCCCAGCCACATGGGTGTGCTCCGTAATCTCATTGGCGATGAAGTAGCCGGGACCGAAGGTGCTGGTTCCGGTTGGGTCTCCTCCCTGCGCCATGAAGCCAGGTACCACCCGGTGGAACTGGTTGCCGTCATAGAAGCCATCGTTGGCGAGAAAGACGAAGTTGTTGACAGTCACGGGCGCATCGGCGGCGAACAGCTCGAGAACCAGGTTCCCCTTCTCCGTCTCAATGGTGGCGGTGTACTGCTTGGAGGTGTCGATAGTCATCGGTGG
>CAZCJS010000340.1:2216-4097 GCA_964498775.1 uncultured Armatimonadia bacterium
GTTCGAGGCTACTGCTCCGGCTGCTTCACCGACGCCGCCATGCGAACGTTTAGGTCGCGGAAGGTCTCTGGCGGCACCGGGGCATTCTCGCGGCTCACCAGCGCCAGCGCTCCGGTGGGACAAGCCGAGACGCACAGGCCGCATCCGATGCAGCGAGCGGCGTCGGCAGAGACGACGTCGCCCTCGAGGGATAGGGCGGTCATCCAGCACCTTTCGAGGCAGTCACCGCAGCCCATGCACTCGTCTTCGTCGACACTGACGACGAAGCTGGAGAGCACGCCGGCGCCGGGAGGAGCCTCGATGGTCATCCGCAGCGGTCCGCAGTGACAGCCGCAGCAGTTGCAGATGAAGTCAATGTACTTGCCGGTGTTGCTAGAGCAGTGCACCAGCCCGGCTTTCTCGGAGATGTCGAGGATGTCGAGCGCTTCCTCCTTTGATATCATGCGCGCCAGGCCGCGGTCGACGACGAACTGGGCGTGGGGACCGAAGGTGAGACATACCTCCTTGGGCCTGTCGCAGGGGCGCCCGACCAGCTCGCCGTAGTGGCGGCAGTAGCAGGTGCCGACGGCGATGTGCTCGGCGCTGTTGATGTACTCCGAGGCCTTATCGTACGGGTGTACCACCAGGCTGGGCGGTATGTCCTGCTCAACCGCGATGACACGGGCAAAGGGGAAAGTGACCCGCGGTGCGGAGGCGCCTGCATTCGCCCGTCTCGCGGCGTGGTGGTACTCCTCGAAGAGGCGGGCTATCTTCTTGGTGCGTTCGCTGACCTCGCCGCTCATGAACTGCATCTCGAAGATGCCCGGCACCAGGACCATCAGGGTGTACAGCCGCTGCCCGTCGCGGTCGCGGCTGAACACGACCCCCTTGTTGGCCATGCCCTCCAGCATCGCGCCGACCTCCTCGGCGTCCCTGCCGATGCCGGCGGCAAGGGCCTCGGCCGTTACCGGGCCGAGGGGCATGTGGGTGGCCAGCTCAGCTTCCTCCGGGTTGAATAGCTCCTCAATGAGGGCGAAGAACTCCTTGCACTTGATGCCACGGGTCGCCCCGCCTCTGGCATTGAGCGCATCCGTCAGTCTCTCGTATACCGGATCAGTCATAGACAGTCTCCTTCCCAAATGCTCTATTCAACTTCGATGTCAGTCAGTCGAAGCTCAGTGCCGCCTTCGGCTTGAATGTCCAGGCTGTGGCACCTGGGGCACACGTACTGGTAGCCCTCAATGATGAAAGTCTCGTCACAGGAGCGGCAGGTGCCCTTGACCGGGACCGTCTCCACATTGAGTTCGGCGGCACTGGCGATGGTGTCCTCCGCCATGAGGCTGAAACAGAAAGCAAGATGGAGGGGCTCGATGGCTCTCAGTTCGCCGGCGAGCACGTTGACCCTGGTGATGCGCTTGGCGCCCCCTCTTTCGGCGGCCTCAATCGCGATGTCCAGTATGCTGCGGGCGATGCTCATCTCGTGCACGTTTCAGCTTCCCTGGTGCCCTCATGTAGACCCTGTTCTCGGCCTCTGCTGCTCCAGTTTAGCCGCTGAGGCTCCTTGCCGCAAGCGCCTGGCGGAGCCAGCCGCTGCGCAGGCACCACGGTTGATGCGTTTTGCGGCGGCTCATCGGTTTGACTTTGGCCATGCACGCAACATACAATTGGGCCGACTGAGAACGCGGACAGTCAGAGATCATCCCACTGAGATGCTCCGGAGGTCGCCATGAGCAACTATGAGACCCTGCTTCTCGAGAAGGAAGACCATATTGGCACCATCATCCTGAACCGACCCGAGAGGCTGAACGCTTTCAATGCCGCCATGCGCATGGAGTTTCCCAAAGCCGTGCAGGAGATGGCCAATGATCCGGAGGTGAGGGTGTTGGTGGTAACCGGGGCTGG
>CAZCJS010000341.1:0-4087 GCA_964498775.1 uncultured Armatimonadia bacterium
CTCAGACCCGGTGTCATATGTCCACAGCAGTCGCGGTCGGTCGGTGAAGGCCCCGACTTCCTGGGGTATATGTCCGGGATTCGGAACGCTGCGCCGCTGACCGTCAAAGCGTACTCCGGCGATATCCGGCACTTTTTGGCGTGGATTGCTGAGAACGCCGTCACGCTGCGGTGCGCCACACTAACACGCGATGTCATATTCCGGTATCTAACCAATCTCGGTCAGCTCAGCCCAAATACCGTCCGTCGGCGGGTCCATGCCCTGAGCAGTTGGTTCAACTACCTGGTTGATACCGGCCAATTGGGGAGCAATCCGGCACGCGGGCTGCCACTTCCCCCACGCAAGCGGAAGCTGCCGGCCTGTCCGACGGTCGAGCAATGTGAGAAGCTCCTCGCCGCGGCAGCCTCTGGCCTCGAGCAAGCAGTGATCTGGCTACTGGCGACCGCCGGCCTGCGCAGGGCGGAACTGGTCGGTCTGGACCGCGATGACCTGTCCGCGGATGGCAGCGAATTACACATCACTGGCAAGGGCAACATGAGCCGGACGGTTCCTCTACCCCATCGCACACAGCAGGTAATCGCCGAGTACCTGGCGGCTCGCGGCGATGACCAGGGGCCACTGCTGCTCAATCGAGTTGGTAAGCGCCTCGGCCCTACCTCCCTCCGCCGCATTTTTCAGCGCCTTGTGCGTCGAGCCGGGCTTGAGGAGTGCGGCTTCACACTCCACTCAATGAGACACGGCTTTGCCACGATGCTCGTCAAAGCCGGCGTTGATCTCGGCACCATCCGCGATTTGCTCGGCCACTCGGATATCTCCGTCACGAGCATCTATCTCCATTCGGATCTGCACTCGAAACGCGATGGCGTAGAGAGGCTGCCAATCCTGCAGATTGGGGGTGGTGGCGGTGAGTAGCAATAGCTCAAACAAGAAGCGCGTGCCTCCCGGACAGGGACGCTTGTTCGATGATGCGGACCTCATCGTAGACCCCAAAGACATCGGCAATGTGGCGTCCAGTCCTGCTGGCGACCAGACGCCCGCTGTAGGGCCTGGGATAGATGCTGACAACGACAATGCAGGGGAACCCACCGCCGTGACCGAGTGCATGTTTGACGTTACCAACCAAGCTCAGGCGGAGGTCGCCGACCGTTTGGCCAAGGCCCTGGCTCGAGGTGCGCTTACCGCCGTTCGCAAAGAGTCGATATAGCTGATAGCCAGTTGCAGGCCCGGCAGCAACCTCCATAGTCTGCCTTTAGTTCTTTTGCTACCATGTGCTTCTCTCTGGTTTATTGCTTTGTTTAGGGACGTATCGTATAATAAAGGAAACCGGCAAGTGACTATGGGTGGTGACTGTCATGCCCAGATCGGAAGAAAATCCCACAAATCCCGTCAGAGTGGCCATATACACGAGGGTGAGCTCGGACGAGCAGGTCAAGGAGCACTACAGCCTCGACACGCAACGTGCCTATTGTCTCAATAAACTCGATGAAACCTACGGCGAAAACCTTTACATCCCCCACTTTTACACTGACGAAGGCATTCCAGGACGCTACGGCCTTTATGATCCCAACCAGCCCAAGAAGAAGCATCGGCCCGAACTGACAAGAATGCATAATGACTTCAGGGATAGCGAACTCGACGTCATTTGCGTCTATCGAATGAACCGCCTGTGGCGCAAAGCAGCGTCCGGGGAGTTCCTGAGGGAACAGTTCGTGCCGTACGGTCTGCAACGAGTTATTAGCTGTACCGAAAACATCGACATTGACACGGCCAGCGGTAGATTTCAGCTCAACGTCACCGCCGCTATGGGTCTTTTTGAAGCCGAGCAGCTCGGTGAGTGGGTCAGCGATGCGCTGCAGAAGCGCAAGTCGGAAGGATATACTATTGGGAAGCCCTTTGGCTGGCGTATGCAGACCGATGGCGAAACTGAGCCCGGTGGCCGACGCGGGATCATAGTGGTGCCCGAGCAGGCAGAGATCATCCGCCAGATGGCAGAGCAATACCTGCAGGGCAGCTCGCTGCGAGCGGTGACGAAGTGGCTGGACACGATAGGAGTGGATACTCCTCGGAAGGCTAGGAAGTGGCGGATGTCGTCGGTCAAGCGCATCCTACAGAACCCCGTGCACGCGGGCCTCGTCACCATCCAGTCAGAAGATGGAACACTCGAATACATCCAGGGGAAGCATTACGAGCAGCGCATATATCCTCCCGACGTCTTCCATCAGTTGCAGGCGCGTATCGAGCGCAATCACAACCATGGGGCCAAGACTGTCTCCACCCCTGAATACCTGCTTGGTGGCCTCATCACATGCGGACATTGCGGCAGGCGACTTAACGGGCGATATAGTAAGCGCCTGCATGCGCGTCTATACCGATGTTCGACCGGCTCACAGCTCAATGAGCCCGACTGCACACGCAACAGTGAACGGGCTGACTTTGTCGAGAACCTGATCATAGATGAGTTGAAGCAACTGGCACAGGACGCCGACGTGCGCAACAACGCCCAAGCGGAACTCGAACAGATGCTGGCCCGAGAGCAGGCCGATGACCAGAAGGAGACGAAGGCGCTGCAGAAACGACTGGACAAACTGTGGGATGGCTACAAGTTCTGGGCCAGGGAATTCCGCGAGGAGCGCTGCGAACGGGACGAATATGACGTGCACGTATCCGAGTTCCGCAGTGCAAAGGCTGACGTGGAGGGGCGTCTTAGGGAACTTGAGCAGCGACGTACGTCAGATCAAGCTAGACGCGCAGTGCTTGCGCAGGCCGCCAGAGTTGTTGAGAGCTTTGAGCATGCGTGGGAGGGCCTGTCGATGGCGGAGAGACGCGAAACGATTCAAACAGTCGTTGAAAGCGTGTCCATGTCACGGCTCCCGGATAGGCGCACTGAGGTCAAGTTTGCACTACGAGGATTCCCGGAAGTCGTCCGGTATATTGGCAGGCGTAGTCGCAGTGATCGTCCCGACAGCGGCATTGATAGCCTCACGCCAGTCGAACAGGCTTGCCTATACCTCTACGCCCAAGGATCGGACCGGACAACCATAGCAAAGAAGCGCGGTGTCAGCTGGGCCAACGTCAACACAATGCTCTGGAAGGCACGGACGAAGCTCGGGGCAGATACCCCTGAAGAGGCCTGGAAGATTGCCGGCGAGTTCATCCAGCAGAACCTACACTGGCTGCCGCTGGCAAACCGGAAGCGGAAGCGAGATGCACAGCCGAAGGGGCGCCCGCCGCTGACAAAGGCCCAACTCGAGGTGCTTTCTCTCATTGCGGACGGGTTCAAACCTAAGGACGCCCCCAAACAACTCGGTAGATCAGCAAACACCGCCTATGTTCAACTCAGGGACTGCCGAGAGCGGCTAGGTGTTGCCTCAACGCAGGAGGCGATCAAGAAAGCGATAGAATTGGGGTGCCTCACCTCTCGACCGTAACCTCATACGTGCCCGGTCCAATGAGCCCCGACATCCACCATCCCCAGCTGATTGCTTACCTTCCGCTGGTATCACGACACGAATGAGCCACAAGGCCATAACCCCATTTTACGGACACGAAGCGGGCGGAGCCGCCCGCATCGCTGAGCGCACTTGCGGCTCTAATGCGAGCCGACTGCCCACACGTGCACAAGCGACTTGTCTCCGTCCGCCCGCGGCTCAAAGACATACAGATAGCCCCGCTCCCGGTCGAAGCATGCCGCACCCAGGTGGCTCTTCTGCTGGCCAGCAACAACGCCGTACAGGTGTTGGTCAATGTCCAGCGTAGCGTAGGGCTGCGGCTCATACGGTCGCATCGCACCACGCGCCACGGCCGCAAGGTCGCTCGCATCATAGAAGATCATCTGACCGGCGAAACCCGTGCTCCACCACCCGCGCTGCCCCTGTGGATCGGGCGGATAGGGCGGCTCATCCGGCCACACGGTCCCGTCTGCAAGGCCGTACCAGCACTCGCCCCAGCCTTTTGTCCCGATGAACACGACTGCTGCCTTGTTGCCCGCTGTAAGCCACGCCCCGCCCGTCCACTCGTCGGCGTGGTGGTAGCTGTCGAGGGTGTGGTAAGGCGGCTCGTCGCTGGCAGTACTGGAATACAGCAGCAG
>CAZCJS010000342.1:0-4078 GCA_964498775.1 uncultured Armatimonadia bacterium
GAAGGGGCGCAGGTGGCTCCCGAGTTCGTCGCCAGTGGCGCGCTGGGCGAACTGCGGGAGGTCTATCACCGCTCCTTCTCCTCGGCGGGCCCGCCACCAGACAGCCCGCGTCCGGAATGGCGGCTGAAGCGTCACCTCAACGGCGGCGGCTTCATGGTGAACTGGGGCTGCTATGACCTCGACTATCTGCTCGGCATCTGCGGCTGGAAGCTCAAGCCAGAGACGGTCTTCGGGCAGACCTGGACGATAGCGCCGCAGTTGGCCTCACACATCCCCGAGGGCTCCGACGCCGAAACTCATTACACCGCCCTGATCCGCTGCGAGGGCGGGACGATGCTCAAAATCGAGCGCGGCGAATACATGGCCATCGCCGTCGAGGACGCCTGGCAGATTATCGGCACGAAGGGCTCGCTGCACCTGACGATGATACAGGCCAAGCCGAAGCAACTCATCTTCGACGAGGCGACTGAGCAGGAGGGCTGCAAATCCCGCGTCATCTGGGAAAGTGATGAGGAAGCGGATGTGCACCTCATCGGCGGCGGCCCCGTTCGGGACCTAGCGGCAGCGATCCGCGAGGGCCGCGAGCCGAGCACTACACTCGAGAAGGCCCTCATCATTCAGCAGATTACCGATGCCGTCTATGCGTCCGCGGCTTCGGGCCAAGCTGTCAGCATCTAGACTGCCAACCGCGTCTGCAGGAGGTACTAACGTGACCACAACAGGGGAAAACCGAATGCGCACCTACGACATCCCGTATAGCTCGCTGGGGCATGAGCTTCAGAAGATAGACGTCTTTCTGCCTGCCGGTGAAGCCAATGGCGCGTGCATCTTCTTCATCCATGGCGGCGGCTGGTCCGCCGGCGATAAGACCGGCTGGCACACCGTCATGGAGCACTTCTGTGGCCTCGGCTATGTCTGCACCTCGGTCAACTACCGCATGTTGCCGGAGGTCCATCTGCAGGAGATGCTGGAGGACGTGCGCGTGGGGATGTCGTGGGTGAAGGAACGCGCCGGGGAATATGGCTTTGACCCGCAGCGCATGGCCGCTTATGGCTCCTCGGCGGGTGGGCACCTGGTCGGCATGTTGGCGACCATCGGATCGGAAGATGAACTCGGCATGACCGACGAAGTAACGCTCCGCGACACGCGGCCACAAGCGGCGGTGTGCATGTGCCCGGTGCTCGCGCTGCCACGGTACAAGGAGGAACTGCTGCCAAAACTGCTGGGCGAGGAGTGGGCCTCTGATCCGCAGCGTGCGCCGCTATCATCGCCCGAGTACCGCCTGACAGGAGAGGAGCCGCCGTTTCTGATCGTGGTCGGCGACGCGGACAGCACGACTCCGCTTCCCATGCAGCACGCTTTCAGAGCTGCCTGCGAACAGCAGGGCGGCTCAGTGCAGCTTGAGATCATCTCAGGAGCGGAGCATGGGGCGTTCTATGGGGTCGCATCCCAGCCACAAAAGGACGCCCTCCCCTTCGTCGAGCGCTTCCTCGCAACCACCCTGAACGTCGGATAGCCCGCCATAGCGCGATTGGGTCGAGCAGACTAGCGGCTTGCTTCCGCTGGCCTCTCACACGACCGGAGGGTGGCACGGTTCCGTGCCACGGCGATCCATAGACCACGTTAGGAACGCAATGCCGGTCTGGCCAGGTGCTGAAGCCGTGGTGTAGCCCGACTCTAGGCGACTATGATCTCATGGATGGTTACAGATGCGGACCTCCCCTTCAGCTTCACCGCGCGGGGTTCACTCATCTCCACCCCGGCCTGCAAGTTGTCGACGACAGATGCGGTTGCCGCAATTCCACTTCTTCCCTCCCTGCCCATGCAGGCCTCGACCTGGGCGGCCAGGTTGACTGCGTCGCCCAGGATGTCCGGCCGGGCGTAGTCAGGATGGCCTATCGCGCCGAGATATATGTCGCCCGCGTTCATCCCTATTGCCAGCGTGTAGCGGGGGTCCTGCGGGGCGACCTTTATCGCGTGGATAGCTGCGTGCACGGCCCTCTCGCGATGCTCGGAGCCCGCAAAGAAGCACAGGAAGGCGTCACCAATGTACTTCACAGGTACCCCCTGGTACTTTAGCACCACTTCGGTAAGCTGGAAGAAGACCGCGTTCAGCCAGTCGCCCATCTCTGTCGGTGGCATGCCCTGTGCTACGCGCGCAAAGCCACCAATGTCGGCGAACAGCACTGTTGCCTCGAACACATCCTCCCCCGCGCAGGTGTACCCCAACAGCCAATCCGTTGAGGTGCTCAGTAGCTTGCCCAACGGGACCAACGTCGCAATGTCGGGCGCGTTTTCGCCGCGCTCCCATTTGGAGACAGCCTGCGGGCTTACGCGCAGTGCATGTGCCAGATCGAGTTGCCTTAGTCCCAGCTTCTCTCGCCGTTGACGAATGCGCAATCCCAGGCCATCGATATCCATGCTGGTTACCCCTCCTCGGTATGCCGTCCTGTCTGCCTCATGCAGCAGCATCATAGATGATCTCAGGGCGCTGAGCAATGACGAGGTAGTTGGTTTCACTGAACACCTAGTTGACCGAGTATTTGGGTCAGGGGCGGGTCAGTGCAGCTTGAGGTCATCTCAGGAGCGGAGCATGGGGCGTTCTATGGGGTCGCCTCCCAGCCGCAGAAAGACGCCCTCCCCTTCGTCGAGCGCTTCCTCGCCAATGCGCTGAAGGTGCAGTAGCCACCCCATTGCACTTTGGCTCAAAGCAATGCGGCAGGTCGAAGAAGACCTGCCGCATCTGTTTCGCATGGCATTGAGCCCTACTCGGTGAACTTTCCTCGGTCGCGCGCCTTCTGGTACTTATCGCCGGTGACACCACCGCAGTTGGCCCATTCGGTGATGAGGTTGCCGGGGTTCTCGCATATCGCGCAGATGTCGGGGATGCGCTCCCAGATCAGGTCATAGAGTTCGCGGGCGGTGCGCACATCGCCCGGCTGCAGCCCAAGCACCTGGAAGGTATTGAGGTCCTTGAGGCGGTCGCGCAAGGCACATCCGGCATCACAGATTTCGCGGCCGGGATCATAGCCGGAACAGGGCGGGCAGATCATGCAGGCTCCCTCGATAAGCTCGATCTCGATCTCCGGGTTCTCGCGCATGATCACGATTGCCTCGTACAGGTTGTCCGCTGCCAGTGGCTCCTCACGCCCGCTCCCGTAGTAACCCATGATACACAGCAGGTGATGGGCGCGTATCCGCAGCCGCTCGGCAGCGTACATCTCCTCGCAGGAGGCCTTCTTGGCTGCCTCCATTTCCTCCTTGGTGCGCTGCTTGACGATCCCGGCCGCCAGCCCCTTCTCATACGCTCCCGTATAGGCCACGGGACATTCTTTCCAGGCCGGCCCACTCTCGCCGCCGAGCTCGCAGATCCCCTCCAGCGTCGGAAGCTTGTCCGGCATCCACGTGCCCAGCATCCAGAACGCGCAGCGCGTCTCATCGGGGACGAGGTTGAGCGCGCGGAGGACCTGAAGGTCCTTGCGCCGCGTCGCCGGGTCATATTTCGTCGGGAAGGTCATCGGCCCCCCCATGCAGTCAAAGGCCGTCTCCAGCGTCAGCAAGGTGTTGCGGTCCGCTTCGAGTTCGGCCAGCAGTCCGTCGAGATTAGCCGTTTCACGGTCGGGTGGGTCGCCCCCGCCCTTCAGGCAATGCAGACACATCAGATGATGCGGCCGCACCTTGACGGGCTTCTTATTGCATAGTTCCTCATTTGCCATAGTCAGTGCCTCTTCTCTGGGAATGGTTATGCGTCTTCCGGGTCCGGATTCAGCAGCTTGTCCACGCCCTCTGCACGCAGCCGCTCGTACTTGCCGCTATGGGTGCTGCCGCAGGTACCCCATTCCTGGATGGTGGAATCGGGATTGTCGCAGATGTCGGCCAGGCTTTCGAGCTTCTCAAACAGCAGCGCCCACAGCTCCCGCGCCGGCAGTACGTCGCCATGCTGTAGTCCGAGTTTCTGGAAGGTGTTGAGGTCCTTGAGCCGGTCTTTTAGCCCGCAGCCTGCGTCGCAGATTTCCTTGTCCGGATCATAGCCCTGACACGGCGTGCAGACCATGCAGGGGCCTTCGATAAGCTCGAT
>CAZCJS010000343.1:0-4075 GCA_964498775.1 uncultured Armatimonadia bacterium
TGGTGTTCGTTTTGAGCATGCGCGCGCGCAGCGGTGGCTGCTTCAGATTTCGCAACTCGATGCGGTCGGATTCCGGCCACTGCAGCAGATGCAGGAAGACGCGCTCGTCCTTGCGCGTATAGAGTCTATCCGCGGCCTCATCACGCAGCGGACAGCCCTGCGTGTCATAGATAGCCTTGCCATGGTCCTGTAGCCAATCGCCGATATCAGTAAGCCGCTGCACCCATTGATCGGGCAGCGTGCCATCCGGCTTCGGGCCGACGTTGAGCAGGTAGTTGCCATTGGCGGCGGCCATGCGAATCATGGAGTGGAGCAGATATGGCGACGAGTACAGTTCCGGTTCTTTCTGGAAGCCCCACGCCCCACGCGCCACTGACTGGCACGCCTCGACCATATATCCGGCGGCAGCAGGCAGCGCCGAGAGGCTGCGCTCGGGCGTAAAGTAATCCCCATACCCGGCGCGGTCATTGACTACGGCGTCCGGCTGGTGCTGCCTAATCAGGTCATAGACCCGGCGGCCCTGCCATTGCTTCTGCGTGCGCTGCACGCCGTCGAAGAAGAAGCCGTCAATGCGACCATAGTTCGTACACAGCTCTTCGACCTGGCCGATGTAGTAATCGAGAAATTTGGGCCAGTCGGGATCATCCTCGGGTCGCGTGTAGTCGAGGTCCTTGAAGATGCCCTTGCGATGGACGTAGTTGGGATGGTGCCAGTCGGGCTGGGAGTAGTAAAGGATGATCCGCATCCCGTCACGCTGGCAGGCGTCTATGAGCTCCCCGATGAGGTCGCGCTTGAATGGGGTGTTGGTGATCTTGTAGTCGGTGAGCTTGGAGTCGAAGAGGCAGAAGCCGTCGTGGTGCTTGGCGGTGACGGTGATGTAGCGGCAGCCTGCGCGGCGGGCCGTGCGGACCCATTCGTCGGCATCAAAGCGCTTGGGATTAAAGCGACGGGTGAGCTTCTCATACTCCTCACGGGGGATATCCTCACGGTACTGCACCCACTCACCGCGCCCGAGGAGCGCGTAGATGCCGAAATGGACGAACATACCGAAACGGGCCTCGGGGAACCAGTGGAGTTGCGGATCGAGCTTCGGTTTGACAATCATCGTGTGGGGTCCTTTCACCAGCAAGTAATCATGCCTATGGGTTGATTATTACCTTGTTGCGGTCGGGCCGGCCCATCACCTCGATAGCCTGATGGATCTCGACCAGCGGGAAGCGATGGGAGATGATCTGCTCGGTGTCAACCAGCCCGGTCTCCAGCAGGCGGATGGCCCTCGACATCGCCAGCGGCGTAGTCCCAAAGCTGGCGTCCATGCGGCCCTCGAGGAAGTGCGTGAGGCCGCCATCGAGTTCGAACGTCTCATGCGTAGTGATGCCGAAGACATTCCAGTTGGTACCGCGCCGCCGCAGTTGAACCATCAGTTCGACGGCTGCGATCGGTCCGGCTGCCTCGACGACGAGGTCAGGTCCTCGCGGGATTATCTCATAGACGCGGGATTTGGGATTTTCTTTGGCCGGATTCACCGCGTGCGTCGCGCCGAGCTTCAGAGCATTCTCCAGGGCGTAGTCACTAGTGTCTATGGCGATTAGGCGCCCGGCTCCGGCGGCTGCGGCGACCATCATGCACAGAAGGCCGATACTGCCCACGCCGATGATGACCACATCGTCGCCCAGTTGCATCCGGCTATACTGGATGACACCTTTCCAAGCGCCGGAGAGCGGTTCAGTGAGGGCGGCAGCATCGAATGACAAGCCCGCCGGCTTATGGTAAAGCGTGTTCTCCTCGGCGAGCATGTATTCGGCGAAGGCTCCGGGGCGCGTATCATCTGGCCCGTCGCCGCCGGTGGTATAGGCCTGTGCGCAATAGTGGGGATTGCCGGTGCGGCAGTGCTCGCAGAAGCCACAGCTTCCCGAGGGCTGGATGATGACCTCGTCGCCGACGCGGAAATGGGTGACACCCGGGCCGACCTCGGCAATGACGCCGCTGGGCTCGTGTCCGACGATACAGGGGAACTCGATATTGCGGCGAATGCCCTTGATCGCCTTGTAGTCGGTGGCGCAAATGCCGCAGGCCTTGATGCGGACGACGACCTCGCCGAGACGCTGCGGCTCGGGCATCGGCACCTGCTCGAGCTCAAGCTGATTGAAATCGTGCAGTACGGCGGCAAGCATGGTGGTCATCGGCTTCTCCCTCTGCGGCCAAGCGGCGAGATCATGTGGTTACCGGGTCACATCGTCAATGGATATGAAGTTGGGTACGGTGAGTGTGTCACCCGGACCATAATCATAGATGATGAAGCGGGCGGTACCGTCACCTGCTGTGTCTACGAATTCGGCGGCGAGCTTCGCCTCGGTGAGATCCGGATGGGCTGCCGTGTTGATATATGCGCGCGAGTTTGTCACACCGTTGAGCTTGTACATGGCGGTATGGTTCTCGTTGCAGAGCGTCTTGCCCAAGTAGTAAAGCCCCCCGAATTTGATCTGCACCGCCGAAGTGACGCCATCTTCATGGATCTCACTGACCGGCCCTTCGCCGATGCGCGGATCGAGCTGGAGCCCCAGGTCGACACCTGCGGGGACACTGCGGGCAGCGACGATGAGATGGGTAACCTGATTGCCCTGTGCGCTACTGATGTGTGCATAGCGTCCGATGAGCGCCTCGGGGCGGTCATGCTTCGCCGCGACGATGACGCTGAACTTGCTGAAGTCGGCTGAGGCTATCTTGCCGCTCCAGGTGGCAGCAGGTAGGCTGTATTGCTTGTCGCCCTTGGCGATACGCGTGCCGGCAATCAGAAAGACACGCTTCAGGTCCGCGTCCTGCTCCGACCAGACTGCGAATGAGCCTTGCATCGTGATGCCGTCGCTGGTAGTGACAGGTATTTCGGGGTTCGGGGACTGGATGATGGTATCAACTCGGCTGCCGGCGACCACCTGGAAGGCGACTGGCGTCTGTGCACCGAGGTCTGTGGCCTTCACCTCGAGGCGGCGTACTTGCGAGATGAGGGGCTCACCCTCGTATGCCTCCATGACCTCGACGAATTGAGTTGCCAGCGGCTCACTACCTTTGTTGTGCTGAACCACCCACTGGAGTTCATAGGGTTTGCCGCCGCCCGGCGGCTTGCCCTTACAGAGCGCCACCTCCGCACCGGCAGGCTGCACCGAGTGCAGGCGCAGATGTACGTTGGGGTATTTCTCCAGGTCCCAGCGAACAGTCCAGGGCTGGGCCGGGCGGGCGCGCTGGACATCGCGCAGGTAGGGGAAAGCCAGCAGATGGAAGTTCTGTTTGCTCCAGTCGGAATCCCATTTCAGACCATAGGGCACATCGGGTCCGGCCAGAGTTCCGCCGTTCTGCGCGGTGAGTTGCAGACCGCCGGGCTCGGCGGTGCCGCGTGGACCGTGGAAGCTCCAGTAATGGTCGGTGCCGCCGCTGAGACGGTAGATGCTCACGGCATACGAGTGCTGCTCATCCAGGTCAATCAGCCCGATGGTGCGGTTGATAGCGAGATCGTCCGTGAGCTCCAGAAGTTGCGGTGGCTCAAGCTGGTCGTAGAATCGGCGGTTAGCTGTGGCCATCTGCGCCCAGCCGCCATCGCCGAAAAGTTGGAGGTCGGCGTCCACCCGTTTCTGGGGGCCCCATTCACCTGGCGACTCGCCGCCGGCACCGACAATCCGCGCGCAGTAATGGATCGCCCAGTTCATGTCCCACTCAGTGCGGTGGTCGGGGCCACGGTAGTAGCCCTGCTCCGGCAGGAATGTGCGCTTGAGGGAATCGTAGCCGATGGTCAGTGCATCGTGCTGGAAGTGGCCGTACATTGCTCCGTAGCGCATCCACAGCGAGCGCTGGTCATCGTCCTTGCCGCTGCGCAGGATGACGTGTCCGAAGCCGTCGAGCACCTGGCTGGGAAGGTCGAGGTAGGGCCCTGCGCGCTCGACAATCTCGGTGACCTTTGCGCGCAACTGCGGGTCCGTCAGGTACCTGGTGGGGGCATTAGCCTGCGAGTCCCATAGCGCGCGCGCGTAATCCACCTGTTCCGGCCAGTGCTTGAATGCATTGATCCAGTAGTGCCTGGAGA
>CAZCJS010000344.1:0-4026 GCA_964498775.1 uncultured Armatimonadia bacterium
ACGGCGTCAATCACCAGCATGTCGGTGCAGCCACGGTGGTCGTCTATCCACACCATTACAATGCGGTTGCCATCTTCGTCAACGGCGGCGGCGGCGCCCCGATGACGCGACACATTCACGGCTACCCCGTGATCCACGAAATAGTCAGCGGGCTGTGTCAACCCCGGAATAGCCGGCATGGTAACCAGCAGGGCCATCATGGCGACAACGGTCAGATGAATCATGACTTCCTCCTCTGGATCGAAGCTCATATATCCGCAGCCACCCTTATTGCGTGGGCGTTGCGCAAAGATAGCGCGAGCGGCAACCTCTGTAGTAACACCGTTGTCAAAGTTGCCTCTCGCGCGTGAAAGGGTACATGTCGCTTTTTTTCGTCAACCCGTTTGCAGCTCACGACTATTCAGTTGTCGGGGTCTGCGTCAGGCCCTGAGCGCCGTTTTCGCTCCCAGGGGGCGCAGACCGTGCTCATTTTCCGCCTTTTTGCTCGTTTCACCTACCGCCGCCTGCGGCCGGGCACAATCCGCCCCCCCCGGAGCGCCTGTCCCCATCGCCTGCAGCTTCGCGACTCGCTTGTGGACACACGCCATCCGCTTACAGTTGACCATCATGCAAACAATCAGCACCTGTATGCTTACGTTCGCCAAACCCCGGTACCGCACCTGCCTGAGTCCGAATGCTTCTTATGCTCGGCAAACTTGCGCTCGATGCCCGGACGTTCGCGCCAGCTATGCGGATCGGCTCGCCCCAGTACCTGAGGATTGACACGGTTCTTCTTAATCATGATGCTGTAGCGTTGCCCATCGGCTTTGAGGCGTCGGTGGTTGGCGTTGGTGTCGTAGCCTTTGTCGGCGGTAATTTTTTGCGCCTGCCCGTCAACCAGCGGCTCGAAAACCTCACTGTCAGCCACATTGCCCGACGTGACCGCAAGCGCCGTGAGCGAACTGACCGAACAGCTCTGGGAAGACTATCAGGCGTCCTCTGAGCGCGACCTGTCGGGATTCGAGTGATCTACCTGTTCGTGGACGCCATCTAAGAGTAGCTGGGTGACCAGGGCAGCCCGAAAGAAGCAGTGCTGTGCAAAGCAGGCTTGGCGGCACACTATCGCGGCCATTGTCGGGGCAATGCTAGGCGGTAAAGTCTTCGTCGTGGAACAATTGCCGACCATGCCAGGCCAGAAAGCTGTAGAAGCTGTCGGCCCCCACGAAATTCAGATATTGCTTGTCGGCGGAAAAGAGATTCTGCTGGTCCGGCCGTTGCCCGAGCATACCAACCGCTCCCTGTGCCCTATGTATCCTTCATACCTAGACTTCAAGACTCCTTTTTCACAAGAAAGTTCCGCAAAACGCGAACTTTTCGCCAGGTTACTAGGAGTGATGAAGTGGAAACGGTACACGGAGCCACAGACCGTATTCACCTTCCAGCAGGCTGAAGCAGGCACCCCGGTGGCAGAAATGTGCCGCAAGCTGGGAGTTGCGGAAGCGATTTTCTACCGCTGGAAGAAGCGTTACGATGGGTTGGATGTGACCGAGATACGGCGCTTGCAGCAGCTGGAGGATTAGAACCGTCGGCTCAAGCAACTGGTGGCGGACTTGACGCTGGACAAGGCGATACTGCAGGACGTGCTGCGAAAAAAGCCCTGACGCCTGCGCGCTGCCGGGCCTTGGAGAAGGACCGACGGCCAGACGGCACAGGAAATGGCGGGGGATTACTCCCCGTACTTCGCTCGTATCTTCTTGGCCTGATCGGCAATGTCCACGCCCACCTGCTCGCCCCAAGTCTGGAGCAAGCGCTGGTAGACCGGCCCGACCTTACCGTCGCCGACCGGCCGTCCCTCAAACTCCACCACCGGAAGGATGGTGTAGGAACTGGCCGTCAGAAAGGCCTCATCAGCCATTAGGAAATCGTAGGGCTCCAGCTTCGTCTCGTGCACTGGCAGGGCTAGTCTAGCGGCCATCTCCATGACGTAGGTGCGGCTGATCCCGCGCAGGATATTGTGCGGCTCGGGCGTGTAGAGCGTGCCGTCTTTGACCAGGAACACGTTGTAGCTGGTGCCCTCGGCCAGGTAGCCATGTTCGTCCAGGAGCACGGGCCACGACCTCTCCTCGATGCGCGCGGCCTGCAGGTTGGCCATCTCATAGTGCTGCCGCGAGCGCGTCTTGGCCTTCGGATCAAGGTAACGGCTGGGGATGGCCCGCTGCGACGGGATGACAGCGTGAACGCCGTTCTCATAGGCATCGGCGACGCTGGTGATGTGACCAATGACTGGCAGTACGCTGATGATGACCGTCGGGCGCAACGGCTTGGGCAGGAAGTGATGCCAGAGGCTCACCGGCCCGCGCGAGACATCGTGCCTTATCCAGTAGTCCAGCCCCTCTTCGAAAAGCGGCAGGTTCGCCTCGATGGTGTCTAATGTAGCCTGCTTCATTTGCGGCGGGGTGAGCCCGCAGTCTATCTCCAGCAGCATCAGTGAAGCGTGGAGGCGTTCGAGATGGCTATCGAGCATAAAAGGCTGATGATTGAAGGAGCGGGTCATCTCAAAGACCATGTCACCCAGCAGAAGAGCATGGTCGAAGATCGAGACACGGGCATCTGAGAGGGGTACTAACTCCCCGCTAAAGTAGATTTTCAACTGCGAGAAATCCGACATGTTTTTCCTCCGTCTTGAATGCGCAAGATTGCGTCCCGGTGGAGTTGCGCCCGTGAACGGTACCACTTGCAGTGAGAGTTTTGAGCGTGTAAAACGCTGCTGCTTTATTCGCGGGCACGGGGGTCTAGTCCTCCGAGACTGTTCCAAAACTTTCTTGACATTGCGGAGGGGGGGTAGAACAGGTGTAGAGCATGGCCATTTCGGTTGACCGGGAGGGCAGCATGGAGGGCCGGCAAAGTGGCCAGAGCAGTTTTTTTGCGATGATTTATGACGAGCTGATTCCCACCGATCATCTACTGCGGCGGCTGTCTGCGGCAGTGGATTTCGCCTTCGTGCCCGATCTGGTCAGCGATTGCTACTCCCCCGACCGTGGCCGCCGGACCTGCGGCCAAAGTAGACCTGTTCGGTTTGCCGGCGGACCTCTGCGATGGTGCCCCTGCCGAAGCGCCTGGATTACCAGATCCTGATGCACGTTTCGGGCGCAAGAGCGCCACCAAGAGCTTCTATAGCTACAAAGAGCACCCGGCGACCGATGCCGACAGCGAGTTGATTACGGCGGTGGAAGTGACGTCCGGCAACGTCGCCGACAGTGATATTCTCGAGCCGCTGGTGGACCGCGACGCTCGCGGGGTGACTGCCAACAAGGGCTACGACACCAACGCCAATCACCGGCATCTGCAGGCCAATTGCCAACGCTCCAGCATCATGGTGAAGAAGAACCGGGTCAATGCGCAGGTGCTGGGGCGGGCGGACCCGTATAGCTGCCGCCGGCGTCCGGGTATCGAGCGCAAATTCGCCAAGCAGAAAAAACTCACGGGTTGCCGCAGGTGCGTTATCTCGGCTCGACGAAGGTAAACATACAAGTGTTGATTGTGTGCATGGTGGTCAACTGCACACGGACGACGCGTGTCCGCAAACGGATTGCGAAGTTGCAGGCGATGGGTAAATACGCTCCGAAAGGTGGACTGTGCCCCAATGCAGGCGCGGGGAGGTGAAAGCAGCAAAAAAAAGCGGATAACATGTATGGCCTGCGGCCGCTGGGCGCGAAAATGGCGCTCAGGGTATGACGCAGACACCAACAACTGAATAACCGTGAGCAGTAGACGGGTTCTTTTCGAACCCGCGACGTGCCCTCTCATGCGAGAGAGGCAACTTTGGCAACAATCTCGGAGGGATCGAAATGAAACGCGGTTTCACGCTCATCGAATTACTTGTGGTCATAGCCATAATAGCGATACTCGCGGCGATTCTCTTTCCGGTATTCGCCCGAGCCCGCGAGAAGGCCCGGCAGTCAAGTTGCCTGTCGAACCACAAGCAGACGGCTCTTGGTTTCCTGATGTACATCAGCGACTATGACGGGGTCTATCCTACATACTGGA
>CAZCJS010000345.1:0-4022 GCA_964498775.1 uncultured Armatimonadia bacterium
ACTAAAGGGCTATCTAGAATATTGCGAAGACCCCATCGTGCGCGCCGACATCGTCGGAAACCCGGCCTCCTGCATCTTCGACTCAGAGTGGACCAACGTCATCGGTGGCACACTGGTGAAGGTGCTCGGCTGGTATGACAACGAGTGGGGCTATGCGAACCGCACCGCTGATCTGCTCAATATTCTCGGTGAGAGTCTGTAGCAGCGCAACGGGGAAGCAACCGACCACAATGAAACCGCCTGTCATGCGCAGGGGGATGCAGCAAAGTCGCAATACGGAGGCGGGTGGCAGACTATCCGCCTCTGTTGGCTGGGTGGAGTAGCGCTTCGTCGGAAAGGTGACTGAGCATGGACAAGGCCACGGTCAGGGATGTACAGATAAGCGGCAGTACCGTGTTGTTGCGCGTTGATTTCAATGTCCCCATAGAAGATGGGCTGATCGATGACGACACGCGCATCAGAGCGGCGCAGCCGACGATCGAGTATTTGGCGCAGAATGGCAATAGGGTAGTTCTGTGCGCCCATCTAGGCCGCCCTGATGGCGAAGTGGTCCCCACCTTGAGCCTCCAGCCGTGTGCGGACCGGCTCGGCAAACTGCTCGGGAAGCCGGTCGGGTTCGTCAGCGACTGCATCGGCGAAGAGGTCGAAGAGGCGGTCGGGAAGATGCAGCCCAGTGAAATTATACTACTTGAGAACACCCGCTTTCACTGTGCCGAGGACTCGAAGAACGAGGCGGAGATGCTCGCGTTTGCAGAGCAGCTTGCGGCCCCGGCGGAGACCTATGTCAATGACGCCTTCGGAGCCTGCCACCGTAACCATGCCTCGACCTATGGCGTGACGAAGTATCTGGATCCATGCGTGGCCGGCCTGCTGGTCGAGGAGGAAATCAGCCAGTTGACGCGTATCCTGGAGGCGCCGCAGGAGGGTTTTGTTGTGGTGCTCGGCGGTGCGAAGGTCGAGGACAAGATCGGCGTCATCAAGAAGCTCCTGCCCAAGTGCGAGACGATGCTCATCGGTGGCGCGATGTCTTGGGCGTTCTTTAAGGCCAACGGCATGGAGGTCGGAGCGTCCCTGTGCAAACCCGAAAGCGTCGCGGCCGCTACGGAAATCCTCCAGACCATGAGCGAAAATGATCTCAGCAAGATGATTCTCCCCACGGACGTGCACATGAAGGACACTGCAAATGAGAGCGCGACGGAGTTCGCGCCCGCCGCCGGCATCAAGCCCGGCTGGGATGCTCTCGACATCGGGCCACAGACGCAGGAAAGATACGCAGACATAATCCGCCAGGCTGATAACGTCTTCTGGAACGGGCCGATGGGCAAGTTCGAGAACAAGCCCTTTGATGAAGGGACGCTGGCAGTTGCACTGGCAATGGGCAAGTGTCCGGGCTTCAATGTGGTCGGCGGTGGAGATTCGGTTGCCGCAGTGACCTTGATGGAGGTAGCTGACGCTATTGACCATATCTCGACCGGCGGCGGCGCGTCTCTGGAATTCCTTGAAGACGGCTCGCTCTCGGCGATTGCAGCCCTGGACGACAAATAGACCGACCAACACAACGATATGCAGCGCCTGTCAGCCAGGCGCTGACTGGAGGAAGACAATGCGAAGACCGATGATGGCCGGGAACTGGAAGATGAATTGCGACAATGCGGCGGCCCTCGAGTTGGCCGGCGGCATAGTCGCGAGCACCGGCGGGACAACCGGCTGCGATATCGTCATAGCCCCCGCGTTCACCGCCCTGAGTGTAGTCAATGAGGTAACCGGGGACAGCCCGGTGGCCCTCGCCGCGCAGAACATGTACTGGGAAGAAGCCGGAGCATTTACCGGTGAAATTGCCGCGGACATGCTGCTTTCCTGCGGCTGCGAGTATGTCATCCTGGGGCACTCCGAGCGACGCGGTCGTTTCGGCGTCATCCCCGAAGGTTTCAGCGAGCAGTTGCGGTCAGTATTCGGCGACAATGACGCTACCGTCAACATCAAAGCCAAGGCGGCGGTTGCCGCCGGTCTCAAGCCGATTATCTGCTGCGGTGAGTTGCTTGCTGAACGTGAGCAGGGCATGACTGACGCCATCGTCAGCGATCAGGTGAGGGCGTTTCTCGACGGTTGTGGCGAAACCGAGTTTGCGGCTATCACCGTCGCCTACGAGCCGGTATGGGCAATAGGTACTGGCGAAGTGTGTGACGCGGACGAAGCGAATCGCGTCTGCGGAGTCATTCGCGGCATAGTGGCGGAAGTCGCCGGGCAGGAAATCGCCGAAGCCATGCGGATTCTCTACGGTGGCAGCGTCAAGCCGGACAATGTCGAGGGGCTCATGGCCCAGCCGGAGATTGACGGCGGTCTCGTCGGCGGAGCATCTCTGGAGGCCGACTCATTCTGCAAGCTGATTGCGGTCGCAGCAGCGAGTTAACCCCCATCATCGGCCAACTCCTTGGTGCGCGAGTTTACAGCGCGTCAATATAGGCGAGCTCCTCGATGAGCGCGTCTTCCCCATGGTAGTGCTCCAACAGGTGCGAGGCGTCGAGCTGCTTGACGCGACGATGCAACTCCTCCGGAATGCTTCCCTTGCCTACGTTGAGGTGCTTGTCCGTGCGCCCCTCAGGCTCGAACGCCTGGTGCCCATTCCAGTGCACATGCGCTATTGCCTCGGGCCGGGCCACGTATGAAAGCAGCGCCTCCGTACGCTCCCCATGGTCCGCAATCGTGTGCGCATAGGTACAGGCATGGGCCGTGTCCAGGCACAGCTTGAGGTTGGCATGGGCGACGTCGTCATAGGCAGCCAGCCAGTGCTCCGGCGTACAGCCGAAATAGCGCATGTCGGGCGTCGGCTCGGCGTCTTCCCAGGCAGACTCGCCCGCTGCATTTACCCAGTAGCAATTGTTATTCTCCAGCGTCAGCAGGAGTTCGTGCTCGGCGGTCAGATCCGCAAATTCGCGCAGGCCGGCAATGAACAGCTCATAGTCCCCAACGCGTCCCCCTTCATGTTCGTGCGGCATCCAGCGGTACGGTGCGCCGTGGAGGACTGCTACCTTCGCAGCCGGGAAGTGCCGACCCGCAAAGACAATCGCTGCCCGAATACGGTCACTAGAGACACGGCGGAACTCCTCATCCACCGCCGCGTAGTTGTGCCGACCCAGCTCGGCCTCATTCCACGGCAGGTGGACGCTGGCGACCAGGTCCGCGACGTTCGCCACGGCATCTTCATAGTACGCCTGGCCGACCTCGACACGCATGTCGTATCTAGTTAACAACTCGCGGGTTACGCCGTTGGTGGGTGTGTAACTGATGCTCAGCCTCGGTACCGTCAATTTTTAGCACCTCCGTGCAAGGAAAAGCTTGTGGCACACTTGACTGTCTCGATTTCAACGATGGGTGTGGTTCGGCTGAAGAATTCGATGGGCACGACCCATCATAGCATCCTGCCTCTACTGCGATTACCGGCCGCGCACAGTGGTGGCGGGCCCTTCTCCGCTTCTGGATCGCCCGCCGGAAGTCAAGATAAAGCCCGCCATTGAAAACAAGATAAAGCCCGCCATTGAAATAGGGGTGGCGGGCTATGGATTTTGTACTAGACGCTGACACTCGGTCAGCGCTTCGGGATGGTTACAGCTTGGATACACCCATAGGCATCAATCCTGTGTTGCGGTATTGTGTGCCCTAACCGCCGATTTTCCCCTCAGCGGTCGGGGGGTTGAAGGGAGGTCGGTACTTCCATACGCATCACTCCCTCGTATCCCGAATCGTACAAACGTCGGTCTCGTTGTCAAGTTACTGCACAGTTACTGCTTGCATACACCCATAGGCATCAATCCTGTACTTCTGAGATATTTGCCTTGGCTGCTGATTTTCCCCTCAGCAGTTCCGGGGTTTGTGGGAGCTAGGTACATACATACGCATCACTCCCCGTGTAGTTGCTGGTGCCACGGCCGCTTTTAGCCCGTGCGGCTCCGGGTGTGGAGTATGCTGTGTACAGTCATAGGCATCACTCCCGCCGTTGCTTTGTCCGCTCTGCGCACCGAGTG
>CAZCJS010000346.1:0-4019 GCA_964498775.1 uncultured Armatimonadia bacterium
TTGCACTGATTCTCTACCTAGCCGCGAACCTCGCAAGGGGGCCACTTAATGCCCGCAATTTTGGCAGAGTCGGACTGAGAATTGCGATGGCGTCCCTACTGCTTGTTGTGATCATCTTTATGCAGAAGGACCAGGGGATGGCGACTCTCATCGTGCTCATCACGCTCGCGCTCTGTTACCTGGGGCATTTGCGGGGTTGGTGGCTGGGCTTGCTCACTGCTACTACGTTCGGCGCGGGCCTGCTCGGTCTCCTGCTCGAGGAGTACAGGTGGAAGCGCATACTAGCCTTCTTCGACCCGGTACGCTATCGCAGCACGTGGGGTTGGCAGATCCTGGTGATGAAGACGACTATAGCCCGTGGGGGCCTCGGCGGCGTCGGTCTGGCTCAATGCCCGGAGAAGTTGCACTACCTCCCAGAGCCCTACACCGACTCCATATTCTGCGTATTGGCCAGCGAAGCCGGCTTCATTGGCGCTGGAGTGCTGTTGGCGCTTATCGGCGCACTCATCTTCTATATCATGGAGATCGCCTCCGAGTCGCGCTCACGAGTCGGATACTTCATGGCCGCCGGAATCGGCGTAATGCTCTCCCTCCAGTTCCTCATTAATATTGGCGTCGCCGCCCATCTCTTGCCAGTGACTGGCCTCACCTTGCCTTTCATAAGCTACGGTGGCAGCAGCCTTGTCGCGTGTATGGCCGGTATCGGGGTCGTGATGGCCGTGCATCGGCACGGCGAGCCGAAACAAAGGCAAAGGTGACACATGATGCGGCTCGTTTTCGCAGGCGGCGGCACCTCAGGGCATCTGGTACCGTCTATCGCCGTCGCCCAGACGCTGCGCCAAATCAACCCTGACGTCGAGCTGCACTTCGTCACATCGCGCCGCCCGCTGGACGCTCAGATGCTCGCCGCACGCGGTTTCCAAGCGCACCCGATATCAGGCCGAGGCATGCCCTACGGCCTCTCCCCCACGGCCGCCGGCAGCCTCTTTCATCTCGCAGCAGGTAGCTGTCAGGCACTGCGTCTGCTCAGACGCCTCCAGCCGGATGCGCTTCTTGCCACGGGCGGGTTCATATCCGCTTCCGTGGTCCCCGCCGCACGCCTTCTCCGCGTGCCGATCATGCTGCACGTATCCGACGTGATGCCTGACCGCACCAACCGCCTCCTCGCACGCTGGGCCGACTGTGTCTCGCTCGTATCCGATTCGGTGGCCGCCACCTTTGCAACTCGCCGCGTTGTCGTCACCGGACAGCCAGTCCGTCCGGAAATCCTCGCCGTAGATCCACTAGCTGCGAGAGCGTCTCTCCAGATACCCGACACGGGTTTCGTCGTACTGGTAACTGGCGGCAGCCAGGGGGCCCGGAGACTCAACGATGCGGTCATCGCCGGCCTCCGTGATTTACTGGCCATGCCGGATACCTACATCATTCACCTCACCGGAACGGGCAAGCTCACTCCGCCGGAAGCTCTCAGTGACATCAATGGCGCGAACACCCGTTACCACGCTCAACAACGCCGCGACGACATGGGGACGGTGCTGGCCGCGGCGGATATCGTTGTCACACGTGCCGGTGCCAGCGGTCTCGCCGAAGCAAGCGCCTGGGGACGGCCCATAGTGACAGTCCCCTACCCCCATGCCGGCGGCCACCAGCAGTACAACGCCCGCCTCTATGAACAGGCCGCGGCAGCAGTCGTCATAGACGACGCCGACCTCACCGGGCCACGTCTGGTCGAGACTCTCACCAATCTGCGTAATCAGCCGGGGCGTCTCGAAGCGATGGCTCAAGCCGCCACCGACCTCGGTTCGCGCAACGCCGCAAGAGCGGTTGCCAATCATTTGATGTCGCTTGTCTCAGACCCGCCGGACACAGCTTCTTGACTGTTTCAGCCCACATCTGGCTTGCTGTTGGGGACACTGGCAGTTGCCAAGTCGCGGCCGGCGGGCTACAATCTATGCAAAAGGCGCGGAGTTGACACCTATCCAAATGATTGATCTCGGCAATATCAAGAAAGTACACATGATCGGCATCGGCGGCGCCGGCATGAGCGCGCTGGCGCACGCCTTGCACGATCGCTCCATACAGGTAACCGGCTCCGACACTCACGACGGCGAGCAGGTGGCGAAGCTGCGCAGCCTCGGCATCCCTGTGACCATTGGTCACGCCGACGCCAATATTGATGCCCCCGAACTGGTCGTATACACCTCAGCCATCAACCCGCACAACGCGGAGTTGCAGACCGCGCGGAAACTGGGCATTCCCGTCATCCACCGCTCCGAACTCCTGGCTTCATTCACCACGGCCAAACGCGCCATAGCCGTAGCCGGAACCCACGGCAAGACCACCACCACCGCAATGCTCGGCAAGATCCTCGTGGACGCCGATTGCGATCCGACCGCACTCATCGGAGGCAAGTCGCTGGATTTCGATGACAACTACCGCCTCGGCGCCAGTGAGCTCGTAGTCTTCGAAGCCGATGAGAGCGACGCCAGCTTTCACCAGTACCGGAGTTGCTCTCATATCGTCACGAATGTGGAAGCCGAGCACCTCGATAATCATCACGACCTCGCCACAGTCTGCCAGGTTTTTGCCGACTTCATCAAGCTTGGCGACCCCAATGGCTTCCTCATCTACGGTGCCGACTGCCCCCAACTGTCGTCATTGTTTCACCATTGCCCCGGCATCGCGCGCGGCTTTTCTCTCAAGGATACCGATGCATACTATCGCGCCACCGACATCACCATAAATCACCGCTCCAGCACCGCCCGGATTCATCTCGCCGGTCGGCTCCAGGGAACTCTCACGTTGTCTACACCCGGCCGCCATAATGTCGCAAATGCCCTTGCCGCCCTGGGAATGGCCCACTGCCTCGACATACCCGTCGCTACGTCCCTCCAATCCCTGGCCGGCTTCTCGGGAATAGCCCGGCGTTTCCAGCTCATTTACAGCAGTGGAAAACTCCGCATCTACGACGACTATGCCCACCACCCCACTGAAGTCAGGGAAACGCTCGATACTGCCAGAGCCGCCTACCCCGATGCCCATATGACTGTTGTATTCCAGCCCCACCTGCCGAGTCGGACCAGGTTCTTCCTTGACGATTTCGCACATGCTTTCTCAAAGGCCGACGCCGTGATAGTCAACTCGATCTACGCGGCTCGCGAGGACCCCATCCCCGGCTTCACGGGACAACAGCTTGCCGACCGCATCAGCGAGTGCGAACCGACCAAACCGGTTCGCTATTTCCCCGACCAGGACGTACTGCGACAGTACCTTCTTGACCGGATTGCTGACGAAGAATTGCTGATATTCATCGGCGCGGGCGACATCAACGAGGTCAGTCGTGCCCTGGTAGCACAACTCCAAGCGGCGAAGGACTAAGCAGAGGCGGCATCATGCGCCACCATCGCAGGCTGGCCAACAGGGCCATGCTTCTCAGTTTCATCATCGGTGCCCTCGCGGGCATCGCACTTTCGCCATGCTGTCGCATCCAACATGTCCGTCTCGAGGGCCCCACCCGGAGTGTCGCCGAGGAGGTGCGCGAAGCGTTCCAGAAGACCAGCCTTTTCGACAACTGTCCTGCCATTACCCTGCCATTGCGTGAGCTTGCAGCCGTCGCGGCGAGCTGCTATCGCGTGAAGCGGCTCGCCCTCAGCAGGATTTCGCCGCGCGTTGTCAGAGTCCGCATACTCGAGCGCCAGCCGGTTGCGGCGCTCCATGCCGAGCACGGATACACGCTCATTGATGAGGAGGGCATCTGCCTCATACGCACACACAAAGCGGGCGCATTGCCTGTCGTCAAGGGTATCATGACGAAGCGTCCAGAGCTGGGCGCTACCATCTCCCCACAACAGTTGATACCGCTGGCTGAATGCCTCCGCAGCGCTCATGAGGCGGATATTGACCCCGCTTTCCGCCTCGACTTGTCCAACCCTCATCTCATTCTTCTCACAACATCTGACGGAGTGGTCGGCAAGCTCGGCGACATAGCTGATGCCGATCGTCCGCGCCCCCCGGGCGGG
>CAZCJS010000347.1:0-1859 GCA_964498775.1 uncultured Armatimonadia bacterium
AAGGTCGCCTGTACCCAGGCCAGAGCGTTATCCGCAAACGGCTTGACCAGCGCATCTTCCAAGTCCTCAAGCAGGATGTAGTCATACTTGAAGCTTGCGGCCTGTCCCTTGCGGGAGCGTACGTCCGCATGCCCCCGCCGTTCCGGCCGCTGGATCGCCTTGCGTGCCTTGCTCAGTGCTTCGGCAATCTTGCCGACCGTCGCGCTGCTCAACGCAATATCATCCGGCATGCTTGCTGCCGGTGGTGTCGTGGTTGTGGTTTCGTCGGTCATCAGAATGAATACTCCTTCCTTGCCTTGATCTGTTCGGGGGTCGCGACCATGCCATTCTCGATCAGGATGGAGCATTCCTCGCCGGTGGATACGCGGGTACCGATGCCCTGCAGGCCGCGCTCACTCAGCCACTCGCCGAATTCGCTCAGCGTCTCCAGATCCATCGCCTCCAGCCGGTCCAGCAGCACAAAGCCGCACTCCGGCTTGACGGCTGCGCAAATAGCCGCGGCAACCCGCAGCTGCTCGCTTCCGCTCATGCCGTCCCAGCGCTGGTCATTGAGCAGCAGCTCGCCTTCTTCGTCAATCGACAGGCCGTCCAGCGGCATCTGCACCGATCCCAGCAGCTTGATGCGCTTGCTGCGGGCCATGTCCAGTTCGACCGTCATCGCCTCGTACTGCTCCTGCAAGTCCGCTGCTTCCTGCGCCGCTGCCGCCTTGACCTGGTTCTGACGGATCTTGGCGTTTGTCGCCTCAATCTCGGCCAGCTCACGCTCGATCGCGGAGGTGTCCTGGTCTTCCAGCTCGGCCGCCGTCGCTTTCGCCGCTTCCACGGATGCCGCCGCGCGTTTGGCATCCAAAAGCGCCTTGCTGTGCTCGGCCTCGGCATCCTCAAGCGCCGCCTTCAGTTCCTCCACCCGCTTTCCGGTCATCCGCACGCGGTGGGCGCATCCTTCGGCGTTCTCCTGTGCCTGTGCGGCATCCCGGCGTAGGGCATCGTTGCGGGCATTGTGCGACAGCGCCTCCTGCATCCGCTTTGCCATCGACTGCCCCGACAGCGGTTCATCCGGCACCCCGGCAATATGCGGGAGGTCGTCCGCGTGCTTCTGCTTGCGCTCGGCAATCTGGCCGATCGACCGGCGCTCGTCATAGATGCGCTTGACCTCGTCGTTCAGCTTGTCCAGCTCCTCGCCCAGCCCCGGAAACGCATCCAGCAGCATCCGCGCTTTCTCCGTGCCGGTCGCCTGCATAAACTTCGGCAGGTTCAGCGCAAAGGTGTTAACAAATTGATTGAGGAGCGTCTGACCGCCTTGCCCGTCAGGCCCCATCACCTTCAAAGCGCCGTTTTTGCCTTTGCGCTCGACGGTGATCCCGTTGGACAGTTCGATATGCGTTGCGGCCTCGTGGCCGTCGTGGTTCGGGTCGCTCGGTCGGAACCGGTCCCCGCCCAGCGTCCAGACGATGCCGTCCAAAACGCTCGTTTTGCCTTGCCCGTTGCGCCCGCCGATCAGCGTCAGGCCGTTCGGCTCACAGACGATCTGCACCGCCTGTACGCGCTTCAGGTTCTCGAATTGGAGGCACGCGATACGCACGGCCTCACTTTGCGGCTTGCCTGCCGCCTGCCTTTGTGCTGCACTCATACGGTCTACCTTCCCTGGTAGGCGCCGGGTGAGCCCCGGCCAGGAATCGGGACTGGTTGCTCAGTCCCCCGGGGCGCCCGGCATTATTCGTGTTGTCCTGGTTTGTGTTTACATCGCCTTACGGATTGCGTCAGCCATCGCCAGACGGCGGAAGAAGTCGCGGGTTAGGCGCTGCTCTTCGTAGTACCGGCGCTTGCGCTCCCGCACCTTCTCCGGGTTCTCTTCGTAG
>CAZCJS010000347.1:1959-3993 GCA_964498775.1 uncultured Armatimonadia bacterium
TACCGGCGATGGCGCTTCGCCTCCTTTTCGCGGTTCTCTTCGCGATACCGGCGCTGGGACTCCAGCACCTTCTCCCGGTTCTCTTCGTAGCGCCGGCGCTGGGACTCCCGCACCTTCTCCGGGTTCTCTTCGTAGTACCGGCGATGGCGCTTCGCCTCCTTTTCGCGGTTCTCTTCGCGATACCGGCGCTTACGTTCCCGCTCCTTCTCCCGCCTGCACTTATCAGAACACACCTTAGCCGATCCCCGCGCCTCAAACGCCGCCCCGCAAATTTCGCACGCCTTGATCATGGTCACATCTCCATGAGCAGATTCTTAACCTGTGCCTTGGTCAGAACGAGATCCGGCATCGGAGATCGCTTGATGATCAGCTTGCCCGGTGCGGTGCGGATCGGCATAAATTCGGCATCCGCCGCAACCCTCTTTGCCGCCTCAAAACGCTTCTGCTCCATCCACGCCCGCTGAGCGCTGAGGGTCCGCAATTCGCCGTCGCCAAAAAGCTGCTCCGCCTGATCGGGGGAGGCTTCAAAGTAATCGACTTCCAGCGTATCGCCGTTTTCCAGCAGCAGGGGGAAACGCTCGCGTTTAATCACCCGGTCCTGAAGGCTTCGAGGGAGATTCGTCAGCAGTCGTCGGCTTTTGTTCTCGGGCAACGCCGCGATTGCCGGATTGATCTCGCCACGCCCGATCCTCTCAAACGTGTTCCACGCTTTCGTTGGAATGAAATCCCGGCACGCTTCTTTGATCTTGTCGGCATTGCGCGGGTCAGCGTCAATCGCCTCGACGTAAATCCGCCCCACCGTTTCGGCAGACTCAACAAGCGTCGAAAACGCCTCTTTGATCCGCCGCACATACTCGTTGACCGTCATACGTGTTACTACTGCGTTCATCCTGGTTCCTCCTGGTTTGTTTCTGGGTCACCCGTAGAATCGAAACCACATCACCCAGTTGAAAATGCGGTTCGTCAAAATCACCAGCTCACGAGATGCCGCATGAAGTGGTTCGGAAACCGGGGCTCCCGTGGCGGCTTGCCGGTCCCCACGTGATACGCCGCAACCCCCAGCGCAATGATCCCGGCTTGGATCGATAGAATGAGTATCAGCTCCATGACGTGTTTCCTCCTGATTCATCGGTTCCACCATGCATTAACCGGCACAGGCCGTTCGATTCGCCGCTTGCAACCGCCGCGCCGTCCCAGTTCGACAGCCAACCGCTTTCGAGACATGGCATACTCACGGGCTGTAATCGCAATTGCCAGTCCGGGAGACATGCCGCCTCGCATTCGATCCGCCGCCGTTGTTGCCGCCTTGCTCATTTCGCGTGCCGCTGATCGTACTGTTCGTAGATGATTTGACGGGTCAACTCACTGACCGTTGTGCGCTTTTTGGCCGCCGCCCGCCGCAGCCAGCCAATCACATCGCGCTCAACCCTGACATCCAGCCGTTCGCTCTTTTGTGCTTTCATGTTGGACAATATAAGCCAGTGTCCGACACGATGCAACACTAAAGTTTTCGGTTTATTGATACAGATTTGAGCTATACAAACAGCGGCGAGTGTGTGATAATGTCCGACAAATAGGAGGTGACGAGATGAAAAGGCGGGTAAAACCGAGACTGGCGTTGACCGTAGATGCGGCGGTCAAAACATGGCTCGAAAAGGAAGCCGCCGCGCATCACCTGAAGGTGTCGCAGTTTGTGAACCAGTTGCTTTGGCGAGTCATGAATCGAGATCCGGGAGCAACCGGCATGACTATCAACCAGATCGTCAACGGCACAAACCACAATCACGTTAAAATCGAAAAAAACTCTGAGGTGCTTCATGGAGAAAAACCGAAAACTGAAAAGAGCAAAAGCCATGTACAGCCTGGCAGTATTCGCGCTAATCGCCTCCATAACAGCGGCAACGGGCGCTTGCATCATGACTGACGGCAAAGGCTCGCTGGGGTGGACGGGCGGCGTGCTGGCTTGCTTCGGCTTTTATGCCGTTGCAAGATTCCGCTTGTGGTGGTGCCGCGACTGAGAGGGTGTCGGCAACG
>CAZCJS010000348.1:0-3985 GCA_964498775.1 uncultured Armatimonadia bacterium
CGGACGTGACGGTACGAGAGCCTGAGAGCGGCGACGAATTCGTGGTGGAAGTTAGAGCTGTGGACGCGCGCGGCCACGAGGCTGTTCGCAACGTAACCATGGCGATCATCAAGTGAGCCTTGTTGCAAGCCCATGGAACTCTGAGAGGCGCCCAGACGTTGGTGCGTCTCTTTTTTTTCATGTGGGTTGCTCACTTCTGCCAACTGCGCAATGTGAGCATTACCGGGTAGTGAGAACCGGACTCGGGTATAGTGGCGACTTCGATCTGGTACTTTCCGCCGGGCGCTACGGTGCCCTTGTGAATTACCACTTCTGACGAGTTGTTGAGTACGGGCGTCTCAACGAGCTTGCCGGCGATCCAGAAACTGCCGCGCGCGACACCACCACGAGGCCCCACTGCCAGTTCGACGATAGCCGGCCGGTCCGTGGGATTCTCCACGCTGGCGTTGACGCGATGCAGAACGCCATAGCTTCCCGCCAACAACTGACCGTGGCTGTTCACATCTCTGCCATCGCCGAGCCGGTAGAATCCCCAGTTCCCGCCGACACTGTGTCGAAGCTCGACGTCGCGACGTCCTTCGAACTGAAGGCCGCTCAACTGAGGACTGCCGCGCAGTGCCTCGGGCACCGGTGAGATGAATGAGCGTGGCTCGGTAAGAGCGTGACATGCGACCTCTACGATGAGAGCAGTGCTTTGGAGGGGCGCAAACCGAGCGACACCGCTGGCCAGTTCGCGGGGCCGCAGCTTGACCGCAGATAGTTCGACTGTAGATCCTGCCGGCACGGTGAGTACATATCCGGTGCCGCAGAAGAGATCCTCCAGGAAACGTCTTGCGGCAGAATGGCCCGCAAATATCTCATCGTTGCTGGGGCCTGCCCCGGCTTCCGTGATATGGACAGGGGTGGCCACGTCGCCGACGTTATGAATACGCACCGTCATCCAAAGAGGTGCGCTCGAGACGTTTATGTGATGCCATAGCAGGCGGACGGTGCGGCCGTCCACAACGCTTTCGCGCAGGAGTACCGCCGGCTGGGTCAGCTTTTCGGGGAAGTTGCTGACCAGGACGACGCCCGCCTGATGCTTCGGTGCTTCGATGCGGGAGATGGCCACCGTATGCAGGCGGTTAACCGGCAGGTAGGTTTCTCCGGAGGCGGAGACATCTACCCGGTAGCCGGCGGTGACTGAGAGCGGCTCACCGATGGTCAGGGAAGCGTTAGGTTCAACCTGGACGGCACTCCGGATAAGGCTCTCCGCGGCTCGCGTCAGGGCTTGGGTCCTGGTCTGGCTGCCGGAAATGCGGAGCTCCGAAGCGAACGGCACGTGGGCAGCCCATTTCCTGCAGTCCACCTTGATGGTGTGTTGGCAGTCCAAAGCACTGACGGTTAGTGTAGTAGTACCCGTGGTCAGGGCCCGCACCTCTAACTTCTTCTCTGCGTCCTGAATCTCGACACGCGCAACCTTGTCGTCGGCGGTCTTTGCGCTGTCCACAACAGCTATGGCCCCACCCCAGCGTATCGCCCTCGTCTCGCCCACCGGGACAGTTAGCTCGTCGTGAGGCGCAAATGTAATATAGCGTTGTGCGAAGGCGTTCTTGATGTTCCCCGCCCAGGCTTGCGCCAGTCCAAGGTGGGAGCTGTTGCAGTTGCGGGCAAGCACGCCGTCAATGCTGATAACGTTCTGCTCACGTATGACAATCCGCGTCTCGGTTCGCGAGCCTCTTGTTGCAACATTGCCGGCGGAGACGCCGGCGGCAGCTACGGCATTGAGCTTGTCGGCGACGATGCTCGCGCGAGAGAGCAGCCCGTCGAGATCCTCGCCACGCAGCCGCATGAGTATCTTGCCGTTGGCGACGACGCAAGCGGCCTCGCCGTCAGGAGCGCGTATTGCTCTGAAATGCAAGACACGGCAGCTTTCTGCGGCGACTGGCCCCGCTAGCAGCAGGATCATTATCAAACTGGCAAGGCTCAGGAGACGTTTCATCAGTTGCTCCGCTTGCGAAAGCACGATCACAGATGTCACAGATACGAAACACACGACTGCAGACAAAGAAAACGTCTGGGGTATTCTACAGAATAATCCCAGACTTTGTCACCCGTTTGGACGCAGTTTTATTGATGCTAATCGCTCACTTGACGAATTTCTCGTTCCAGTTGCTCGATGCGTGCGTTGAGTTCTCTAATCTGTTTGAGCAACTTGGGGACTCTTCGGGCGGAGGCTTGTATCCGCATCTGCTCGATATGCTTGGTGGCCGGGAAGCCGGAGTAGGTCCCCGGCTCGGTGATGTCAGAGATGACACCGGCCTTGCCGCCAACCTCGACATTGTCGCAGATGGTGACATGGGGGTTGATCCCTGCCTGGCCACCCATCACCACGTTGTTCCCAATCGTCGCACTGCCCGCAACGCCGACCTGACCACAGAGCAGACAATTCTTACCCAGCGTGACGTTATGTGCAATGTGTACGCCGTCATCTAGTTTGGTTCCCGCACCGATACGCGTTGCCGTGACGGTGGCACGGTCAATGGTCACATTCGCGCCGATCTCGACATCATCTTCAATTATGACGGTGCCTATCTGCATTATCTTGTGATGTCCCGCAGGCGTGGGTGCGAAGCCGAAGCCATCGGCTCCGACGGCGGCTCCTGCATGGATCGTGCACCTTGCGCCTATTATCACCCGTTCGCCGATAAAGACCTGGGGATGGACCTCTACATCATCGTCTATCGACACTTCGTGGCCGACGTAGGCCAGCGGATGAATGATCGTGTTATTGCCTATGATCGAGTTCTGACCGACGAAGGCGTTGGCGCCGATGCTGACATTTCGGCCGAGTGTTACCCCTTCCTCGACGACGGCCGTCGGGTGAATACCGGGATAGCATCTCGGTTCAGGGGCAAAGATCTCCAGTACGCGGCTGAACGCAAGGCGGGGATCCTCGGTGACGATCATGGGTTTCTTGCCCGGCTCTGTGGCAAGTGGCACAATCAACGCGGAAGCGCCGCATGCCTCCCCGAGCGCTAGCATGTCGGCCTTCTCGATGAAGGCGATCTGGCCGTTCTCAGCCTCGCTGAGAGTGCCCACCCCGGTGATAGTAACGTCTTCGCCCCGGGCAGTACCCTCCAGCAGTTCCGCAAGCTGTGATAGAGGATAGCTTTTCTCCCGCACTCTTTGTCCTCCCCATAACGCCAGTTTACTGTTGCCACATCCGGCGCAACAGCGGTCTAAGCTGTTCGGTGATATCCTGCCCACTGGCTTTTTCCAGCGGCGGGATGTTGATGGAAACATCGAGTTCGACGGCGGTCTTGCTGACAGCCAGCACCGTCTCTCTGTAGATCTGGTTTCTCAGCAAACCGCGTTGTCTACCCAGTGCGGCAGCTACCTGCTCGCCGGCAGCTCCAAGGGCGGCATCACGATCCGCCCCCGATGCACGACGATCCTCTGAGAATGGGCCGGTTGCGTCAGCCTTCCACTCGACAACCCCGCCGTCATACGGAACAGCTTCCATCAAGCTTAGACGTTTAGACATCCGAGTTGCGGTTTTGCTTCCAGAACTTACTGATGTTTGCAGCCTTTTTTTCATCGTCTCCCATAATTTCTGCTGTTCGGTAATTAATGCCACCTGCGCCTCTTCGCGCATTCTCGCCTCATACTCGTTCAGAATTCTTTGTGAATCCTCCTTTTCGCGTGTCATTGCGGCGGCTATTTTCGCCATGATGGCCGCACGTTGCGAGGGGGTCTCTTGGTCTTTGTCCATCGCACGGAGAGGTGTCAGGTCGGCGTTGATGAGCGCTTCCTGGTGCCGCCGAATGAGTTCAGCCTTCTCGCGCGCGAGACGCAGTTCCTCCGAATATGCGGCCCTCTGCAGCTTGTCTTCCAGTTCCGTCCTGAGTTGCTTTTCCACCCAGCGCAGCCGTGACGCCAGATCAGCCGACAGTTGCGTGTCACGCTGGGGGAGACTATTGACGCGCTGCTGCCGCCAACTGCT
>CAZCJS010000349.1:0-3965 GCA_964498775.1 uncultured Armatimonadia bacterium
CAGAAACTCCTCACCCCAAGCCATCTCTCTCCTTTACCGATGTTCACTCGTCTGAGCCCACCAGGATCATGAACGGCCCGGCGACAACACAGATCGCGACAGCGGCTTCCCTCCATCCTGAAAGCTGTGCCCCAACAGCACCGAGTATTGACATGCCAACGAGGAAGAGTGCCAATAGATACACTGCCAGGCCAATCCGATTTACGAAACTCATCTCTCTCCTTTACCCATTCCCCTTTTCCCACGCCCGGACCCGTGCCCAGGCCTCTTGACTATCGCTCCGACCCCGCACCTTGCCCCGCCACCGTCGAGCAGTCATTGGATAATGCAACAGGAATGCCGCCTTCTCCGGCGGGTCGTAGCGCGTGATGGTGTTCCACTCATTGCCCAGGACATAGAGCCTGATCGGATGCTTCCACAATGCCCGGAGCAACGCCGCCTGGTCCCGCTTGCCCCATCGGTGCCATTCCTCGTGCCAGCAGCGGAAGAAGGCCGCCGTCCGTTCGTTGCGCTGGAAGGCGAACACGCCGCCGTTGAGCTGGATCAGCTCGGAGGTCCCGAGCACATCAAAGGTCGCCTCGCACTCATCTTTGTTGTCGCTTCTGACCATCTTTGACGCGATGTGGTATTTGCCGGGGTTCTTGCAGATGACCATATCCCAGCCGTCCTGGAGAACCTGGAATAGGAACTCGCCCGAGTCAACCACCTCCGTGTCGGCGTCCAGGTACATCACGTACTGCCAACCCTGCGGTGCCAGGTCATAGATTTGCGTCTTCGCTGCTCGCCCGCCTATGTCCTCGTCCTTGCCCTCGATGAACCGGTCCTCTGGGCCTATCGCCCTGTCACTCACGACCGCTACGCGCACGCCCGGATTGTGCTGCTTGAAGGAGGCCATCGAGGCACGGGCGCATTTCCGAGCAGGCCCGCCAAAGGCCACGTAGAATGCGCCACGCGCACCGTGCCTGTCAGATTCAGCGTAGATAGGAGCCGCACTGTCCAGGAGGGCAGAAAATGCCTCTTCGTGTGTCTTGGCCCATGATTTCGCTGTAAACGGCTTGACGGTTGCCCTGAGCGATTCCCGGTTCACTGAGCCGGCGCCCAGGGCCTCGCGCACGGCCCGCTCCATATCGTCGTAGTCGCCCCGCGTGTATCGGTGAATGCCCTCGTGATCGGGCAGCGAGTCCAGCAGGCCCACGCCGCGAGGGATGACGACCGGAATCCCGCAGGCCAGTGCTTCCAATGGTGGAGCCGGCACACCTTCCATCAGCGATGAGCAGAGAAACACGTCCAGGGAGTTGTAGAAAGCAGGTAGCTTGGAGATTCGCCGCTCGACTGTCGGCACCGGCCATCCACGGCCCGAGCCCTTCATCTCGATCTTTCGGCCCAGCTTCGAGCCGGCCAGTCGCGCCACCAGTTTCTCGCCCTTGCGCCCGCCCGGATGCACGAAGCCACTCACACCCACGACCGGCTTGTCGTGCTCGGCCTTGTCCGCAATGCTGAATGCGTACTGGTCGATGGGAGGCGTCACCATCTTGGTCATCCCAAACGGCTCCAACATCTTCCGGTACATATCCGCCGAGGTCAGCCGTAGATCGAGGTTGTTCGCCGCCAGCTCCCACCAGAACTCCTTGAACTGCGTCCCTTGCTCGTAGTGCGTGAACCAGCCCGCCACCGGCGTGAAGTGCCAGTCCGAGTGATATTGTGCATACGTGATGTAGCAGATCCAGTAGTTGAGATCGACACCCGTGATCGGCGCCTGACTCAGACTCCAGCCAGTCTCATCCGCCAGGGCTTGCGCGAATCGCGGGAGAACGCCATCGGCCCGAGAAGTCTTGATGGTGCGGCAAACGATGTTGACTTTCACGATTGGCCCCAACCCTCGAAGACAACCTCTGCCTGCCTGTGAAACGTAGGATTGACGGGCGGGTAGTACTCACCCTCTTTCACAGGGTGCAGAGCGGGATGTTCAATTAGCAATCTGACCGCGTGCCATTGCTGGCATTCCAGGCTGCCGATCAATTCCGTGTCTTCCGGCAGATTCAATAGCTGCCGCAAGAGTTCCCAGGACACCTTCAAGATCGCCCGCCTCTTCTCCTTTTCTTTCATGCCCTTGCCCTCCCGAACTGATGTGTCACCAATGCGCCACCGTTCCAGTCGCGCCCCAGGACCCATAGCCTGACAGGGTTCCGATGCAACGCCCGAAGCAATGCCGCCTGGTCATACGTCCTGTACCGATACCACTCCTGCTGCCAACAGCGGAACAGGCCATCGACGCGCTCTCTGTTCGCGAACATCATCCCGCCTTGCATCGCCAAAGGCAGCGGGTTGCCAAGCTCTTCATACGTGATGGCCCGTTCCTCGCCGTCAATGTGCCATAGACATCTGTCTCCCTGTTGGCTGCTGAAGCTCATTGCGGCGTCCCATCCGTCAGCTAGGATCTCCCAGCCGGCGGATAGGTCGCCGTTCACCCGCGTGTCAGCGTCCAGGTAAAGATATGAGTCATACCGTATTGAGTTGTTAATGTTCAGTTTGGCCCAACGTGCACCCCACATCGGTTCGTCAAACCCGATATGCTCCACGCCCGGGGCCTTGATTCGGCCATCCGTCAGCACCGTGATCGGCCAGTCGTGGAAGCGCCGTAGAGACGCTATCGAATAGCCGGCACAGCGGATGGCATTCTGCCCGAAGGCCACGTAGACGACTCCTCTTGCTCCTTTGCTCAACTTACCGCGGCCCCCTCCCCGTCCAGGTGATAGGCAGCGGCAATTGAAAAGGCTTCACGCGATACAGCGCCCGCAGGAATGCGAGGCGATCCTCCGCCGTGTCAATGCGCTCTTCCTTCCACGCCTCCATCAGGTCTTCCGTGCGCTTGTTGCGCTTCGCATAGATGAGCCGCACATCTGGCACCGGCACCCGCAGGTCGCGGATGACTTCCTTCGTCCGGCCCCTGTCCTCATCCGTGCCGATGGTCGCGGCCAGTACGTCATATTTCTCGAAGGGGTAGAGCACGTCCCAGGTGTCCAGCAATCCGAAGGCGATCGGAACCAGCTCGAACCGTAGACTACAGCCGCCATTCCAGATCAGCGTCTTCGTCCAGCGCAGCCTTGGTTTGTCGAAGTCGATGGCAATGCTGCTGGCGCTATCAGCGAGCACCGTCTGAGCGGTTGCCTCATTGTCCGTGACCAGAATGCCGACGTCGCCGCCGTAGTCACCGGCCACCTTCGATAGTGAGTTCTGTGGCGCCTCTGCCGAACCCTCCGCAATCCAGCGGTTCGCGAGTTGTTTGCCGACCTCTACCCAATCACCGGCCACGAAGCGCTGCGGCTTACCGGCGAACTCAATCTGTCTCGGTTGCAGTAGCCGAATCCAGGTTCCCACGCAGCATCTCTCCTTTGATGATTCGCCGAGGCGGGCGAAAACCGGAACGTCCGGGAGGAGTCCCGCCTCGGCTGGTTATCAGCCGTTCATCAGGACACGGCCGTCAAACCCGCTCCTAGTCCAGCACCTCAGTGATGAACGTCAGCGGTACCGGCGGATATCGCGGCTCAATGCCCCAGAGTTCTGCGACAAAGTCCACCGCACCCCCACCCACCGTGACCTCGGCGTTGAGATATTCATAGCCGCCGTCCACATTGAACTCCTCTGTTTGGAATTCAACGATGGCGGTGTCGTTCTCGTCGCCGTTTGCCTGCGAGAGCTGGGTTGCCACCTTGACGTTGTTGCGCGTGCTGCCCACAGCGTCGATGCCCTCCTCAAGGTGGATGTCGAGCGTTGCCCCTACCGCCATATCGCCCGTGTGGACCATCAATACTGCACGATGGTAGTTCTCCATCAGCACCCAGCCGGTGTTGTACTCAGCGGCCGCATAGTTGTCGGGGTCGATCTTGCCCAGAAGACACGCAATCTCACTGAAACGATTTGTATATGCCATTTGCCTTATCCCTCCTACGTCGCCACGTCGCCCA
>CAZCJS010000350.1:0-1770 GCA_964498775.1 uncultured Armatimonadia bacterium
AGCGATGGGATGATATGGCCCAAGGCACCGAGACGCTGCTGCATAGCGGTGGAGAGACGGCTTTGATCAGGCGACAGAGCGTGGAGAGCATCTACTGCGACGGCCGCGAGCATGAACTGAAGTTGGTGGGCAAGAGGAGCGAGTATGCGCTGACGCTGGACGGTGAGTTGCTGGCGCAGATGAGACTGCCGGAAGCGGCGGAGCAGGTACAACTGCGGATTGAGAAGGCGGCAGTTGCCGTCTATGACCTGGAAACGCAGCTCTCCTGAGCTAACGGGTACTGAACTCGCCACGCAGGAAGTGTCGTTCGGCTAGATTTTCCAGTATTCGTCAATGGGTTTTTGGTAGGCGCGGACCTTGCCGGAGGCGACGTCGGCAGGTCGTATCGGCTTACCCGCCGTGGCGGATTCATAGAGCGCGTAGGACAGGCTCTTGGCAGCCAGGCCGGCATGGACATCAACTTCCGGCGGCCGGCCCGTCGCCACAGCCTCGACGAAATCCCAGCACTCATTCGATATGCCGTCGCTAAGCCCGTACGGGAAAAGCTGGTCCTGCGCGCGTTTGCTGAGCTGCTTGAGATAGCGTTCCTCAAGTTGCTCGTAGCTGACCTCCTTGCCATTCTTACGCTTGAGGTCGGCTCCCATCTGGAAGGCGTGCATCCACTTCTGGCGGTCCTTGAAGGAGCCCTTCTCTCCGAAGTAAACGCCGCTCTCGACTTCATGGCCGAAGCCCGTGCATGACCAGCTCCAGTGGCCGATGAGACCGCTCTCGAACATCAGCGTCGCCAGCCAGGTATCCTCGACATCAATTTTCCGCTTGCCGATGGTCGGCGCATTGACGGTGGCGCCATGTTGGCAGGTCATGGTGCAGAAGACTTCCTCGACCGGGCCGAAGACGTGCAGCATCATGTCGGAGAAGTGGACGCCGCCGTCGAGTATCTGGCCGCCGCCGGTGAGCAGCTTGAAGCCGCGCCAGGCCATCGCGTAGCTGCTCCAGTCGAAGGGATGAACGTGGAGGATCTCCATTGAGAAGAAGCGCGGCTTACCGATCATGTTCTGCTTGTTGATGGCCCACTCGATGACGCGGGAGCCCATGCAGCGGCGGACTTGCTCGGCGGTGGCGATCATCGCGCCGGTCTTCTCGGCGGCTTTCATCATCTTCTTGGTGGCCTTCACCGTGATGCCGACGGGCTTCTCAACCATTACACTGATGCCCTTGCGGAGGCACGGGATGGCAGCAGTGTGATGGAAAGCGTGCGGGGTGCAGATGTCGGCGGCGTCGAGTTGCTCCGCCTTGACCATGTCCTCGACCTGCTTGTAGGGCGTTGGGTTCATGCCGGAGGCCGCCAGCCGCTCGATGAATTTCTCTGTGTTAGCGGGATTGGTATCGCAGACGGCGGTGATGTCGAACTTGTCATAGCCCGCCTTGAGCAGGTTCTCGTAGCCCGTCAGGTGCGCGCCGGCGATCCCCCCGCATCCGACTATTGCCAGTTTTAGTGTCTCAGCCATCTCTCAGAATGCCCCTCAGTGAAGTAGTATGTGCGAATGTGCGGAGAATAGTTCGCCACGTGTAGTACAATACCTACCCAATAATTGTGCAGGTGTGTCGGGACTTTGCGCTGAAATGAATCGCAGCGGGACTCTGTTGTTACATCCTCATATAGAGATGCGTGTGGAGTCACTGCGCAATGGAGGCATCAGAAATGAAGAGCTGGCAGGAGTTGCTCGCGGAGAAGAAGATATTAGTGGCAGACGGTGCCTGGGGTACGGA
>CAZCJS010000350.1:1870-3929 GCA_964498775.1 uncultured Armatimonadia bacterium
CCGAGCAGATCGGCGCGCTGTCTGAAGGCGGCGTGGATGCGATTCTCATCGAGACGCAGAGCGACCTGGGTGAGGCAAAGGCGGCGTTGTCTGCAGCCAGGGAGAGTACTGACCTCTCAGTCGCTGTCTCGATGACCTTCGAGAAGGGGGTAAAGGGCTACGCGACGATCATGGGAGTGACGCCGGTACAGGCAGCCGATGAACTACAGGCGGCCGGCGCAGACATCGTCGGTTCCAACTGCGGTGGCGGGATGGAGCAGATAATCGCGGTAATTTCGGAGATGAAGCCGGTCGCCGATCGGCCCGTGTGGGCGAAGCCGAATGCCGGACTGCCGGAGTTGGTGGAGGGACGGACGGTCTTTCGCGAAACGCCGGAGCAGATGGCGTCGCACTTCGCCGAGTTGGCGGAGGCCGGAGCAGATATTATCGGCGGCTGCTGCGGGACAACGCCGGGGCATCTGGCCCTGTTCGTGGCTGAGAGGGATAAGCTGGTCTGACCTCAAGTTGGGGGCAACATGGTACACAACAGTCACTGGCAACGCGGTTGCGTGCAGGTGTACACCGGAGACGGCAAAGGGAAGACAACTGCCGCGCTGGGGCTGGCGTTGCGCGCTGCGGGAGCCGGGCTACACGTCTTCATCGCACAGTTCATCAAGGGCGTACATTCCAGCGAATTGGACGCGCTGGAGAGATACTCTGATCTCATAACGATCAGGCAGTATGGGTACGGAAGGTTCATTTATGGTAAGCCGGAGCCGGAGGACATTGAGGCTGCAGAGAAAGGTCTTGCCGAAGCTCGTGCCGCCCTCGCGTCAGGAGACTATGATGTGGTGATCCTCGACGAAGCGAATGTGGCGGTGCATTTCGGTCTCTTTGGCGCGGCGGATTTGCTGGCACTGCTGGATGCGAGACCGGAGTGGGTGGAGTTGGTTATCACCGGCCGCAAGGCATTGGCGGAACTCATCAAGCGCGCCGACTTAGTCACTGAAATGCGCGAGGTGAAGCACTACTACGCGCAGGGAATCACTGCGCGTCGTGGAATCGAGCATTGAGGCGTGCAGCCTCGCTCGTAGTCCACAGCACAGGTCACTGAAGAACGCCCGGAGGGACCGATACGATGAGACATCTAAGTTTGATCCTGGTCGCGGTCGTGGCTTTAGCCCTGCTCTACAGTGTAGCTGCCGCCGGTGAGCTCTCTTACGTAATCCCGCTGAAGCCTGACCCGCCGATTGCCGTGGACGGCAGTGGGGCAGAATGGGTGAGCGTACCCAACTCCTTCCAGCTCGACAAGCGCGAGAATGCCACCTACAAGGGCATATTGTGGGATGGCCCGGAAGACCTCAGCGCTACGGGCCAGATGGCATGGCGGCGTGAGGGGCTGTTTTTGTACCTAGACATCACCGATGACCACCTGCGGCAGACGGAGCGCGGGAAGGCGATGTGGAAAGGCGACCATGTCGAGTTGTATCTGGACTTCGCCCCGGATACGGAGCCGGACCGCTCCAGCTTCGCGAAGGGCCAGTTTCAGATTTCGTTTAGCCCCGGCAATTTCCGTACGACCGGGGATGCGCTGGTGGACATCAAACCCGAGGTGTGCAGCCACTATCCACCGGAACTGGATACCAGCACGATCCGCTACGTGGCGCTGCGGACTCCCAGTGGCTGGCAGATGGAGGCGATGATACCGTTCAGCTTGCTCGGGGTCAGCCCAGAGGCGAACATGCCACTGACCTGTGAAGTGGCAGTGTCGGACAGCGACTCGGCAGAGGCATCTCAGGAGACGATGATCACGATAGGGACGCAGCCTTGGCGGCACGTGCGGCAGCGACTGTTGCCGATGGCACTGGGTAATGCGGCGGGTGAAGCAACAGTCGCGGCTTCGGTGACCGGCATCGCCACGGAACTGACGTTGCCGGCGGGGAGTTCCAAGGAAGTCTCGTTCCAGGCTCCCGAGATACCGGCGGGCAAGGCGGCCTACATCTTCTTCCGAGCCCGAATTGTGAATGCAAAGCCTGCCGGGTGGACAAGGGGCTTGACGCTGACGCTGAACGGCAAACCA
>CAZCJS010000351.1:0-1891 GCA_964498775.1 uncultured Armatimonadia bacterium
CACATGGCATTTCGGGCCGATGGTGACCACGTACTTATCGGTGACGGCCGGCACTGTGCGCGACAGGCCGTGATTGCTCTTTATATCCACTGGGTACGACTGTGACCAGATTTGGCTCCCGTCAGCCAGCGAGAAGCAACGCACGTTATCCGCGCGTCTGCCCTCATCGTAGTCTATCAGGTACACTAGCCCGTTGCGTATCGCCGGCGCGGCATACCCTTCGCCAAGCTGCACTGACCACAGCTTCCTGGGGCCTCCGCTCTCCCAACTGCTCGCCAGCGACACCTTCTCCGGGCTTATCCCATCGCGGTTCGGCCCCCGGAATCCCGGCCACGGGCCTCCTGAACCCGTTGCGTGTGCACTGCGGACAGGCGCCGCAGGGGCAGCGGGTGCCGCCGGTGTTGAACTGCCGAAGTCACCGGCAGTGGGCGGCTCAGAGGGTGTCTCGGACGTTGGCGGCGCCATCGGAGCTTGGAAGCGCGTGGCTTGCTGGGGGGTGCTCGCAGTCGTCCCGGGCAGACGCGGCTCGATGTCCTTGACTTGAGAATCGCCCTGCAGCCATGCTACCACTGCGACAACCCCGATAATCCCAACAAGCACGGGGATACCAATCTTCATCAGCAGGCCCGCGGTGCCACTTCCCCTGCGCCGCATGGTCACGGTACCGAGCGCTGGAGTGTCAGATTGTGTACTGGAGCTCCCCGGCCGCAGGGAACTGGGCGTACGACGCTTAAGTTGTTTCCCTTCGTCCTCCATGTGTGTCTCCATCGGGTAATTTGGCGTTTCCGCACCTTGTAACGACGACAGTGCGATACTGCTGTCGCACAGTAAGTACAACATATAATACGTAAGGACGCTGGCTTTGTCCACTGGGTTCACGGCGACGACAGCATCTGAAATCGTAATGACGTTGCCGAAACAGATACGGCGGGAGAGTCTTCGCGGATAAAGGCATGAGAACCCTCTGACAAATGCGTTCGCAGGAGGAAGAAAGCCCTGACTGCCTTTGTTGCCATACAGGGGGCAGGGCGTACCCGGGGGACACCCAGTGCGACGTGGAATACACGTACTACGGCGTCGGTTGCCTGCGTTGGTTGCCTGGGGATCCTGCACACAGCAGCACACGCACCCACACCCGCTGCTGAATCCAGCAACGGCGTACACGAAGCTAATCGGCTTTATAGCGGGCCGAGCCTGCGCAAGAACGAGGCCGAACCGACGCCTTCGCTACCTACAATACGCCGAACAAGCGCAATACCAAAATCACACTACCGGCGATCATGAGCATCGCACAGCAGCATCCAGGAGTCAGCATCGCATCATCACCCTCTCCCGTTCATTGACGGTCGTTTGCTGCGTGCGAGTCACGCAATCCGGATACGACCCCGGCGCTTACAGGATGCCGAAAAGGTGCAGTGCCAGAGTCGCGATACCAACAATCATGAGCGTCGAGCAGAAGCATCCGGGACAATCCATTAGCTCATCCTCTACTATCGTCTTGTCCGGCCAGCTTGGTCGCCGGGCCGGCATGTTCACGACACTCATTCGCCATGACCCGTCATATTCCTTCTTTCTTCAGTGGCCCTGGGCAGTCGCCTCGGCCAATGCTCGCGATGGCACCTCTCTTCGGAGCCGAGATTATCAGTTTTTCTTCACCCAGCTTGCAGGTCGCCAGCGGTTCCCTCACAAACCTTATCCATCACAGACATTCGCCATGCGACAAGACGATTGCAGCCTCAGAATAAGAGCTAGGGAGGTCGGCATGAAGCTTCTGAAGACCATGTCACTGGAGGAGAAGGTCGGGCAACTGATATGCGGGCGGTTCAGTTGGGACGACGTCGAGGAAGATGTCGCCGAGGGACGTGTTGGCTCAATCTATAGCCTGCTCCGG
>CAZCJS010000351.1:1901-3925 GCA_964498775.1 uncultured Armatimonadia bacterium
GACATGGACAGCGCGACAGCAGCCGCCGAGCGTATTAACCATCTGCAGTCCATCGCCAAATACCCTCTGCTTTTTTGCGGAGAACAGGAGCACGGTAGCCATCTCAATTTTCCGGGCGGGACGGAATTCCCTGCTTACATGGCGATTGGGGCGACACGTTCCAAGGAGTTGGCCTACCTGTTCGGCAAGGTCAATACGCTGGAGGGGCGCGCGGTCGGCTATAACTGGATTTCGTGCCCCACGGTTGATGTCAACATTGCTCCCGATAACCCCATCATCAACACGCGATCTCTGGGCGAGGACCCTCAGCTTGTCACCGAGCTCGGCATGGAAAGTTGCCGGGCCATCGTCGAGCATCGCGGCCTCACCTGTGTCTGCCACTGCCCGGGCCACGGAGCCACAACGTGCGACTCGCATGCGGAACTGCCCACTGTGGACCGTAGCGCAGATGAGCTCTGGGAGGTCGAGCTGGCTCCGTACCGCGCCGCGATTCCTACGGGATATTTCAACTGCGTCATGACCGCGCACATCCACTACCCGGCGTGGGAACCCGAGGCGAACCTGCCGGCCACTCTGTCCAGGAACATCATGACTGGAATCATCAGAGAACGGCTCGGTTACGACGGCCTCATAGCCACCGACGGCATGGGTATGAAGGCCATCGCCGACAATTATACATCAGGGGAAGCCGCAATACGGGCGCTGCTGGCAGGTTGTGACATACAGCTCTCGCCGAATGTGGCCGAGGTCTCGGCAGCGCTGGTCGAAGCGATTGAGGAGGGAACAATCCCCCTCGCCGAACTGGACGCTGCGGTCGCCCGCATACTGCGTGCCAAAGAGTGGCTGGGGCTCTTCGATGAAGCGCTCGTGGACGTGTCTGCGGTGGATGGCATCGTCGGCTGCGCCGAGCACCGTGCCATCGCCAAACGGGTCGCCCAAGAGGCGGTCACGTTACTGCGCAGTGAGGGCCTGCCGCTGCAGAAGGGTGCGAGACTCGTCGTCATCAGCGGTTCCGAAGATGATGCCCTCGCGAGGGAGGTGAGGAAGCGCAACCCGGCTGCAGAGGTGTTTGCCATCCGAGGCGATGAAGATGCCGCCTGTGCCGTCGCCGGCGCAGGTGAGGCCGACGGTGTCATCATCGGAATCGCGACCAGCGTGCGGGCCTATGACGAGGAAAGCGTTCGCGGGAACCAGCGGATACTCGGCCTGGCACGACAGATCGTGGCCGCGGGACGCCATACGTCGCTGCTGGTGCTGGGGAATCCATATATGGCAGCCGAGCTGCCCGATGCGTCGGTCTGCCTGTGTACTTACAGCGCCTGCGACGATGCGGTGACGGCTGCAGTCGGCGCGCTGTTTGGGGAGTTTATACCATCGGGCCGACTGCCGGTGACCGTTTCAGAGCGGTACCCATTCGGCTTCGGCCAGTAGCACTTCAGGAGTTGCTGGCAACGCCGAGCATCCACTCCGGCTGCGATGTCATGGCCGCCGGCGTCTTGGTCTGACCGCCCACAAATCTATTCGGCCGCAATCGCGTCCGGCTCTCATGGTAACGGTTCCCACATGAGTTGGGCTAAGCAATGACGCCGGGAATCTCTCGTTCTGACTGACCAATGTTGCAGCCGGCATCAATCAGACGGCGTTGCAATTCCACACGGTCAACATCTCGCGGTGCGACATCGTGTTTGAGCGAGAGAACCATGGCGTGCCCGGCGGCCTCCCCCATGGCGTTGCAGCACATGATCAGCCGTGTGGCAGATTGGCCGGGAAAGTCAGCTGACAGGCAGCGCCCCGCTACCAGCAAGTTCTCAACCTTTTGCGGCACCAGGCACCGATATGGCACATCGTAGTGAGTCTTTTGACGATCGTCTTGCAGTTCGTCGCCAGATCTGCCCGCATAATCAGTGAGGGCGTCGGGGCCACCGGGTGGGAAAGATGATGAACCATACCCGTCGAGGCCGGCGGTGATGTAGCGGGTTTCACCGTCAACTTCGGCCTCGAACCATTTCTGATTCCCCGGCCCG
>CAZCJS010000352.1:0-3903 GCA_964498775.1 uncultured Armatimonadia bacterium
GGATTGGGAAGTGGACTACATCCTTACTGATGACCCGCGCGTCCTGATGCAGACACTCGGGCGACTGCCCTGAGCCGGCTACGCCATGTCCCGGAGGAACACCATGCTGAGCAAAATACGCTGTGAGGAGTGCGGGCAGGCGTTGTCCGAAGATGACCTCAACTGCTGGGCTTGCGGGGCTCTGACCGAACGCGGACGTGCCCAAAGACGCGCCGCTGAAACTGGCGGTGCCGATGATGACGAATGGCGCCGCTCCGTCGAAGCAGCCCGCCGCCGCCGCGACACTACTCCCGTCGTGGACCCTGATGAGGCACTCCGCCGGACGCTGGCCGAGCAGGGAGCCGTTGAAGAACTCGCACGCCTCGCCCACGCTAAGGGACCCGAAGACATCTCCGAGCGCACCCGCTACTCCACACTCCGAGGCTACGCCAACATCCTCAACTACCTTGCCATGGGCTCGGGGGCAATACTCGGTGTGATGGCTATCATTATCGTAGCGTTTGCCCTCAGCATCGCCACCAGCGGCGAAGCGATAACTGCCATGGCCGGCTTCGGGGCCGCAGTCATCGCAGGCATTGCCGCATTGCTCAGCTACTACCTCCTCCGCCTCACCGCCGAGATGGTCAATACCTCAGCCGATGTCGCCGACAACACCCGCCGCGCCCTCGCCATACTAAACGACCTGCGCGATCAACTCCGCAACAAGCCTGACGACGCCCACTAGCCTGCTCACGCGTCAACAGCTTCCTCGTCGTCCCACTTCCGCGCGCCCCGGATTTCCACAAACAGTTCATTCAGCCGTAACGCTATCTTCTTGTAGTCTGCCAGGGAATACTCCAGATACTGCGCGACATCCCGCACGATCTCCGCGGTCGCTACTACTTCCTCACGGTGTTCGGCTACCCACTCCGGCGGCTTGGCAAGCATCTCGCGCAACTCATTCAGCTTCTCATAGCCGGGCAGCACCGGCTTCTGACGGACTACCCCTTCCAGCGCCACTTTCACCTCCGCCACGTATTTCTCATACGCACCTCGCCGTCGTTCCAGCCGCCCCAGCATGTGCTCGATGTCCACCATCAACACATCCAGACCCTCAAGCTCCGGCTCACCCTCGATTGCCTTCTCAATGGTATCAACCGTCCCGCATACATCCAGGTGTGTCGTCTGGTGCTCGCTGTGCTCATCGCTTTCCGCAATCAGCCTCCAGCCCCGCAGTGTCTCGCGCCAGCGCACGGTCGGAAGCTGCATTGTACCCCCGTCCGGGAAAACCAGCAGCGGAGCCTGCCCATGTCCGCGATGCTGAATATGGCACCGCCCTATCGCTACTTGCTCGGCCATGTGTCGGTCATGCGGCGAGGGCGGCAGCCACCGCCTGTTCTCCTCCAGCACCTGCCGCACTAGCTCCTCTTTATCCATGCTGCTTCCTCTCTAGACGCCAATTTTCGGAAACTCCCCCTCGGGATTCCCCGTGACCTCATGAAGCAGCGTCATGAAGCGGCATAGATTCTCGAACGTCACCAGCGGCTGAATCCCATGGTCGCCGTTGGGGAAGTACCGACCTTTTGCCAGCAGCGGCGGCACCTTCGACATGATCTCTGCCTCGATCAGATGCCCGTTGCCCTCGTTGACCACTTCCTTCTCCAGCCAGCCCATCAGGATGAACTCCGGATGGTTCTCGCGCAGCACAAACAGGTCATTGCCCGCCTTCACCTCGGACGGATGGATGGCGTTGACGCCACAGGCCTCAACAAGTGTCACCAGCTCCATGTAGTTGCCATCGGTGTCTATGGATACCATATCGGTGCCGCAGTCGCGACCGATCTGGCCGATCTCCCGGTACGCGGGCGAGCAGAACTCCTCAAAGTGACGCGGGCTGATCAGCATGCCGTGATTGTAGCAGTTGTCCTCCCCACAACTGATGATCTCCGGCCGCAGCCGCTCGATTAGAGGGAACACGTAGGTCCGCCGCTGCTGGCGGTGCCAATCGGTGATCTCGTGGGCCAGCTGTGGGTCGTCGTAGAGCACTGTACAGGCCTTCTCCGGCCCCATCAGACCGCGCAGTGTTCCCCACGTTGAGCCGGCGCTGACGGCAAGCGGCCTGGTGCGATCTGCGAACTTGCGACAACCCGCTTCGATCTCTTCATCCGGCCGCAGCGGCCCCGGTGTCATCCGCTCGCGATAGAACTCCCAGCTCCTGCGATCGCGCACCGGATAGACGATGTACTCCGGCATCGCGTAGGTGATATCATTATCAATGACTTGGCTGGTAAGGGCACCGGTTTCATATTCGATGATCTCGCGGTCACCCTCGATGCGGCTCTCGCTCTTGATACCTTTCGCCGGCTCGGCGACCGTGAAGTCCGGATAGATGGGCCCCGTAGTGCCCCAGTATTCATACCATCCCTCAACCTTGCGTTCTTTCCCCAGGCCGAAACAGCCATCAACCCATTCCGGCATCCCGGTCTCCACGAGCCGTTGGTGCGTCTTGGCCATGCAGCCGCCGGCCATCCCGGGTGAACCGGGAAAGCCAAAGATCGGCACATAGTCGGCCTGCTCACCATGGCACACGGCCCTGAATCGCTCCAGGTCATTCATATGCCTTCACCCCATCCACACGCAGCCTTCCTATGCCCCCGTCTCCCGTACACAGATACGCGCAAAGCCCGGGACATCCCAGGCTTTGTCTGCCTCCATATTCATAACAGCCGGCGCTGTGTCATCAGTGCCCCTGCGTCGCCGGACCGTTCGGTACCAGGCACAAGAACTCCAGCGGCCCATCCCCGGTATTTTCAAAGCTGTGCTCGGCGTTGGGAGCAATCATCATTGCGTCACCCGCTCTGATCGCCACCGGCCCATCTTCAGTCTGCGCCACACCCGTGCCGCCAAGCGTATATACGAGATGCTCCCAGTCATGCGTATGGTACGGCGTATTGCCGCCCGGCTCAATAATAAAGCGTCGCATCGCGAAGTTCGGCGCCGCGCCATTCGCCTCCGACACCAGCCACTGTATCGCAACTTTCTCTGCGCCGGGTGTCGTCACTGCTGCCGGCTCAATCTCATCAATATTCACTTTGTGCATTATCTCGCTCCCATCTAGGTTCGATCCCAGAGGTCCTCCATGAATAGCCTGCTGGCCAGCAGCGCTTGCTTCTTCTCATCCGCCGGCACATCCTCAAACGTAATCACATGTGCCCGGTCAGTCGTCTGCGGCTTGATGACTTCGATGTACTTCTCGAAGGGCGTCTCTGCCGTTCCCAGTTGGAACGATGCCGCCGGGCGTTCTCCCTCAGTTCCCGCGAAGTGGTCCTTCCAGCCGATGATCGGCGTCCGGTCCGGGAAATTCGCCGCCACTTCCCACCCCGGCTGCCCGCACGTCGTCAGGTGCCCCGTGTTTATCCCGATACCGGCATTCCGTGAACCAAGCTGCTCGATGTAGTACTCGCAATCAGCAACGCTCTCCACGACGCCGTGATAGTGTACATCCACCGCGAACCGCACCGCCGGAGTTACGCTTGCCACCTCGTCAGCTATCTCCGCCATCCGCTTGATTTCATCCTGCTTCTCAGCCACGCTCATGCCTGGTGCCTTTGCACGCCCGCAGCTATGCCCCACATGGCGACAGCCTAGCTCCACTGCTGCCGCTGTGACCTTCCGCAAGAACTCTACGCTTTCATCCATCATTTCCGACGAAGTCGGGTCGGTGCCCGCCGCAAACAGCTCACCGATGTTGGCCGACACCGTCACCGCCTTGTATGAGTTCTTTCCCGGGTTCGACACGACCAGCAACGACGCCTTGGGCTTCCGGTACACCGCGATCTTGACATCGTCCTTGTCGGCCATGGCGACGGTCTGTCTCCAGAACGGCATCCACTCCGCGTCCCAGATCTTGAACCGGCCACGGAC
>CAZCJS010000353.1:0-3903 GCA_964498775.1 uncultured Armatimonadia bacterium
CCTCGATGGGGAAGTCGAGGCGGTCGTTGCAGCCATTGGGAGTCCCCAGGCGCTTATTGTGGACTTCATCCTGCCCCACAAGATCGAGCACGATGAGTGCTTCCGGGGTCGGGAAGTCAGTGGGCATGTTCTTGGCCATATAGGCTGAACCCAGGGCCCAGCCGTCCAACTCGAAGTCTGTAGCCCCCTGTTTGCCTGAGTCCTCGGCGTCGAAGAAGGCGACAATGAATGGTCTGCGGTCAGTGCGGACTGCCGCCACGCGGACCATCTCCAAGAGCACTGCAACCCCCGAAGCACCGTCGTTGGCTCCCATTACCGGGCGATTGCGCCAGACCGGATCCGGGTCTTCATCCGCTTGTGGACGGCAGTCCCAGTGCGCGCCGAACATGATGGGGGCCTGCTCAGCATCACCATCGTAGTAGGCTATAAGGTTGGTGAAGTCGTAAGGCCCGCCGAAGGGCGTTGCGGCCCTGAATGGCTGAACGATCACAGCGTCGGTGGTATCACGGAGGCGCTGGATTAACCAGGCCAGGCAATCCGCATGGGCTTGGCTCCCCGGAACACGTGCCCCGAAGTCACACTGCGCTATCAGATAGTCGAAGGCGGATGCCCTGTCGAACTGGGGATATTGCTGCGAGAATGTCGGGGTCGGTGCGTGCCGGCTGGGATTGGTGCGAGCGGTATCGGCGGCCGGCTCGGGCGGGTTGCCGGCGGCGCCGGCCGGGCTGTGCGAACCGTAGGTGCAGGAACTCAATAGCACGACCGCAAGCGAGATGTGTAGTATGAGACAGCGGAAACGTGCGAGCATCGCATCATTCCTTCGGCAAGTGTAGGGCCGCTTGAGCTTTGTGGAGACGGGGCGGAATCCGGCCAAGATCACGGAGAATGAATAAGCCCCGCTCATTTCGCCGGCGGGGCGGATATGACCTGCATCATCTGTGGATAGCACCGACTACCAGACGGCTGATGTGCGCCCTCTGCGACTGAGCTCGTCCACCTCTTTGCTGACGCGTTCGGCGGCGGTTGCGAGACGTGCGGCAGGTGCTCGCTCCGGTTCATAAACGGAACGCGTGTGCTCACTGACGGGCAGCCAGTTGGTGCGCGCGGAAGCCAGACGCATGGTGCCGGTGTCGGCTGCAGGTTTGTGTGCACCAAGGGAGACCGGCGTTGTCGGCCGTGCCTTAGCAAGCGTGGCATGTTGTAGAGGGGGCAGGGGGGTCTTGGGCGTGTCGGGGATTACCACCACGCGGATCGGTTTCTCGATGACCTCCCTGTGTGCCGGATCGTCGGCGGCGGCAGTGACGGCTACTGTTGTATTCTTCCTTGCAGCGATGGCCACGGGTTGGGCCCCCATCAGTGGGGTGACATCGAGGCTGCGTCCAGGTTCACGGACAGCGACCTCGGTGGCGGTTTGTTGCGGATCGGGGGGTGCAACAGCGGCAGCAGCGGCCACCGTCGTCTCGCGAGCTGGTCGCGGTGGTGAAGGCGGCGAAGAAACAAGCCTGGCGCGCGATGGGCTGGAATGGGAGTTTGCAGTAGGCGGTGCGGTTGCCGGGCCCGCCGGCTCAGATGTTAGCGGCTCGGGTTCAGTTGCCGTACCATCCGGAAGTGCCGGTGGCGTACCCGGAGGCTCTGCAGGTGATGATTCTGACGGCGCAGTGGCCACAGACGGCAGTGAGACGGGCGTGGGTAGGTCAGTCGGCGCGGTGAGATACGGAAGATTGAAAACCACAGCGAGTATCACGGCTGCAGCAGCAAGACCCGCGGCAGCCCCAAGAGCGCGTCTGAGTTTGTGAGGAAAGAGCGTCCCGATAATGCCTGCGCCGGTCGGTGCGTCAATGGTCGTATCTATGCGCGATCGCAGATTGGCGGCCGGTATCGCCGGCGGGACACTGCGCAGGGAATCCGTCAACAGGCTCATGCGCTCGGCATAGTGGCGACAGTCATCGCAGTCCCGCAGATGGTCTGTCAGTGCCCGGTGCTCTGCGGGGGTCAGTTCGTCGTCGAGAGCGGCTGAGATCATCTGATGAACGTCGCGGCAGCAGTAGCCGTCGCCACGCGAGTTGACGCCGGCCTCGATCTCGGGGAGTAAGCCGGGCGGGGGTTTCGCCGCTTCAGCCGCCGCCAATACGCTGTGCGTCGTCTGGATCGTGGCCACGATGTATCGGCAGTCTTGGCAACGCGCCAAGTGGTGAGCGACCTTCTCGGCTTGATTGGCCGAGAGCTCACCATCGGCATAACTCTGCAGTACAAGTACGTCCGGACACCGGTTCATTGTGCCATTCCGCGTTCGGGCCGGCTGAACGGACAACGCTGCCCGTGAGGCGAGCACGTAGCTATGGAGAAGTGGTGTGAGTTGCGCCCGTCTTTGTGTGTGTGGATTTATAGACAACGTGGTGACGGAAAAGTTTCAGCATCCGGAACTTCTCCTACCAGGGGGCGTGCTGCAAGATGCGGTCCCAGAGATCGCTTATCCACGAACGAACGGTTTCCGTGGGGTGAGCGGATGGCGGCTCTTCGAGGACTGCGGATGCGCCGTCGTCGGCAGCCATCATCGCCAGGCCGACGCCGGTAGCGTGTACGGGACTGCTGACGAGGTGGGAGAGGCCGGTGACGTTTCTGGGTTCTCCGCTGCGCAGAGCCATGTCCGCGAAGATGGTGCCGGCCAACTGGGTCGCCGCGGGGATTTGACTTCCGCCACCTGAGAGCACCATGCCGCCGACATTGGGGATAGGCGCACGTGCGATTTCGTCTCTGGCTGTGGTGAAGATTTCGGTGAGGCGCGCCTCGATAATCTGTGCTATTAGGCGACGGGGTACCCGGCCCTCGGCGATACCGTCAGCCTTGGTTACTTGGACGAGATCGTCTTCGGGCACCAGGTCTGGCACGGTCGTGCCGAAGCGGCATTTGAGCATCTCGGCATCCTCTTGACGGACGCGCAAGACCTGGGCAATATCGCGAGTGATCCTGTTTCCTGCTATCGGCAGTGCAGCGGTGTGGCATATGGAGCCGTTAACGAACACCGCCACGTCGGTCGTGCCACCACCGATATCGAGTATGACGACGCCGAGGTCGCGTTCTGCGTCGGTGAGTACGGCCCGCGCAGTGGCGATGGGCTCGAGCACATGGGCCTGGACACTGATGCCGGCAGCCTGGACGCACTCGTGGACGTTGGCCAGCACGGTGCTCATGCCTGTAACGATGTGGAGGAGAACGTCGAGGCGGCGGCCGGACATGCCGACCGGGCGAGATACGCCGGCAGTACCGTCAACAGAGAAGTCGCGGACGATAGCATGGATGATTTCGCGGCCGAACGGGACAGGTACGCTGTCAGAGGCGCTTTGTTTCGCCAACTCAACATCTGCGGTGGTTACTTCGCCGGAGATGCCGGTATGGACGCGTCCCACAACGTTAGTGGACCTGATGTGGTCACCGGTGATGCCGATATAGGCGGCCTCAATGGGCAACTCGGCTATTTTCTGTGCTTCTTCCACTGATCGGCTTATGGACGCCACGGCATCTTGACGATCCACGACGATGCCGGACTTAAGGCCGTGCGCTGGAGCAACACCGACGCCGAGTATGTCGAGTTCGGCTGCGTCAGTGTAGCGTCCCACGACAGTGCAAATTTTAGTTGTGCCGATGTCTATACCGGCAGCATATTTCTCGGTCTCCAAGAGCTCTCTCCACACAGCGGGACAAGTCGGGTTGCGTATAGGGAAAACGACCGACCTACGGGGTGCAGCAGTTCACTGTAACTTGCGCTGCGACCACGTAGGCCTACTTGCCACTCGGACGTCAATATATCCAACGTCTTCTCCCTCAGCCTGTAGCGCCTCGAGGAGGAGGCCGAAACGGATGATCTTGGAACGCAGGTCGCGTATGTCGCCGAGCTTGCCGACC
>CAZCJS010000354.1:0-3866 GCA_964498775.1 uncultured Armatimonadia bacterium
GGTTCCATCCCCGCGATACGCACATACCCACCGAACGGTATCACATTAAGCCGGTAGGTGGTCTCACCATGCCGCTTCGCTAGCAACGAAGGGCCGAAGCCCAGCGCGAAATCATCCACCCTGCAGTTGAACGCCTTGGCCGCCAGAAAATGCCCCAGTTCATGGCAAAACAGCGCCAGCCCCAGAACGACGATGATTGCTGCCAATCCATTCAGCATCGGTACTACGGCTGCCAACTCCATATACGAACACTCCATCTACCGGATTATCTGCACCCGGTCAGCAGCCGTCATTCAGCCGCTGCCTGTTTTGATAGCGTCTCATGCCAACAGCAACCCGCCAACCCATCACGGGCCACCATCTAGGCTCGCCCCAAAAAACGGCTTAATACACTTCCAATAGCTCACGGGACGCGTCGCGCGGCCTGATCTGCGCCTTGTGCAGGTCAGGCCGAGGGTCTGCGTCGCTAACTCCCCGATTCTACATCTCGAAGTTCTTGCTGCCGGATATCGAAGCCTCCTACAAAACGAACCTGTTTCAGAGACACTACCGTAACTTAGTGACGTATCCATAAGCCCAATCGTTGAGTTCACGAATATCATCGAGGCCTTCGGGGGCCGTCCCATCGTGGGCGTCAAGCGCTTTCTCAATGCGAGCAGGGATATCCACAAACCGGATATCTCCGTTCAGAAACAGTTCCACGGCCGCTTGATCTGCACCAATGAGCACAACCGGATAGCCACCACCTGCCTCACCGGCCGCTCGTGCAAGGCGCAGGCATGGGAACTTCTCCACGTCCGGCTCCGCGAAAGTCAGCGGACGGCTATGGGCCAGATCGAGTCTCTCAATACTACTCACGACACGGTGCGGATGGGTGAGGGCATACTGTATCGCCACTCGCATGTCCGGCCGCCCCATCTGCGCGAGTATTGATGTGTCGCAGAATTCGACGAGCGAATGGATGATGCTCTGATGGTGGACCACGACCTCAACCTGGGGGAATGATACACCAAAGAGCCACCGCATCTCAAATATTTCGAAGCCCTTATTGGCCAGTGTTGCCGAGTCTATGGTCACCTTTCGGCCCATCCTCCAGGTCGGGTGCGCCAAAGCCTGCTCAGCGGTTACCGACCTCAACTCCTCCGCCGACAACTCCGCGAACGGCCCTCCGGAGGCGGTCAAGATGATCCGCTTAATGTCCGCGCTCCTCTCGCCCTTAAGACATTGAAAGATGGCCGAGAGTTCGCTGTCTATGGGGATTATATCGGCACCGGATTCCTCCGCCGTTCGCGTCACCAGTTCCCCGGCGGCAACCAGCGGTTCTTTGTTCGCCAGTGCGACACTAATGCCCGCTTCTAGCGCCGCCAAAATACTTGGCAGTCCGCTGAACCCCGAGATCGCACCCACTACCAAATCCGGCCGACACGCCTCGACCATCTCTACGAGACCCTCGGCGCCCCTGAACACCTCAACACTGCCGGAAGTTCCGATCTGAGTGCATTCTTCCCGCAGTCTCTCTGCCGCGGGCGCGAAAGCCAACCCCAGATATTGGCATTCCATGGCCAGCGCCTGTTCACGTAGAGCATCCGCGTTGCTGCCTGCCGCCAACCCCACCACATCGAACAACTCCGGGTTGCGGGATATGACGTCCAGAGTCTGTCTCCCGATCGAGCCAGTGGAACCCAGCAGCAGGATCCGTTTTTTCTCCATCAGTAACACCTGCCCATGTAATACCGGCGTAACCAGACGTTAGCAACGCGCCCGCCCCTTGTCAAGTATGCCGCTATACTCCGCACATCGCATAGGCTAGGCTGATTTACAGCACTGCAGCGGACACGGCAACCGGAGGGGATTGGCGCTGAAATAGCCAGCTATCACTGAGCAGAAAAAGAACTGGGAGCCGGCCTCAGACTGTGGATCAGTTGGTTTCCGCGAGAATCTCGGCGGCGGCGGCAGCATTCTCCTCGACCATATTGTCGTTGTCGCCGCGATACATGCCTACGTTCACACAATCACCGGGCTTGATATTGGCGAATGCGAATTGTAGTGCCTCCCTAGCATCCACGCGTCCCGCCCCCATTATCTTGTAGCCGATGCAGGGCTTGTCTATCTCGCGAATTACCTCACCCGCCGGCGGCGGGTCCTCCGCATCGAACTTCTCCCCATTACCGTCATGCAGACTCCCGCAGTTGTAAAAGGACACCACATGGAAATCTGCGGGCAGGTCGGCTTCATACATCCAACGGTGCGCGTGCGGTGAATGTGAGCCGACGCCTGCCGGGATCCCGTGGTCGTGGATATAGCCGATAAGCTCCTTGAGGGAATCAAGGTCGCGTTGTGCATACGCCCTATCCCCGATTCCACCGTGAATGTAGGCCGCCTTGGCACCCAAGGACACGGCACGTCGAATAGCGCCGCTGAATTGACTGGGCGCTACTCCAAGCTGCACAATCCACTGGATCCGGCCGCCCTCGTTACAGTACTCTCGCATGATGCGCTCGATGTGCGGATCAGACCGGAGCACGGTCGTCGTTATTCCCACCGCCTCGGCACGCTGCAGGGTCTCCTTGATGCGCGCGGTGGTGTAGTAGTTCAGCATTTCCTCATCGCGCTCGGGGCCCTGATGACTAAAACCGCTTATAGGGTTCCCACCCACCATCAGTCTCGACACTTGCAGACCACAGAACTCGACGGCTGGGATCATCGCATTTTCCTCTTTCTGCCGCACCCGCTGTACACCGGCAACGGGTCACACTTCGTCACGTCTCATACAGACTGAAGCCGACGTTCCGCGAAGCTCGCCGGCTTGTCACATGCGTAAGACCGGGCTATCCAGTGGACGGCTGACTACCCCCGACGCGGCTCGAAGACGTATTCGCGTGGCTTGGCAGATTTCTCATGATCCTTCGGCTCAGCGATCCTCGCTTCTATCTCCACCTTGTCGCCGACCTTCTCCAGTCGCTTGTATATCAGCGCCCAGACGCAATCCTTGTCGGGGTCAACCTCGCACTTCCCGTGGTCGGCACCCCCACAGGGGCCGTTGAGCTGCCCCTTCGGACATCGGGTCACCGGGCATATTCCGCCGTATTGGTCAGCGATGCACTCGCCACACAGCGAGCACCATTCATAGAACTCGCCCCCACGGAATTTGTCGGCGATAAAAGTCGAGTCCAGAGCGGCATAGACAGGCTTATCATCTAGGATGTCGGCCACAGCCTGAAGGCCCGACCCGCAGGCCATGACCAAAACTGCGTCGGCCGCCTCAATTGCTTCCTTTTCACCCCTTAGCAGGCGCTTCACGTCCAGCACCTGGCATGTCACGTCCGGCACGATGGTTCCGGTAACCGTCTTGCCGACCGCCTCCAGTTTCGTCTTCATCTCCGCCACTTCGTATTCACCGCCGGTCTGAAGTACGGTAGCACAGTCGCCACATCCAACGATGTAAATGCTCTCTACTCCCGCCAGCGTCTTCTGCAACTCATCAAAGTCTTTCGCTTGTGTCGCAATCACCGTGTCATCTCCTCATCTTGCCGCACGTCATATTCATCCGCATGCGTAAAATCGGCCAGCATAATATGTTGGGGCACATGTGGCTCCTCAGTAAGGGCGATTATAGCGGCAGATGGCGGCGATTGCAACATCGCGATATCAGGGAGGTAACTGCGCCCGGACGTCGAAGAATATAAAGCGCGGAATTTCCAGCACATTGAGGGGTTGAGTCACATGCACAGGCGCACCGCCGTCGTTGTGATCCTGCTCTTTTTCATGCAAGTGCCACAAGCTATGGCACTTGAGGTCAGTTCAGTGGCCGCAATTGACTCGCCACAACTGGTCGCAATGCCCTCGGGCCAGACCTATCTGCTGCG
>CAZCJS010000355.1:0-3851 GCA_964498775.1 uncultured Armatimonadia bacterium
GCCCAGATGATGCGCTTCTCAAGGCCGAGCCGCTGAGCCTGCTCGTGGAGTGCCGCAACATACTTAGGATGTTCGCCAAACACGTCGGCGCCCACAATGATAAATCTGGCTTCCGGTATTGACGCCGCGATCTCTGCAGCGGCATCAATGAACAGAGCATGACGCTTCCACGGAATCAGTTGGCCGACGCTGCCGATGAGCGGCTGATCTGGCGCTACGCCCAGCAACTCCCTGACCTCTCCCCGTGGCCTGGCAGGCTTGAACAACTTGCAGTCAATACCGTTATAGATGACGTGGATCTTCTGGGCCGCTTCGGGTGCTGCATCGAGGACCGCCCGCTTCACGGTTTCCGATATCGCAATGATGGCTTCGGCACCACCGACCACCCACTGGGCAGCGATCTTGGGGAAAGTAGTATCGCGGACATGGCAGACCACGGGGGGCATTCCCAGCGACCATGTCGTAGCTGACATTCCCGCGGTCAGGCTGTTGGCGTGGACAATGTCAGGATGTGTCCGCCGGATGACGCCGCCGAGACACGTCCGGTGTTTGAGCAGCCTTCCCGCCTGCCGCAGGAGTTGCGAGATGACTTTTGCATCGTGGAGGCGCAGCGCCGGGACACGCTCGACGATTGACGTATGTTCTCTCAGAAGCGAGTGGAGCGGCCCCTCCATCGACACTGCGGCCATCGGGACATATCTGTCAGTGCGGAGATGAGAGAGCAGTGAGACCAGACTCGCCTCCGCGCCGGATACCTCGCCGACGTGATTGACATATAGCACCCGACATTTGCTGTCACGTGTGGGTTGCTGCATCTGGGTTTGCCTCGGCCGAACGGGCCTCTTGTGTCAGCCAATCGAGCGTCACGCGCATCACTTCCTCTTCCCAGCTCACGGAATAGAAAGCATGATTGGATCCCGCCACCACATGGTAATTGAACTCACGCTCAGCCTCTGCCGATAGCGAACGGTAATAGGTGATGGAGTTGTCGGCGGTCGGATCATTGCCGCCATATATGAAAAGAATATTGCCCGCGAAACTCAGGAAGCGGGGGACCCAGTCAATGAGGTCGTCTTGAGCAGCCCCTTCCTCCCCGGCTCCCTTGCCGCCTCGCAGCAGGGCTTTCCGGATCATGGAAAAACGAAGCCGACCTCCGAAGAGCTTGGCCCACGTCTCGCGGATGAACAGTTTGCTGAGGTACTGCCTGATCGTGTGGAGCTTCTTGGCGCGGTCGGCATCGGAGCGGTCAGCACCAACGGTCGGCGCAGACCACAATACGAGATCCGCGATCTGACTCCGCAAGCTCGATGCCCCGATGGCTACCTCCGCACCGGAGCAATCGCCGACAAGTGCGATCCTCTCCAGCCCCGTTCGGCTAGCCAGCCAATCCACTGCAGCGGTCGTGTCGGCTATCATCGTCGAGAGCGTCGTGTCCCTGGCATCGCCTTCGGAGTCCCCACGGCCCCGAAAGTCGAAACGCAGACAGTGAAACCCTGCCTCCTGGGCGAGCCGGCCCAGCTTCGTGAACATCTGATGCGCACCGATGCGGTATCCCGCCCAGCCGTGCAGCATGATGATACCCAGCGGCCTAGCCGACGCGATGTCGTCAGGTTGGTGGTATGCGCCGAGCAGGCGGCTGCCCTCACTCCGGAAGTAGATATGCTGTAGCATTGTTGTCTAGAGTGTCCTAATATTGGCGTATTATTGTGGTATATGCCCGTCTGCCTATGTAGCTGTGGAGTTGAGGATACTGGCCTGCAGTTCGGCGAGCCACAGTGCCGTCGCGGTGGTGACCCGTTGCGAGGACACGAGGCCGATCCGGTTCCAGAAAGGCTCCTCGACGACGGCCTCAGCACGCGTGTGTGGCATAGCCTCTGCCAGTTCGCTGAACTGATCACTAACCTCTTCACGACTCGTGATATTCAGCAGCAGAACCGGGTTTGTGAAATGCGAGGCTACCTCAAAAAGGTCCATCCCGGCTATTTGTTCCCTGGTCTCCTGCGAGACCTGGTAGCCATCGAAGTCAAGCATCTGGGTTCCAGTGTGTTGCCTGCGAACATCGTCGGCGACGAAGTTGTCACCATCAGTCATCATGGCTTTGATCAGCGAACGGCGCAGGTTCATCTTCATGTACTGCTCGCCGTTGATGATCGGCTCCCAGAGCACTGCGAAATCGAACACCTCCGCGGCTTCAGCGGCACTGATAGCCATGGTAGCTCCGAGCCGCAGGCCGAGGACCCCCAGTGTCGCAGTGGCAAGCTCGCTACGCATGTAGTCGGCTACGGCCAGAATATCCTTCATCCAGTCAGCGGGTGTAAAATCATGAAACTCACCCGAGCTGTCTCCACAGCCTCGGTAATCAAAGCGCAGACAGTTGAGATCGACCCCGGTCAGAGCGCGAGCGGCTTCTACCAGTACCCGATGGGCGCATTTTTTCTCTTCTGCAAAAGGATCACAGAAGATGATACCTGACGCACTCTCGTGCACCGCACGGTGATAGACCGCATGAAGCAAATCCTCTCCGCTGGGTATCTGCAGGATGCTTTCTCCGGAACTGGGCATTCATTCAGCCTCGCATAGCAGCGATGAAGTCGGCGATGTTGCTGACGGTAGCGAAGGTCTCGACGGAAAAATCGGCGTCCTCCAAAGACACCCCAAAGACCTCTTCAAGACCGACGACTATCTCGAAGAGGAGCACTGAGTCGATGTCGTAGGCTTCCATGAGGTTTTCATCGTCGCTAATGTGATTGGGTTCAACATCTAGGAAGAGCCGTTCAACAATCATCTGCTTGATTTCCTGCTTGAGTTCGTCCGGTTGCGGCATTGGCTACCTCCAAATCGTTTTTGCTTGTCGCTGCGGCCTGCATAAGCAATGACGAGATACCGGCAGGATTATTCCATTGGCGGGCTACCGACTTCCTCGATGCTCTTCAGTTCCAGGTTCAACCACTTGCAGTGCTCGTCGGGCGGTCCGCCTTCCCGCGAGAAGATGTGTCCCCAACGTTGCTTAAACACCGCACCGTGCTTAATCGTAACGTAGGCGAAATTGAGATTGGCGGAGCCATCGGTGGTCGTATTCTCGAAGTGGTACATTTCGGCGGCAGGCTGATAGAGAATTTCCCAGCCGGCTTCCCGCGCGCGGTAGCAGTAGTCGAAATCCTCGTACTGCGCCGGATTAAAGACCTCGTCGAGATCGCCGATGTCTTCGTAGAGCTCCCTTCGCATTACCCAACAAGCGCTGGTTAGACATTGAACGGTTCGTGGCTCGGAGAACTCCGCCGTGTTTCGCGATTGACCGCGCCCGCAGTATTCAACACGTCCGCTCGGTGAAATGGCCACGCCGGCACACTGGATGTTGTATGGCTCGAAGGGAAAGAGCAGTTTCGGCCCGGCAATGCCGACATCCGACTGCTCGTCAAGGGTGTGACCTAGCGCCGCCAGCCAGTCTCGGCTACGCACCGCAACATCATTGTCGGCGAAGGCAATGTACTCGCCCCTCGCGAGGGCAAGAGCCTGGTTTCGGGCAGTGCATGCGCCGGCGTTGTCGTAATTCGCTATGAGTGTGTAGTCAACACCTGCGGCCATGGCCTGGTCCCGGATCCGCTCATCGAGCAGTTCGACGCTGCCATCTGCCGAGCCGTTGTCCACGACAATGAGCTGGTCCGGGACCGGCTCGGCCCGCAGCATACTGCCCAAGCACAACTCTGTGTACGGGCGCTTGTTGTAGCTGACGATGATGACGGTAGTAGTCTGCTTCACCGTGTGTCTCCCTGCTGTGATGCGCGCTTGGCATCCTCAAGCTCAGCTCGCGTCTTGCGCACGGTGCGCCCCAACTCGCACGCGATCATTCC
>CAZCJS010000356.1:0-3836 GCA_964498775.1 uncultured Armatimonadia bacterium
CTGCAAATCATGGCCCACCTGATGCGCGAGTTTCGGGGCAAGATCAAGCTCATCTACATTGACCCGCCCTTCGACAGCGGGGCCGACTACATTCGCCGGGTTCGTCTCCGCGGAGCCACCGGCAGCACCCAGATTGACGGGGAGGCCTACACGCTCGGGGAGCAGATACAGTACACCGACATCTGGGCCAACGACAACTATCTGCAGTTCATGTATGAGAGACTGATGCTGCTGCACCAGCTCCTGCACCGTGAAGGGTTCATCTGCGTGCATGTGAACTCTGCTCGTTGCCACTATGTCAAGGTGACACTTGACGAAGTCTTCGGGGCGACGAGCTTCCGCAACGAGATCATCGTGAAGAGAATTCGGAAGAGCTATGCTGAAGCCTCTGGGCTGACCTCACTCAACGAAGGTTGCGATTACCTCCTCCTGTATTCTGCCTCCCCCTCGTCGCGACTCAGGCCCCCCTTGAAATACAGCCCCAGAGAAGAGAGGTGGCATGGGTTCGACGCTCCCAATGTCCGTCCCAATCTGACCTATGAACTGCTTGGCAAATCGCCTCCGCCAGGACGATGCTGGATGAGAAATCGTGATGAGGCCGAAGCAATGATCAAAAGAGGGGATCTCCGGCCTAGCCCGGGCAGCGGATGGCCTGAATACCGATTAGAAGCGACGGATCATATCGTACGAGACTCGCTGTGGGACGATATTACTGCATCTGCCTTCACAACTGGGTACCCCACCGAAAAGAAAGAAGAAATGCTGACCGCGCTAATTGAGATGGCCTCAAGCCCCGGCGACCTCGTGCTGGATTGCTTCATCGGGTCCGGCACAACTGCTGCTGTCGCCCAGAAGTTAGGCCGACGCTGGATCGGGTGCGACATCAACAAGGGGGCCGTTCAAACCACCTCCAAGCGCCTGCAGACTATCACTCAGGAGCAGAGCGCAGCCCACAACAACAACGACCAGAAAAAGCTGGTGGACACCGAGGACGCGCCACCCGAGCCGGCGCAACTGTCCTTCACGGTCTGGCGGGTCAACGACTATGACCTGCAAATCCAGCACAACGAGGCCGTGAACCTGGCCTGCGAGCACATCGGCATCCAGCGCACCCGCACCGACCCCTTCTTTGACGGCGTCTTGGGCCGGAACCTGGTGAAGATCATCCCCTTCAACCACCCGCTTTCCCCGCTTGACCTGGAGGAAATCCGGCGGGAGCTAGAGGCCCGGCCCGAGGAGGACCGGAGCATCACCGTGGTCTCTCTGGGCAAGGAACTGGCCGCCGACGCCTGGATGGAGAACTGGAACCGCCTGCGCAGGGCGGACAGCGCCGTCAACCGCATCGAGGTCATCGAACTGCGCACCGACCCACGCTACGGCAAGTTCTTCGAGCACAAACCTGCTTCGGCCAAGGTCAAGATCACCCGGAAGCGCCGGCAGATACACGTGCAGATCGAGGACTTCGTCTCGCCCACGATCATCGAGCGCCTGGCGCAGCAGGAGGGCGTCCTGAAGCCGCAGATCGAGGACTGGCGGGCGATGGTGGACTGTGTGATGATTGACCCTGCCTATAATGGCGAGGTCTTCAACGTGGCCCTGTCCGACGTTCCGGAGAAGAAAAACGATCTCGTCGAGGGCAGCTATATTCTCCCCGCACCGGACGGCGAGACCACGGTAGCGGTGAAGGTAGTTGACATGCTGGGCGAGGAAGTTATTGCCGCCGGGCAGTTAGCTTCCAACTCAGATAAGCAAGAGCGCACCTAGGCTTGCAGCAAGCCCGGGTGGTGTACGGCACTCCACTGAGTACAGGGGCCAGCGGTGCCACCTACCTCCAAGCCCGTGGGAAGTTTGCCAGCACGGGACTCGCCGCCAGACTCCTTTTCTCGTATCCCGTCCCTCGGCCCCGCCCCACCAATAAAGAAAGCACACGGAAGGAGATGGCAAACCGTGTGCTTCCTCGGTTCCTCGGGGGGCGCCTTCGTTTCACTCAGGGCTGCTGCAGACCGTTCTTGTAATTGCTGATCATCCACATCACCTTCTCGTCCTCCGCTACCAAATCGCTGACCTTGTTATAGGCATGAAGCACCGTACTGTGGTCGCGGCCGCCGAAATGCCGGCCGATGTCAACCAGGCTCAGGTCGGTCAGTTCCCGCGTCAGATACATCGCAACCTGCCGTGGCCACACAATGTGCTTGCTCCTCTTCGGACCCAGGATCGCCGGCGACGGGGTATCCATCTGCTCGCTCACATAAGCGACGATATCCTCAACACCCATGTGCCGGTCCACACCGCTCGTCGAATAGTCGGCAATGATATCCTCGACCATGCTCAGGCTCGGCTGCACCCCGTCCAGCGATGCCGCCGCACAGATCTTCAGCAGCGCGCCCTCCAGCACCCGGATATTCGACTCGATCTTCTCCGCTACGTACTCCAGCACCTCGCGATCCAACTCGACGCCATCTGCCTGCGCCTTCTTCTCGAGGATAGCGATCCGCGTCTCGACATTCGGACAGCGCAGATCCGCCACAATCCCCGCCTCCAACCTGCTGCGTACACGCGGTGACAACGTCTGGAGCTGACGTGGCGGCGCATCACAGGCGATCACCAGTTGCTTGTCACTCTCATAAATCGCGTTGAAGGTGTGAAAAAACTCCTCCTCAGACGCTTGCGTGTTGATCGTGGCGATGAACTGAATGTCGTCCATCAACATCACGTCAACGTGGCGGTATTTCCCCCGAAACCGCGCCGTCCGGTTATCCCGAATCGCCGAAATCAACTCATTAACGAACAGCTCCGCCGAGATGTACAGCACCCGCGCATCCGGGTTCCGCTGCAACACCCGGTGCCCGATCGCTTGCAGCAGATGCGTCTTACCCAGACCAACCTTCGAGTGAATGAAAAGCGGGTTATACGCCGTCCCCGGGGACCGCGCCACCTGCACCGCCGCCGCGTGCGCAAAGCGGTTGCAGTCCGCCACCACGAAGCTCTCGAAGTTGTAGCGAGGATTCAACATCGTCTCGCTGCGACTCCGCACTGGCGCTGCAGAGCGTTCCGCGACACCGGATTGCTGCTCCTCCGCTTCCTCGACCGGACTCACAACCGGCTTGACCTCCGTCACCAGCGAGACCGGTTGATGCGCCAACTCCTCCAGTGACGCCTGAATCAGCGGCCGGTGCTGATTCGATAGCATGTTGGCCGAGAACTCGTTGGGCACCCCTAGTACGAACACCTCACCGTCGTAGGACAACGGCACGGACTGTCTCAGCACGCCATCGTATGTCGCCGGCCCCATCCGTTCCCTCAACAACGGCAACACTTGCTCCCACAAGGTTTTGCCCTCAAGTGTGTGATCCTCCGGCACCGATCAACACCCTCCCCTCTCAAGCCCACAGACATGACAACAGACTACGCTTCTCTCAGCACTCCCAGGACATCCCCCCCGGCTGTCCACCCGAACCACATTTTTGCTACTGTAAACCTCGCCTTGCACTGTTTCATGCTACCGCAGACCATCAGACGGCCCTGCCACCGGTCTCTCTCACGTCCTCTTCCCCCGCGCCGAGAGACTTGTCAGGAACGGCTACCGACAGCGAATCCACCAATAAATACTACAGAAAAGTGACTGTTACGGTGTTTTAGCGGAGAGTTTAGCGTAGTGTAGATATTGCTGCGAAGATAACTATATATTGTCAAGTAATGCTCTTATATAGCGCAAATATGTCCGAAATTGGCAACCGCCCCTGACAAATCACTCGAATTCTGGGGGTGCGCCGGGACAATATGAGTATAGCACAGCCTGTACAGTGCACGCAAAGGAAACTTTGATATATATTGTT
>CAZCJS010000357.1:0-3832 GCA_964498775.1 uncultured Armatimonadia bacterium
GTGGGCTTACCGGAGCCGCCAAGAACGCCAAGAAGGCCTACGGGTACTTTGCCAAAGGTGTGAAGGTCATCAACAAGGTGTACGACTACCTGAAGGGCGACCTGGACCCCAACGAGGAGTACAACGGACAGGTGTATGGCGATTACACATCCAACACGGGGGCGGAACTGGAGCGAGCAGCATTGATTCCGCTGCCCTCGACGGAGGTGGATGTGGGACTCGGTTTTGAAGGCGGCAAGACGGTTGTGCGGGTGGATCGGGTGGTGGTCAGCGATGCGAGCGGGAACTCGGTGACGGTGCACAAGCAGTGGTACTCGCCAGCGATGTGGGCCTATAGAATTGGCGAGAATATGGACCTGGATAGCCTGGAGGTGACCGTGTACCTGCAGGTGCTCAATGACCGCCTGAGCGTGGGGCCGCTGTGGGCGACCTCGCGCAACGTAATTACATGGAAGCCGAATGTCAAGAACTCTCTGGAGATGCATCCTGAGAACTATACCGTGGTGCCGTAAGCACTAGCGGATTTGTACTGGAGCGCCGGTTTCTGATGATTGATAGACGGCCTCGAAGAGGGCGACGGTCTTGCGGCCCTCATAGCCGTCGCACTGTACCGGCTTGCCCTCAGTGATAGCGGCGACCATGTCCTCGATGATGTTGGTTGGAAGGTCCTCCGGTGCCGCAAAGTCATCAGGACGCAACTCGACCTCGTCGGGGGCGGTGGCATTCTCAGGCAGAACGTAGTCGGGTTGACCGTCGGCGCCCACATCCGGCTTGGCAGCAGCCACGAAGCGCGTGATTTCCTGCTCCTGCCAACTGATCGTCCCGGTGGTACCGGTTATCTCAATGGCAGTGCCGAGGTCGGGGAAGCTGCAGGTGCTGGTCATGACTACTCCTACAGCGCCGGAGGCGAACTTGAGCATGCCGGCGGTGGCGTCTTCGGTCTCGATGTTGTGGCCGTAGGTTCCGTAGGTCCCGAAGACCGTCTCGACCGGTCCGAGCCACCATTGCAGCAGGTCCACGTAATGGACGGCCTGATTCGCCAGCGAGCCACGTTCGGTGACCAGGCGACTGCGCCAGCCCGCGGGGAAGCCCCCGTCATAGTAGCTCTGGGCGCGGAACCATTTGACCCGCAGGTCACCGATGATAATTTTGCCGAGGGCACCGGACTGGAGCGCGTCGCGCACCTGATGATTCACCTTGTTGTAGCGGCTGCCGAAGTCCACGGCGTAGATGAGTTCAGTGCTCTCAGCAGTTGCGAGAAGTGTGTCACATGCAGCGACGGTGATGTCCATCGGCTTGGTGCTGAAGGTATGCTTGCCCGCCTCGAGGGCCAGTTGCGAGAATTCGGCGTGCATGCCGCTGGGAGTGAAGACGCCGACGACATCAATGTCATCACGGGCGAGCATCTGCTCATAGTCGCGGATGTACTCGCAGCCGAGCTCCTCGCTGAGTTTCTGGCCGCGCTCTTCCCAGATATCGCAGACTGCGACAAGTTCAGCGCCCTCGGTATCAGGAACGAGTTTGGCACGGGCACCGCCCATGCCCAGACCGACAATCCCAAAACGCAGTGTCTCTGCCATTGTGATCACCTGTATGTAGTCTGATATTGACCATGTGCTCGAGTGTTCTCAGTTGAGTTGCTCGTCGAGCGGGAAATCGGGGTCATGAGCGCGCTCTTCGGCGAAGATGCGTTCGGCCTCGGCGACAATCTCCGGATGCTGGGCGGCGACGTCGTTAGCCTCGGCAACATTGCTGTCGAGATCGAACAGCTCGGTCTGCCGCGTCAGGCCATAGCGGACTGCTTTCCACTTGCCGATACGCACAGCTTGACGGAATTCCTTCATCATGAACTCCCAGGCCATGGTGCCATGGGCGTGCTGCTCCCCCATGATGGCGGGAAGGACGCAGACGCCCTCGATTTGCTCCGGTGCGTCAAAGCCGGCCAGCTCGCCCATCGTCGGCATGAAGTCCCAGAATGCCCAGGGCGCATCGCTGACTGCGCCGGCAGGAATCGTACCCGGCCAGCGGGCGATCATCGGAACACGGATGCCGCCGTCATACATGTCGCGTTTGTAGCCGCGCAGCGGGCCCCAGCTGTTAAAGAATGAGGGATGGCAACCGCCCTCAGCATGGGGACCATTGTCGCTGGTGAAGAAAACGAGGGTGTTGTCATCAATGCCGAGCTCCTGCAGTAACTCGAAGATGCGGCCACAGTCGCGGTCCATGCGGCTGATCATAGCGGCGTAGCCCTTCTGCGGGCTGGGCCAGTCCTCATCCGCGTAGGGGCCGTAGTCGGGCACTTCCATGCCATCGCCGGTATCTCTGCCGAGTTCGTTGTTGGCATGGGGAATGGTGTAGGCCAGATAGAGGAAGAACGGCTCGTGGCTGTGAGCCGTGATGAACTGGAGGGCGTGCTCCGTGAAGAGGTCGTGTGAGTACTGCTCTTTGGCGCCATTGGTATTGCCCTCGAGGACGAACTTGTCCTCATTCAGCCAGAGATACTCCGGGTAGTAATTGTGCGCGCGGCCCTGATTGAGATAGCCAAACCAGTAGTCGAAGCCCTGCCTGTTGGGCACTCCGGAGGTATCCGGCTCGCCCAGGCCCCACTTGCCGACGATGCCCGTCGCGTAGCCCGCTTCTTTGAACAGCTCGGCGACCGTAGTATCTTCGGGCCGGAGTGGAATCCGGGCATTCGTGCGCACTCTGGCATGGCACGTATCGCGGCCGGTCATCAGGCAGCAGCGCGAAGGGGCGCATACTGTACTGCCCGCATAGCAGTCGGTGAAGCGGATGCCCTCCGCCGCCATCTGGTCGAGATATGGTGTCTGAATCGCCTGTTGGCCATAACAGCCCAGATCCCCGTACCCGAGATCATCGGTCAATATGAAGATCACGTTCGGCTTGCGTGCTGACTCTGATGCCATAATGCACGAACACTCCTCGCTTGATCGTTGTGATGTAAAGGTTCGAGGCGAGTGGGGCGCAGACCTTCATTGATTTGTGGAAATAGCGGCTGGGGAATGGGCCTGGATGGGAGGGCATGGCGGCTTCGGCGTTGAACCTCAAATTCGAGATGAGAGATAAGCGCGCTGCAGGCAGTTGTGAAATCCGACGGGATGGGTGATGACATGGCGAGAAAGCAGCCGGTGAAATCTGTGGCAAGAACGTGGGCATCGCAGGCGGACTTCGAGCTGTGCACGCGGGGGCCTGGGATTGACAACTCCCGCAGTGGCGTGTGCCTAGCGCGGACGATGATGCTCCAGGACGAGCGCGGCATGACCCATATCAACAATACGGAGATACTGAGCGAAAAGGTCTCGGCGCGGAAGGACTTTGTGCTTGCGGTGGGGGATGTCGCCGACGGGAAGCTGTACTTCTACCGCCGGGGCGACAGACACCCTTACGAGAGCGATGGTGAGAGGATGCACGTCAGTGTTAACGGTCGGCGCTTGAAGCCGGTGAGGGAGCTGGCTTCGACGGGTTGGAGCTACGTGAATGTGCCGGCGGAAGTGCTGCAGAAGGGCCTCAACACGTTTGTGTTCTCAGGTGGCGGGCGACTGTTGGTGGAGAATAGCAGCTACCCTAACCGGTCGGCGCGCAGCGTGGATGGCGGCGCGACGTGGGATTATGAGCACCTCGGGGAGCAGGGGATGAATGACGGCGAGTACCTGGTGCGGCTGCGGCTGGAGCGCTATCCGGCGGTGGTCGCACTGATGTCGGAGGTCATTGACCTGGCTGCGCTTGCTGCCGACGAGGGCATCTATCCGCAGGTGAAGTGGGCGCGAGTGCGCTTGCGGGCGGAGGCGGATAAGCCGAAGGGAACCATGATTCG
>CAZCJS010000358.1:0-3809 GCA_964498775.1 uncultured Armatimonadia bacterium
ATTGTCAAGCATCCCGCTATCCCGCAGAGTATCAATGAAATGACCGAACCAGCGGTCAACGAGCGTCACTTCGCCCGCATACATCGCTCGCAGATAGGCCAGCTCATCCGCCGTCAGCCAGTCCACCTCACCATAGTTTGAGTCTATCAGCCGCCGCCCCTCATAGTCGGGGTCGGTGTACATCGTGTCGTAGGGAGCCGGTGGGGCCCAGGGCTCATGCGGGTCGAATGAATCCACCCAGAAGAACAGCTTGTCACGGTCCTTGAGGCCCGCCGCCATCCGGCTAGCCTCTCGGAAAACCTGTGCCGTGAAAGTGTCCGCCTCCGATTCCCAGTGCTCGGAATGGCGAAGAAAATTCTCGATTACGAAGCGCTTTCTGGCATTGAGCTGGGGGTGCATATACTCCTCCGCATCAGCCGTGTGCGGCACCAGCTCGCAGGCATCGCCCTCCTGCCCGCGGATGAACTGGTAGGAGTCAAAGCCCCGGTGGAAGTTCATTCCCGGCTTGGCCATGTGATACGTGTCGGTGATCATCACGTTGGTGTAGCCGTGACATGACAGCAACTCGGCGGCGGTCACGTCCTCCTTCGCCAGCGGCTGCCAGGGCCGCTGATGCAGCGTCCGGCAACCTGTCACCATCGCCGTGCGCACCGGTATCGTCGGCAAGCCCTCCGGATACGCATTGTCGAACAGGATTGCTTCGGCGGCAAAGGCATCGAGGTGCGGCGTCTTGCAGAGCTGCGAGCCGTAGGCCCCCACGTGGTCCCGGCGCAATGAGTCCAGCATTATCCAGAAGACGTTCATGGTATCTTGCCTCCATTCCAGCGATTCACCGTCCACTAACTACTTCCCCACGCTGAGTGCAATGACCTGCCTGCGCAGAACCATGATAAGCAGTGCTTTCTGACAATAGCATTCCGATAATGCTGCGCCGGCGGAGGGGTTTTCTCGATCTGTTCCGTTTGGGGAACGCTCGGGAACTGATGCTTTTGCGTTTGCGGTTAGAGTTTTTGGGGCGACTAGATGATACCTTGTCGAGCGCATGACGGCGCGAAGCTGCAAGCTTCGCCTACAGGTAAGGAAGAGGGCGGGCGGTGCGAAGAATGATAACCGCTCGTGCCATCCCCGCATCAATCCATCCCCACTCCGCCCAATATCCAATGGCAGACAGCACGCGCCATGGTGTGGGGGCAGTGCTATGGGGCCGGCGGCTGCTCGACGTCAGTGATCTTGGCGGTCCAGAGGATGGCGTTGCGGAGCATCCGGTACGTCTCCGCCGAGCCTTCCGGGTGTCCGCTGAACACAACTACGCGCCCCTCCCCATACTTCCTGGCGATGACGTTGACGAACGTCGGGAGCGGCGGATTTCCCACATCGAAGAGGACCACCGGGACCTCGTCGGAACCATCCTTGATGACGAATAGCGGACCGCTGGCATGGGGGAAGAGGACCTTGCGGGAGGCCAGGTAACCCTCGGTGACTGGGTGCTCGTTGAGCTTGGCCCAGACCGGTCCGCGAACACCGAAGTTGTAACGTTCCGCGTCAATCAAACCGTATTTGCCTGCGCTGACAGCGCCGCCGCAGATTCCCACATAGCCGCCGCCGTCCTGGACGTACTTGCGGAGAGCCTCGGCGTTGGAGTCGTCGAGGCGCAGGCCGCCGCCGCCACCGACCAGCAGGGCATCATACCGGCTGAGGTCCGTAGTGGTCAGCTCGGTCTCATGGATCGGCTCGGGCACCGGCAGGCCCAGCCGCGCGAAGACCTGCTCGGACCAGTTTAGCAGCGACTGGTAACGCCCGTGGAGCATCCCGATGTTGCGGTGGTTGAAGAGCAGGTCGGTCTTGCGTGCCTCGACGGCGGCTTCCTCAGTGATGCGCTCTCTGACCGCCGTGACCCTTGCCTCGAGGGGCTTGTCGCCGTTCTCATAGAGCGTCTTGACCTGTGAGCGCGTCAGGGCGCGGTCATAGACGGCCACCTCGTCAATCAGCGCACTGGCAAAAAGCCCCTCCGCGAAAGACTTGCAGCCGATCCTGAGGAAGTCGGGCATCTCGATTTGCTGGTAGCCGCGCGGGTAGCCCGTTTCAACGCCGTTGTAGTAGAGCTTGAGCCCCGATATTTCCGGGTCGTCGGTGTCCCAGGTGATAGCGATGTGTCGCCAGGCATCCTGCGCCCATCCCCAGCCGTAGCGGCGGCTTTTCTTGCCGGCGGACCACATTATTACCTGCATGGACAACTCCACGTGGTAGAACTTGAGCTCAATGCCGCCGGATCCATCGTCCTTGAGGAACTGGAGGTAGTAACGGTCCTCCAGCTCGGTCGCGGGATTGGCCGCATTAATCCAGAGCTCCATGGTGCCTGATTTGAGGTTGAAGGGCGGCAGGCCGCGATACTCGACGCAGCCGTTCTCGCGGAAGTCGCCGGCCTGGCCGAACTTGCCCTCCGCGTACTTGACAGAATCGGCACCGGTCACGGTGATCTCCGAACCCTCGGCGACGGCCTCGGCGGTGCCGTCGAAACCGATGTAGAAGAGGGGCGCGAACTCGGGCTGCTCCGCCGCAGTCAGGGCGGCTACGCTGATGAGCAGGATGACGAGAATGATTGAAGTCCGGTAGATGGGTCGCATAGAGACCTCCTGTGGGCTTAGGCGACGGCCGGCGAGTCACAACGGTATAGGACAACGGTGACCGCACTCGGGAGCGGAAGCAAAGAATCCACCCCCCGAGTCATAGATGCGTGAAAAGTCCGGGTTGAGTCTATCATTTCAGGTACTGGGTGAGCAATATGCCGACGGCGATGAGCGCGCCGATGAAAATGATGGCGATGAGGAAATAGAGCTTCTCCTGGGCGGAGAATGAGAACCGGCCACGGTTCGCCAGCAGGAAGCCGATGGCGACGAATGGCAACAGCGGAATGCCCGGCAGAACCATCACCATCAGCGAGGCCAACATGGCGAGGGCGACCAGGATGCAGATATACCAGAAGGTGCGCTCGAAACGCAGGCGGTAACGCCATGTGGCCACGAAGAAGAAGGCGAGGAAGATGAAATCGCCCAGACCGGCAGTGGCGATGAAAGCAAAGCCGCGAGCGCCCTCAGGGCCCGCCGCCGAACCGATGGCAGGCAGACCGATGGAGAGCTTGGCGACCAGGTCGGGGGCCTTGTCGAGGGCGACACCGGTCGGGCCGGCGAAGACGGTGAAGATGTCCACGATCAGGAGCACGACGGCGATCGGGACCAGCATGTTGACATCGCGGATCAGGCGGGAAAGCAAGCGGCCCAGGAAGGCACACGCGATAAGGAAGAGCAATGAGCCAAGCGGGGAGATGAATGGTGCAGCGGCCCGGTACTGCGTCGCATAGAGAGTGAGCAAATACCAGGCCGTCAGAGGGAATGCCAGCAGGAAGAACTCGTGGAGAGGCTTGATGTCCCAGAGGGCGATGTTGCGGATGACAGCCAGCGAGAGGAGCAGAAAAAGCACGGTGCCGGCGACTATGCCAATGACCACCGGAACACCGGCGATGTGTGGGAAGGCGGCGAGGATGGTGTAGTAGGTGATGGCGAGAATGAGGGCCTCGCGCCACAGGGGGGCGTCGGAATGGTTGTCTCGGTCAGCCAGCAGAACCTGTTGCGGCACCGTTGTCCCCCGTCGGGTGTTGCGAGTCATCCAGGAGGCTTGCGCATGGTGAGTATAGCATCAGGCAGAGAAGTGTAGCAAGGACGGCGGAAATGCGGGGGCGTACCCTCCATCTGCAGCCGACTCGGGCTGGAACTGTAGTTATGCAGATTTTTTCGATCTTTGGCAAGATACAA
>CAZCJS010000359.1:0-3805 GCA_964498775.1 uncultured Armatimonadia bacterium
ATAGTCATAAATAGTAATGAGTCGCAATATGCACGGGGCACATCCAAGCGCCTTTACCCCGTGCTTCAGGAGTAACAGCGCAGTGAGTTTGAAGAGGGATGAAATGGGTCAGGCCGAGCCACCCATTCATAAATAGTCATAAATAGTAATGAGTCGCAATATGCACGGGGCACATCCAAGCGCCTTTGCCCCATGCTTCAGGAGTAACAACGCACTAGTCATAGACGAGGATGACGTTGCTGAGCTTGCGCCCCGGGATCGTTACAAACATCCCGTTAGAGTAGAGGCCAGAAGATGCCCCGCCGTCGAGATTGGCGGCGCTGCAACATCCCAGCCGGAGCATGATATGGGCAAGCTTGTTGAGAGTGACTGGTGTATGGACGGTGACAAGCAAAAGTTTATTTGCGCTGGTCATGCCGATCGCACTGCGGCGCGCCGTGCCGAGCACTCCGGGATCGGTGAAGCCTTCCTCGCGAGCGCGTAGATAGACCGCTCTGTCGCGAACCAGTGTCGGGCCGGTACAGATGGCGTGGCGGACACCGATGAAACTGAATGGTTTGAGACCATCTCGGAATCTGAACTCGACGTTGCAGTTATCATCAAAGCATATGGCGGTGCCGTACTGGCCCTGATAGAGGTATTGGCTGTAGCGGACGATGGTGCCTGTCGGTTGGCCGTTCTGAAGATGGAAGTAGGTGCCGTTGATGGCGGCACGCGGCTGGTAGCGGCTCATAATTTGGTAGAAGTTGTCGCGGGGAAAATATCCGCGTTTCGGGTCAGCGTTGCGTGCAAACCCCGGCATCACACGGACACTATGAGCCTGCGTGTTGACCCTAATCACGTTGACGCCCACGCCGCCGATGATCTGCCAGCTACGCATAACGTGTGGGCTGCGGTTAGGAGTGGAGTTCCCGAAGAGGGGAAGTGTAGACGGTGCGGAGAGAGACGCAGCGTGAGCACAGCAGGCGCACACGAGCGCTGAGACGAGCAGCAGGTGACGCAGGCCACCCGGGAAGTACTTTTGAAGCAATGTCTGTCTCGACGCCAGCTCAGGAATTGCGCTCACCTGCTGTCGGCTTTCTTGCAAAAACGTTCAGCTGTCACGTTCCCCACACGTCAAATATTGGCCTGCATCACGATTGTCCTGAGGGCCTAAATGTAGAGGATCGGGACAGACGTTCGGCGCACGTATCATAATTTTCGTGAATTTCGACAGAAAAGATAAGGAAAACAAGGATTTGGTACGGGCATGACGAATAATGCTGTGGCGTCCATGTCGGTGTATCAGGTTCCGCATAGCGATGTGAGGCGCACAACGCTTGGATACACAGGGGGAGCGCCATGCCTAGGCCAAAGGTCGCGCGGGAGGGGTTGGCGGAGGGGGCTCTCGAAATTGTCATTCTCTTCCTGCTTATTGCAGGGAGTTGTGCTATATGCGTGTCGCCAGTGTGTGCCCAGGATGGCGGCGGTGCGCAGAGCACGAGCAGCAGCCTGCGTAAAATGCTGACGCTCTCTCCGGCTATTCCCGGCACTGCTGAGTATGAGTTGCAGCAGAAAGTCGCCCATGCGGAAGGTTTGCTGGGTGAGCTTGATGCGATCAACTCGGCCCGCGTTTCTTTCTCCCCCCGTTCAGATGGAAGCTCCCGCTCAGATGAAGTTGGCGGCTTGCGTGTGATTGTCCGGCTGCAATTGGCCGGGGAGGATGGCTGGTCGCAACAGCTTTGCGACACGATCATCGGATTGCTGCAGCACGTCGAGCCACAACTGGCGCGGGAAGACGTGCTAATCATTGACGTGCGGGGTCGCACTTTGTTCCAGATGGGCCGTAATATGATGGCGGTGGCGGCCGTTGAGGGGAGCCAAGCGGGCCGGACGTCGCCGACCTTGTCGCGTGGAATCGTGATCGGTATCGGTGCGTTGCTTGGGCTGTCAGCGGTGCTGTGGTGGTGTCTGGTTGCGGGGCGGAGGGTAGGTGCAGCGGTGAAGGAGTCGGGAGGTGTGGGGGGGCGGTGGGCATTTCTGAGTGAGGTTGAGCCGGCCAGGCTGCAGGCGGTTTTAGACACGGCTCGGCCGGAGCTAATCGGTGCCATCGCCGCGCAGCTTGATGAACGCGGCGCTGCTCGTCTGCGGCGCACGGTAGGTGCGGCCCAGAGCGAGTCTGTGGTTCCGGAGCGGGCTATGGACCCCGATGTGGAGGCGGCATTACTGTCGAGAATTCGGGACATGCTTGGCCGCATTGACTAGCCGGACAACGGAGGCGACTGCAATTGCCAAGGGTTTTGAAGGGCGACGAAGTGGGCGATGGGAAGCGCATCAGGCCTTTAGGTAAGGTGCCGGCAGGGCAGGGAGTAGCGGATGAAGTTGCTGAGAGCGAGGCGGGGGGGCAAGATGTTTCGTCGGTACCGGCGGATGCTCAATCGGATGGGACAGTAGTTGAGCGCCACTCGCCGCAGGTTTCAGCGGCCAGTATTGAGCGCGTGCAGCGGCTGTTGCACGAGACTGTTGCCAATTTCGGTTGGCAACGTGCTGAACTGCTGCGGCAGCTCAAGCCCGGGTTGACAAAACTGGTTATCGCCATCAGCGAACGGGTCATAAACCGGGAACTGGCTACCGACGAGAAGGCTATCCGATGTGTTATTGATGCCGCGCTGGATGAGTTGGGGCGCGCGGGGATCGTGATAGCGAGGGTGAATCCTGATGACGCCGCCGCACTCCGTGATGCGATCAGACATGCCGAATGGCACCCGCCGCCCACCGTGGAGCTTGAGATCGCTGCCGATTCTGACATTGCCCGAGGTGGCTGCGTGCTGGAGAGCGACTACGGTCAGGTGGACGCCACCGTCGAGACGCAGATAGCACAACTGACGCGTCTGCTTGATGAGGAAGCGGGAGACTAGGGCGGGGAGAGAAGCGTGGCACCGAGAGGCGAGAGAGCGGTCGAAAGGTATTTTTCTGACTGGCTGGCGGAGCAGACTGCGGTAGTACGGACGGCGGAACGGTTCCGTAAGCTGGGCACCGTAGAGGAGGTCGTGGGGCTGACGATGGTCTCCCAGGGTCCGCCTGCGCAGGTGGGTGAGACGTGTATTATCGAGTCCGGCTCTGATCGGCGTGGTGTTCGCGCGCAGGTGATCGGGTTCCGTGACAGCCGGGTGCTGCTGATGCCGCTGGACGATATCCGTGGCATCCAGCCCGGTTGTCGGGTCATCGCCAGCGGCGAGCAGGTGTCCGTGCCGGTGGGACGGGGATTGCTGGGTCGCGTCATTGATGCCTTCGGTATGCCGCTGGATGGTGGTGGTCCGGTACGGGGGCCACGGCGGCCAATACACTCACGCGCGCCGAGGCCAATGGAGAGGCATCTGATTGACGAGGCGGTTTGTATCGGTGTGCGCGCCATAGACGCTCTACTGACGTGTGCGAAGGGCCAGCGTGTTGGAATCTTTGCCGGCAGCGGTCTGGGCAAGAGCACGCTGTTGGGAATGATCGCGCGCAATACTCGTGCTGATGTGAACGTCATCGCGCTTGTGGGTGAGCGGGGCCGTGAGGTTTTCGAATTTGTGGAGGACAAGCTGGGTCCGGCCCTGGAACGGTCTATCGTCGTTGTTGCCACGGCAGATGAGCCGGCGTTGACGCGTCTGCAGGCGGGGTTTGCCGCCACTACGATCGCCGAGGCGCTGCGCGACGAGGGGGCGCACGTGATGCTATTGATGGACTCGATTACGCGTCTGGCTCGCGCTCAGCGGGAGGTGGGCCTTGCGGCCGGCGAGATACCGGCGCACAGAGGGTTTCCGCCATCTGTGTACGCCAT
>CAZCJS010000360.1:0-3799 GCA_964498775.1 uncultured Armatimonadia bacterium
GATGGGCCGATCGAGTCATCGCCCGCGGCCTGGCAATCCTTTGTGTATATCGGTTCTCGCGACCGGAGAGTCTACGCCGTAGACGCCGAGAACGGAGAATGCGTCTGGCAATTCGAAACCGGCGACTGGGTTAACTCATCGCCGGCAATAAGCGGCCACACCGTCTATTGTGGCTCATACGACAAAAACATCTATGCACTGGAAGGCCACACCGGCGTGTGCCTCTGGCAGTATGAGACCGACGGCGAGATACAGAGTTCACCGGCGATCTCCGGACGCAGTATCTATGTCGGAAGTAACGACGGCAACCTCTACTGCTTCCGGCCGCGCATGGCCTAGCAGCATTATACGCGCAGCCCGGCATCATCCCCTGTCTCGCAACGTCATTCCGTCCATGACCGGGCCGTGGGAGACGAGTCGGACTGCGCCAGAGATGACGGAACGGAGGCAAACGCATCACACCCGGGAGCGGCTTGCATGCCAGGCTCTACCAGTTCTGTAAGCGCTGCATGGACATGACCATATCACTGCTCATGCTTGTGCTGCTCAGCCCGGTCATGCTGGTGACTGCCTTGGCGGTGAAGCTGACCTCCCCCGGGCCGGTTTTTTACCGCCAGGAGCGCCTCCTGAACAGAGATGGTGATACCTTCGCCATGCTCAAGTTCCGGTCTATGATCCAGAATGCCGAGGAACTTGAGGGAGAGCTGGCAGACAATAATCTCTACGGCGCGGGCCGGCTTTTCAAGATGCACAACGACCCTCGCGTTACGCCGCTGGGCCGGATCATCCGCAAGTACAGTATTGATGAGCTACCGCAGCTATGGCAGGTTCTAATGGGTGTAATGAGTCTTGTGGGTCCTCGGCCCATCCCCACCCAATTGAGCGATTTCGAGGATTGGCAGCTGCGCCGCTTCGATGTCAAGCCCGGTCTCACCTGCACATGGCAGGTCTCCGGACGCAGCGACGTCGCCTTCACTGAATGGATGCGCATGGATGTGGAGTACGTTGAGCATCGGGGTTTATTGCTCGACATTAAGCTGCTGCTTCAGACTATCCCGGCCGTGTTGGCGGGCCGCGGTGCGTACTGAGCCGCGCGCTCTTGAAATGTCAGCGTGATCGGTGTATGATTTGCTTCACACGTGTAACTCTGCGCAGCGCCTCGGCCTCGTAGCCGGCCCATCCGGTGACAGTGCTGGGCGCTTCCGGCACCTGAGACGGCTAGATGGATGTATCAGCCCCGCCGCTATAGAAACCTTGTCAAGGCTTCGGACCTCGTGCGCTTCACCGTGACCGTCGAGGAGACCGATTTACTGATCCTCGCCACCAGAGCTTTGCCCATCAAGGAACTGGAGGCCGAAGCACATCGCTTAGTCAGGATAGCCCGCGCGCAGTTGCAGGAACATATCGCTGAGCATCCCGCGTTCCTCAGCAGTATGGTGCCCTTGCCGCTCCCTGGACCGGATGACGCCAACGCCGAGGACGTGGTGGAGTTCATAGCCGCCATGTATGACGCCGGTCAGCAAGCCGGCACCGGCCCGATGGCTGCCGTCGCCGGCGCAGTTGCACAATTTGTCGGCACAGGGCTGTTGGGCAGTTCGCAGCAGATCATCGTGGAGAACGGCGGCGACATATTCATCAAGTCCGACATGCCGAGGACTATAGGTATCCATGCCGGTAGCTCGCCGCTGAGCGGGAAAGTAGGAGTTAGACTCCCGGCGGGGACTTACGGTGTAGCCACGTCCTCGGCAACGGTGGGGCACTCATTCAGTGCCGGCAAGGCTGACGCAGCGATGGTCATCAGCGGCAACACCGTACTGGCCGATGCGGTTGCCACCGAACTCTGTAACCGCGTCAAGCGTCCTGATGACATACAGCCTGCGCTGCAATGGGTACAACAGATACGGGGCGTGCTTCACGCAGCCGTCATCATGGACGACCGCTTCGGTACATGGGGGCAGTTTGAGATCGTGCCGACCGCCGAAGCAGACAACTGACTGTCGGCTCTCTACCGAGGGCCCGCGAAGGAGGGATGAGACGATGATTGATACAGCAGCCAGCTACATGCCTCGGGTGATGCCTATGGCGATGCCGCAGCGCCGGGACTGCCGGCGCAACGCTAAGCCATCCGTAACCGCAAATATTACCCCGGCTGTACCGTCGCTTCTCATCTCGTCGCGACAGCGGCAGCCGACAGGAGGTTGGTCAAATTGCCCAAGACCTATGCAGACATAAACGCTAAGATCCAGGCGGGGAAAGCCGTAGTCGTCACCGCCGAGGAAATGATAGGCATCGTCGAAGAGGACGGTGCCGCGAAGGCTGCCGCAGACGTGGACGTAGTCACCACCGGCACCTTCTCTCCGATGTGCTCATCCGGGGCCATGTTGAACACCGGCCACACGACGCCGAGGATGAGATTCACGAAGGTCTGGCTCAATGAGGTGCCCGCCTACGCCGGCCTTGCTGCAGTTGACTTCTACATCGGGGCCACTGAACTGCCGGAGAACGATGCCCGCAACCGCAACCACCCCGGCCTGTTCAGCTACGGTGGCGCACACGTGATCCATGATCTCATCGCCGGTAGGGATGTGCGGATGGTCGCTGAGGCCTATCCTACTGATTGCTACCCGCGCCAGGAACTCGAGACTCTCATCAGTATCGGCGACCTCAATCAGGCCTATCTGCTGAATCCCCGCAACGCCTACCAGAACTATGGCGTTGCCGTCAACCTGAATAAGGATCGCGACATCTACACGTACATGGGCGTTGTCCAGGCGGACCTGGGCTCGGCCAGCTTTTGCTCCGCGGGCCAGCTCAGCCCGATGCTTAATGACCCCTACTACCGTACCATCGGGATCGGCACCCGTATCTATCTCGGCGGCGGCGTTGGGTATGTGTATTTCGAGGGCACCCAGCACAACCCGACGGAAGCACGCGCTGAGAACGGTGTCCCGATGGGCGGCGCAGGGACTATCGGCGTCGTTGGCGACATGAAGCAAATGAGACCCGACCTCGTCGTGGGGGTCAGTATGTACGGCTACGGCGTCTCGATGGCCCTCGGGCTTGGCATTCCCATACCGATCCTCGACGAAGACATGGCCCGTTACACTGGGGTCAAAGACGCAGACATCGTCGCCCCGGTGCTCGACTATAGCCGTGAGTACCCGTACCGTGAGGGCGGCCCGCTCGGCCATGTCAGCTACGCCCAACTTAAGAGCGGCCACATCGAGGTGGGCGGGCGCAAGGTGCCCACCACTCCGCTCTCCAGTTACGTCAAGGCACAGGCGATAGCTGAGGAGCTTAAGGAGTGGATCCAGGCCGGGGAGTTCCTGCTCAGTCAACCCGCCGAACTGTTGCCATCCGCCGATTCGAGGCAGGGCTTCAAATCCCTGAACGAACGGCCCTTCAACAACGGGGGGGTGGTCTAGGTGGCTAACCGCAGAATCGTCATGCACTTCCCGTCAACGCTGATAGACGAGCCGATCATTTCCAGGCTGGTGAAAGCCTATGATCTGGGTTTCAACATCCTGCGGGCGTCCATCAGCCCCCAGCAGGAGGGGTTGATGGTGCTGGTGCTCGAAGGCACCGAAGATGCTCTGGACGCCGCCCTCAGGGACGCTCAGGGCAAGGGCGTACGCATCGAGCCGCTCGAGAAGGAAATCGTGCGCGACGAGGACAAGTGCACTGAGTGTGGGGCATGTGTCAACATCTGCCCAACTCAGGCTCTTGCCATAGACCTGCAGACGCGGCATGTAAGCTTCGACCCGGACAAGTGCATCGCCTGCGAGCTCTGCATCCCGGC
>CAZCJS010000361.1:0-3798 GCA_964498775.1 uncultured Armatimonadia bacterium
CCCTCCCCAAAGCCTCCCCGCCTGAGGTTATCAAGCTTGCTAAGACGAAGCCACGGAGCCTCACGCCGGACACCGCAACGACCACAGGGTTCGGCTTCAAGGGCTCACCGCTGCGCATCGAAGGCAGCGGAGGAAGCCCTGCGGCTGCAGGCGTCGCTGGAACACAGCGTGTTTTCAGCAGCTCGTGGCAGCCGGAGCAGAAGGCCGCATGGATGATCGCAGCGCCGCAGCAGATGCCATGCAGCATCGCCGTCGAAATGGCCTGTCCCAAGCTCTACGCCGGCGGCACATTTGTCGTGGATGTCGCTGGTGAGAAATTGCGGGGCGTGGTGCCTGCAACCGCCAGTGACCGCGATTTCGTCGAAGTCAAGCTCGGCACCGTCAATTTGCCGGAAGGTGAATCGAAGCTCACACTCTCGCCAGTGATGCTCAATATCGCGTACTATTTCGCCAATGTGCGCCAGGTCATTCTTCGCCCCTGTAAACCCACTCGTCCTGGTATCATGGCAGAAATGTGAACGCGTATGCGGCTTGTGCGCGGGGGTATGGGCTGATTCGGGCCGATTTGGGACCAGTCCGCGGGATGCTGTAGGGGGCAACTTCACTTTTGGATAAGTATATGCCGATTAACTGTACTTGTCTGGATGGTCTGTGCAGGGGCTAAATGGGCTTACGTGGGGGGGTTAATGGACACCTTGCAGGGGGGTAAAGTGGCCAATGCACAACCCATCATAGATGTTTTTGTGACAACTATATTGGCATACGGATGTGTCGGTGAAGTGTTTCCTCGATTTGTTCCTCTCCGCTACACATCACGAAACTGATGCTTTTGCGTTTGCTGGGAAGCTGCGCCTACAGGTATTGGTTGAGGAGCCGGCGCCAGAGAAAGAATGCGGTCGCACCTGCCGGCCACGAGTGCCCGGTTTGCCGGTGCCACTGCGCGGATGTAGTGAGGCAACTGGTTGGTGAATAGTGGCGGTTAGTTTCGGCTGGCGTAGAAATCCAGTACCGCACGGTACGAGCGCAGGAGCGCGCCCATAGATTTCTCATTGTCCAGCGCCTGCTGCATCTTCTCGGCGGGTGGCGTTTTACCCCAGGGCTGGACGAGGCTGCCGGGGAACTGTACCAGGCGCGGGTCCAAAACGGCTTTGACCGCAGGCTGGGCAGCGCCGGCACGCATATAGACACGGGCGTCCTGAACCATGTCGTACTCGGCCAGCAGGTCGTACAGCTCCGCCCCGGAGGCCTGCGGGTCTTTCAGATCCAGGACTATCTTCACGTTATGTTCTTTGCAGTAGGCGAGGACTTCGGAGAGCAATGGTATGCGGGCCTCGCTGAGTTTGGGAGCCTTCCACGAGCCGGCGTCGAGGTCTTTGACCTGCTCCCAAGTGTGCTCAGAGAGCTTGCCGGCGCCGGTGGTGGTGCGGTCGAGGGTGTCATCATGGAGCAGCACTATCTTGCCGTCTGCGGTGGCGTGGAGGTCAATCTCGATATACTCGGCTCCCATTTCCACGGAGTTCCTGATCGCCACCATCGTGTTCTCCGGCACGCCCTCTTCCCCGCCTCGGTGCACCACCCACATGGGCTTGGTCCACGGCTCCGTGACCGGCACGGATCCGCGACCCGCACCGGCTTGGTCTCCGAGTTGCTCATCCGGCTGCAATTTCTCCACGGGCAACTCCTTGTCGTTCAACAGTAGTATGCTTCCTTCGGCAAGGGCGGCAAACGTGGCGCGACCACCTGCGACGGATGTGACGGCTAAGGCAGCATCAGTGCGCAGCTTTCCTGCGGGAGTGTCAATCTCGATTCCGGCAGGGTCGAGTTGGCTGATGAGTAGGTCCGAGCCGCCCGGATGGCGTGCCAGGCCCCTGGCGCGACATGCGGGAAACTGGTAGCAGCGCTGGACGGAGTTAGCTGGTATCATCTGATCGAGGAATTCGGGGGTGCAGCGGCTCATGTACGGAGTGACTGCTGCTTCGTCCTTTTCGACATATTCCTGCGCCCATTGATAGCGCTTGATGTTCTCGCGGGCATTCGCCAAATCCGAGGCGTTGATGTAGCCTGCCGGGTGCCGTACCGTGCCGCGGTATTTTTCCCCCGACGACCAGTCCATCAGCGGCTCATCGGCCGCCATGATGCCCTCACCAGCAAAGCCGCTGACGCAACTTGACACCAGAATGATTGAGGCTGCTACAAAGATGCTCTGGACATGCATGGTGCCTTCTCCTTGAAATCTTGTTGCAGAGGTCTATCATGGATTATGTCGGAAGCGGGCGTGGATGTCAACCTATGTTGGCTTGGGGATTTCGGCGATCCTGGTGAGGAGAGACTGTTGCAGAACCATATTCACATTGCGGGGGGGGTAGAATAAGTGTACAGCATCGTCATTTCCGTTGACCGGGAGGGCGGCATGCAGGGACAGCAGAGTAGTCAAGCAAGCTTCTTCGCGATGATTTACGAGGAGTTGATCCCCGCCGATCATCTGCTGGCGCGAGCGTCCGTCCATCGAGTGCAAGTTTGCTGAGCAGAAGAGGTATCACGGACTTAGACAAGCGCGATACTGCGGTTTGGCGAAGGTGACGATACAGGTGCTGATTGTCTGCATGGTGGTCAACCGCACACGGACGGCGTGTGTCCGCACACGGACGGCGTGTGTCCGCACACGGACGGCGTGTGTCCGCAAGCGGATGGCGAAGCTGCAGGCGATGGGAACGGGCCCACCGAGATGTGCATTGTGCCCCAGTGCAGCCGGCGGGAGGTGAAATGAGCAGAAATGTGGAAATGAGCACTGTCTGCGCCGTTGGGCTGTGGTAATGCTGCTCAGCGCCTGATGCAGACACCGACAATTGAATAGCCGTGAGCTGCAAACGGGTTGACGCAAAACCCGACACGTACCCTCTCACACCAGAGATGCAACTTTGGCAATAGTCTCTGAAGGAGGAAATGTCATGATGAAGCGCGATGGTTTCACACTGATAGAACTGCTCGTCGTGATCGCGATTATCGCCATCCTGGCGGCCATTCTTTTCCCGGTCTTCGCCCGGGCACGGGAAAAGGCGCGGCAGAGTAGCTGTCTAAGCAATGTGAAGCAGTTATCTCTTGGAGTGATGATGTACGTCCAAGACTACGATGAGCGTTTCCCTTACTACTACGATCGCGAGCGTTTGATCAGTTGGATACCGATGATCGAGCCGTACTTGCGCAACGAACAGGTGTTCAAATGCCCTTCGTATAACACTCCCTATACCACATTCGGCACCAGCACATCCACAGACTATGGGGCCAGCATACACGTAATGTTGGACAGTTGGACCTCAAGCTCATCAGGCATCCTCCGTCCACCGCGTGCGATGGCGGAAATAGCCCGACCAGCGACGGTGGTCATGCTCATGGATTCGGGCTACTATCGGGTGAGTTGGGGCTGGTATCGGAGTCCGTACCCATCCGGATATGTACCCGGCGCCACCTGGGGTATGACCCCTGAAGACACCGGGTATACATGGAGTGAGCCCAGACGCAGTGACTGGCTGCACGGTCGCCACCATGGCGGGATAAACGTTGGCTACTGTGATGGGCATGTCAAGTGGCAGCGCCCCGAGAACCTGAACGACCGCAATTACTGGGACCAGCTGTAACCAATTTCGATGGCCATAAGCCGCACACCGCCCGCATGTGTCCCCATCTGGTTATCCGGCAGGCAACGACTTGTCCATATGCCTGGGGGATAGGTGCTGTGTTCTGCGCCAGACAGATGGCTGATTGAGCGACGGTTTGCCGACGTAGGTGACAGGCCATCAA
>CAZCJS010000362.1:0-3729 GCA_964498775.1 uncultured Armatimonadia bacterium
TTCGACGACAACGCCGACGGGCAAATGAACGTGGTCTTTGGCACGCGCGGCGGGCCTTATGGCCGCTCCACCTATGTCTGCGATAATCAGGGCAAGCTCGTCGCCCGCCATAGCGGAGGGTATGGCGAGAAGTTCGTTGATGTCGGGCCTATCGGCCCCGACAAAGCCTTGCGCTATATCCGCCTCGAGCGCCGTGACGGCAGGATCGAGGCTTATGCTCCGAACGAAGAGTATGCCCTCAAATGGGCCTATCGCGCCGGCGGCCTTTCTGCTGTCGGACCGGAGCTGGCGGACCTCAATGGCGACGGCATTGCCGACATCATCGTGGCCTCGGACGGGGGGAGTCTGTTCTGCGTGCAGGAGGGTGACCAGCCGTTGCGGTGGCGCTTGAACCTCGCCGCTCCCCTGAGTGCCGTGCGGGCCGTAGCCCTCGACGGACACAGCTCACAGATCGCCGTCGGCACCAGCATGGGTGGAGTGGAGCTGGTGTCAGGGGATGGTGAACTGCTGGCCCGTGCCGATATCGCCGCTCCGGTAGTCTGCCTCAAGGCCGCTAAGTTAGCGCCCGACGCCGACCCGGCCCTGCTGGCGGCCACTGATGCGGGCACAATCGCGGCCTACACTCTCAAGTAGCGCAGCTACGCCACCGGTGTAGTCCTTCGCATCCTCGAGTGCGGCAGGCGTCCCGGCCTGTCGGGACGACCTTGGCCGTCAACCGTTGCAGAATCCCCCCTGCACCCGCGAACTAGCTATTTTCGGCTGCCGCATGTGCGCGCACCACTTCGCGCACACAGTAGTAATCCGCTGCCAGGTCCCCGGATGGGCATAGTGCCCGAACTGCTTCTTCGGCTTCTTTGGCCCACGCGATTATCTTGCTGAACTTCATAGGCGCGAAGGCATAGCAGTTGGTATGTCCGGCGGCGATGATCTCCGGCTCCCACTCTGCCACCAACTGCGCGCTGCGCACGAAGCCTTCCTCAAACCGGCACCCATTATACGCACAGAATCCGCCCGTGCCGTTCCATTTTGAGGACGGGGTGAAAGAGTCGCCGCCGAACAGTACGCGTCTGTCATCCACGATTGTCATGAAAACGCAGTGCCACCACGTCTGCCCGGGCCAGTGCGCGATTCGGAACTCAAACTCCTGCCACTGCCAGGTGCCGCTATCCGGCCAGAGGTGATCCGGCAACAGCGGCTCGGCAGACAGCAACCACGGAGCGAAGGCCTTCGTCGGCTCCCGCAGCGGCTCTGCCACCTGCGGGTGCAACCAGGCCTCTGCACCATAGCGCTCCCGCAGGTACGGTATCGCGTCATAGTGGTCGTAGTGATAGTGGCTCACCAGCATGACCTCCGGCGTGACGCCGCCAATCTCCTCAAGGAGCGCCTCGAGCATCTCCATGTCCGGCATTGTCGGGTCAACCACCAGGCCGCCGCCTGAGGAGCTTTCATACCCGCCGGATTGCGTGCGCCCCATCGAACTGAGCAGCAGATAGCCGTTCCCGCCGAACTGGTAGAGATGCTCGGAGTACTTCCGCGCCCCGCAGTCCATTATCTCCGGTCGCACCCAGCGGTCCGCTTCACCCGCACTGATCTGGCCCTTCGCATGATAGAACCGCAGCAGGCGGTCGCTGAGCACCTCCAGCATATCGGCTGCGCCCTCTCTGACCACCGGGCCGTGCGATGGGCACAGCAGGTCTATTGCGATCCCCCGCAGGCGCTGCACGCCTTCCCATGCCGCCAACGCCCCCTTGCCGGTCCAGTGATCCCATTCGAGATGAAACGGCTGCCAGATAGTCCCACCGGCATGAGCCGCATCCCCACAGAAGACGATTTGTCGACCCTCATGATCCATGACTACGGAGCAGGCATTCGGGCCGTGCCCGGGCGTATCAATGAAACGTATCCGCCGCCCGCGCCAGTACAAATGCCCGTTGCCGGACATGTCGTAGGCAATTCCCGGAACACGCTCCGGCGGCGGGCTGTAGCTCGGCGGGCAACCCATCAGGTACCACGGCGGCGGTCCGAACTCGCTGCGATGGTCCGGATTCAGGAAGAAATCCTCCCCGACCGGAGCATGAATCACCAAAGACGAGGATGCCTCCTTGACCAGCCCAGCGCACTGATCGCTGTGATGATGGGTCAGCAACACGTGCTCGATCTTGCTGATACCGAGTGCGGGCAACTGCTCCAGCCACGCGCCGCTACCGAAGTCAATGACCACAGCGCGATCCCCATCCTTCAACACATAGACATTACACGTGTCCCTGAGCAGCCATAGGTCTGGCAGCAGTTCTTCACACTCGATGTAGCTCATACCTACACCTCAACTGAGGCACTGTATTGGTGCAATCACATTCGCTTCTGTTGCCGATACATTGTCACAGCGGCGCACGATGACCTCCCTGCGCGCTATATGCTTTTTTACAGATGCAGCTATGCAGGGTTAACCACACCCGACATGGAAACCATACAAACAGCTTCGTGTGTTGGTGGGTTCGTGGACAATTCGGGTTAATCATTCAAGGGAGACCACAATGCAGCCACTCAAGATCACGGTAACGGATATGACCGGACTCAATAGCTTACGACCGGCGAAGGGTGGAGTGCCCCTCGCCAGGGGCGCAGCTCCCGAAGCGGCGCAATTCACTTTGCTTGATGATGATGCCCGGCCGGTTGCCTGTCAGGCGACCGTGCTTGCCCGCTGGGAGGACGACAGCGCCCGTTGGGTGCTGCTCGATTTCCTCAGTGAGCCTCCGGCAAACGGTGTCCGCACCTACACCCTCCAGTGCGGTGACGAGGTCACCGAGACGGCGCAGCCACAGCCGGCAACGGTCAGCCCGGGCCCGGCTCCGTCTCTGTCCTCAGGCGACATGGAGATAACGACTACAGGCGACGGCCTGCTGCGTATCGCCGATCGCCTACAAGTCAGCTTAGTCGCGACCGACTCCGACGGCGTCCGCTACGAGGCCCAAGCAGAATCCGTGGATATCGAGACCGCCGGGCCCGTGCGTTCGACGCTGGCACTGCAGGGCTCATTTGAGAGTTCTGCTGGAGACCGTCTTTTCACCTTCCGCATGTGGGTCTCGGTCTTCGCCGGGCTGTCGAAGGTGCGCCTCGAGCCCCTGATTCTCATTGACAGCGAAAGCGGCGTCGTGCAGAGGGTGCAGGACCTAAGCCTCCAGATCAGGCCGCTCGCGGGAGTGCGCAGCGCGACAATCGGCGGCGATCCGGGCTGGCAGGGCGAGCCGGAGACCGCAGTCCGCCTGCTCCAGATTGATGACGAGACCTACACCCTGGCGGGCGCTGCGGGCGTTGGCGAAAAGGCGCCCGGATGGGCCGAATTCGATGACGGCCTCGGTACGGTCGCGATCGCACTGAGGGATTTCTGGCAGCAGTGGCCCAAGAGCCTGGAAGTGGACGCGGCATCACTGACGATAGGGCTTCTCCCACATTTTGAGGCCGGCGCTTGCGACCATATGGGCCCCTGGTATAAGCACGACTACCTCTTCGATGCCAACTGCTACCGTCTGCGTACCGGCCAGGCACGCCGCTGGCAGGTATGGATTGACCTCGACGGTGATGGCGAGGCGCTGGCCAAGACAGCCAATGCCCCTTTGATTCCGGCAGCCGACCCCGCGCAAGCCGTCGCGACCGGCGTATGGGGAATGATCCAGCCCACCGGAAGCCCTGGCATGGAAGAGTACGATGAGTGGGCGGCCAACCTCTTCG
>CAZCJS010000363.1:0-3700 GCA_964498775.1 uncultured Armatimonadia bacterium
GGCCGCAATCTCAACGTGAGTAGCCCCGGCACGCAGAGGAAATTCGTGGTAGGCCTCCTTCACGATGCAGCCATAGGCGTGAGTCCAGAAGAAGCGCATCTTACCGAACTCGCAATCGCCGGGCGGTTGGGCCTGGGCGCAAGGTATGCCCGCAACAATCAGTGTTGCCACAACGACACATGCAACTGCCGTGGTGCTGAGTCTCATTGTTCGTCAGCCTCCTATTGTCTCGAGGTCCGTAAGCGAGCTAATTGGGGCCTGGATTGCGTGGCTAAATTGTGGAAAACGAATGTTGTCAGCCCATCCCCAAATACGTTTTATTCCCATTTTTCCTCTTTTTTCTTGCGTCTATGGAGTTTTCCACAATGGGGATGAACAGAGGCAATTGTGGAAAACCCTGTGGCAAACCGGCCTCAAGGCCGCTCTTTCTGTGGATAAGGCAGTGAATCTGGCCTTTTTGATGGTGTATCTCCGTATGATCAACATGCTGCATGGGTCCCACTGCCCCGGTGCGAGCACTCCTGAGCAAAGTCAATGCCAATATGCACAGATTTGTGAACGTCTGTTCGCCTGCGTTGGCAATCGGCAGTCTCCAGCGTCCAGCCGGGGTAATGTCCCGGTACTTTCTCATGGCTGCACATTACCCCGCCACACCCCATTGTATTCCCCTGCGACGAAGCTCACAAGTCTCGCGGCATCACTTCCCGCAGGTGGATGGTATCGCGGTGCGGAAGTAGGACTGGTGCCACGGATGGACAATCATTTACAATGGGCCTCGTATCATCAGGAAAAGGAGCACCAACAATGGGCAAGCCGAGAGTGTGGTACATTCAGACTGCCGCGCATACGGAGCGAATCTTCGATCCCGCCGACTACCAGCGGATGCTGGACATCTTCGAGGTGACGGTCAATGATACTGACAAGAGATACACCCCTGAAGAGGTAGCCGAGGGTATCGCCGGTTACGATGGTCTGGTGACAGGCTGGAGCAATGCGCCACAGATAACACCGGAAATATTGGAGAATGCGGACCGCCTCAAGATCATCGCACATTCGGCAGGTTCTATCAAGCACTTCGTCTCGAAGGAGGTCGTCGAGGATTACCTGATGCCAAGAGACATCATCCTGTTTTCGGCGAATCATGCGATCGCCTACAATGTGGCTGAGAGCGCCGTGGGGATGCTGCTGATGACCTGCCACCGCTGGGGCGAATTCGCCAATAACTTCCGTGATACCGGTGTCTGGCGACCGCCCGGCGTCCGTGGCAATGCTCGGTTCCTCAAAGGCTCCACCGTCGGCGTCGTCAGCGCCTCACAGGTGGGGCGTGAAGTCATCAAGCTCCTGAGCGTGTGGCCGCTGCAAATACTGCTCTATGACCCCTATGTATCCGCCGAGGAAGCCGAAAAACTGGGTGTGGAAAAGGTTGAACTCAACGAGCTCTTCGAGCGCAGCGATCACGTGACAGTTCACGCTCCGAAGCTGGAGGCTACCGACAACCTCATCGGTGCCGAGCAGCTTGCCCTGCTGCCCGACGGCGCTACCCTGGTCAACACCTCACGCGGCAATAGCATTGACCACGCCGCGCTGCTGGCGGAGGCGGCTGGCGGCCGCATTTATGTGATGCTGGATGTCACGGAGCCTGAGCCGCTGCCCAGCGATAGCCCCTTCCGTACACTGAGAAATGTTGACATAGTCCCCCACGTGTCAGGAGCAGGCTTCTACGGTTACCACATGATCGGGACGACCACTGTAGCCGCTCTGGAGAATGCCTTCGCAGGTAAGCCCGTTGACGGAGCCGTGGACTACTCCCGCTATGACATCCTCGCCTGAACGCTGAAGGCAAGGCACAGACCGACTGCCGCCAAGCCGGCGGCCCGAAGACAAATCACCGGCAGCAAACAGGAGCAGGAGACACTACATGCCAGAGCAAGGGCCTCAGCCGTATCTGTCCATCGTCCTTCCCGCATACAACGAGGAGAACCGCCTGCCTCCGTCGCTCGAAACGATAGTGGCATTCATGCAGACCAAAAATTACTCGTGGGAAATCGTGGTCGTGGATGATGGGAGCCGGGACAGGACCTCGCAGGTTGCGGAACAGGTCCTGGCCGGGACGCCGCATACCGTCCTGCGCAATGACCCGAACCGAGGTAAGGCTCTGTCGGTCAGACGGGGCCTGACGGAGAGCCGGGGCCAGGTTGCGCTCTTCTCTGACGCCGACCTCTCCACCCCCATCGAGGAAGCCGACCCGCTGTTGGCTGCCATCGAGCAGGGCGCAGATCTTGCCATCGCTTCCCGGCAGATGAAAGGCTCGGTCATCGAGCTCCGACAGCCGTGGTATCGGCAGTTCGGCGGGCTGGCGTTCAGTGTCATCAATCGCGTCGTGCTCCTCCCCGGCATCCCCGACAGCCAATGCGGATTTAAGGCATTCAGGCGCGAGGCCATCGAGCGCATCTTTCCGCACCAGCAGCTTACCGGCTGGGCCTTTGACGCTGAACTCCTGTTCATAGCCCGAAGGCTTGGCCTGACCATCGCCCAGATACCGGTGCGTTGGATAAACTCCCCCGACACGCGCGTCAACATGCTTGTGGACGGCCCCAGAATGGTGCGCGACCTGTTCCGCATCAGGTGGCTGCATCGCCGTCTCAGGCCCGCTCATCAGGAGAACCAGTGAGCTCGCAGCCATGACCAAGAACATCTGCCGCAAGTCACTTGACGCCATGCTCGGATGGCTGGTGATGGGCTGCCTGCTGCTGTATGGTGCAGTGCGCAGGCTTTTCTGCCACCGCTACCGCACCCCTCTGTCACAGCTTCAGGTGAACAGTATCATCGTCTCCAAGCTGTGCTGTCTAGGCGACGGAGTGCTGGCGGTACCGGCTGTCAGAGCACTCAAGGAGCACTACCCCGAGGCCCGCCTCACCCTCATCTGCACACCCCGCAGTATCGAGGCTTTCCGAGGACAGCCATTCATTGACCGGATCGTCAACCTGCAAGTCACCGGCTTCGGCGGCATGAAGGAGATATTGCTTTCCGGCCCGCGCGTGATTCGGGAGGCGTTGTCCGCAGTGCGTGGGTGCCGGCCGGATTTGGCTGTTGATCTCGACCTCTACTACAAGCTCACCCCGATACTGGCATTCCTCAGCGGGGCGCCCATCCGTACCGGCTTCGACACCAGGGGCAAACACCGTGGCTATCTCTTCACCCATAAGGTCCCGCGTGATCCTGACAAGCATGAGGTGCTCTGCTTCCTCGAGATTCTTCAAGCCGTCGGCATTGAAGCCCATGACACCTCTTTGTCGCTGTGGGAGGACCCGAAGGCCGCTGCAGCCGTTGTGGAGATACTTGGCGAAGAGGGGATAACACCGGGGAAGAGATATGGAGTGCTGACACCGGGTAGCAGCAAGAACTGGCCGGTGAAGCGATGGGCCGCCGAGAGGTTCGCGTCGGTGGGCAGGCATCTGGTCGAGCAACATGAACTGCGGGTGGTAGTCCTCGGCGCGAGCTTTGAGGCTGAACTGGCGCAGGACGTCGCAGACAGCATCGGGGCCAGCGCCGTCAACCTGGCGGGTGAGACCAGCATCCGGGAGACAATCGAGATACTCCGAGGCGCGGAGATTGCGCTCGCCAATGACAGCGGCCCGATGCACCTGGCGGCGGCAGTCGGTACGCCGGTAGTGGCCATCTTCGGGCCGACGAATCCGGA
>CAZCJS010000364.1:0-3696 GCA_964498775.1 uncultured Armatimonadia bacterium
CACCCCAATGCATACGGTCAGCAGCACAATGAAATGCCTTGTCCTATCGTCCGACACTGTCATATCCTTGCGTTCAAGGCGTTCAAGCTGCCACTGCCAATGGTGCTGGATCGAGACTAAAGCGTTGACGCAGTGCGGGCCTCACGGCCGACGGATCCGGTAGCGGAACAGAACTCGGACCGCCGCAATCCCATCGTGCCACCGCATCTTCTTGCCCTCTGCCCTGGTCCTAGGGTCATAGCTGATGGGCACCTCATGTATTCTCCAGCCGCCAAGTGCGAGCTTGGCGGTAGTCTCCGGCTCTATCTCAAACCCGTCACTTTCAAGGGCAAGCGCGTTGACCACTTCCGTCCGAATCGCCTTGTAACAGGTCTCCATGTCGGTGAGCCTGGTACCATACAACACATTGGTCAGGAATGTGAGAAACCGGTTGCCCAGATATGAGGCTGACAATCTCAGCCTCGCCTGGTCCGCGAAACGTGAGCCGTACACCGCATCAGCCCCGTCTTCGATAATCGGCCGGAGCAGGCGCTCGTATTCTGACGGGTCCAGTTCGAGATCTGCATCCTGTACGACGCAGACATCGCCACTGGCGATCTCGTACCCATTGCGGACCGCGGCGCCCTTGCCACGATTATCCTCGCGGAACACTGCGCGAATGCTCCCAGGATGAGCCTGCTGGAGCTTGCGGATCACGTCTCGGGTGTCATCTGTGGAGCCGTCATCTATGATGATCAGCTCTTTCGGCACATTCACCGACAACACACGCTGGACAATTGTCTTCAGCGTGTCGTGCTCATTGTAGACGGGCATGATTACCGAAAGCAACACGCACTGGGGGCACTGTCTCATGATTATTATTATATACCGAATGTCAATATGATGTGGCACGTATGGGGCTTTCGCAAAACGTACGTCACCGCCGGCAGGTGCATGTGGCGATGGTGCGGAAATCACCGGCTGATGTGAGCGCGCAGCACGGACGCACGTGGCTTGTACACAGCTATCGAGCAAAGGGAGGAATTCTGAGTGACACTAGCACCGATGCCGGAGGTCTGGCACCACCCCGAGGCGGAAATCTGCGGCCCGCAGATTGACCACGCCATGTGTACCGGCGGCAAAACAATTCGGCTTGCGGACGGGCGGATAATGATGCTCTATTCCGGGCCGGTGAATCCGCATAACCGGCCGCCCGGAACCTGCCGCACCTATATGCGCACCTCCGCCGACGAGTGCGCCACGTGGTCCGCTGAGCGCGAGATCATCCACCATCCCGAATGTCAGGCCTGGGGCGGGCCGTCGCTGCGAGACCACGAGGGTGCGCTGTGGGTATTCTATCTCGGCTTCTATGCCTCCGTATGGGACAAGGCCACCAACGAGCCGGACATGGACAAGACGCGCAGTGACCTGTGGGCGGCGCGCAGCCTCGACGAGGGCGAGACCTGGGGCGATAACCAGATGATCTTCGGCGGCTATACCGGGGCCTCCAATGACGCGAAAGTGGCCTCATCGGGCCATATCATCGTGCCCTTCAGCTACCTGGTGCCGCAGCCGGGCCGGCTGGTCAGCGCCTGCGTCGTATCCCCCGATGGCGGCGCAACCTGGGAGCTCGGCGAGGCGATTGACATCGGCCAGCAGGGCGACCATGCCGGCGCGCTCGAGCCGGTGATCGTCGAACTCCAGGACGGCCGTATCTGGATGCTGATTCGCACCGACCTGGGCCATTTCCTCCAGGCGTTTTCGGAGGACCACGGCCTGAGCTGGTCCGAGCCGACCCCGACGCAGATTACCAGCCCGAGCGCGCCATGTCATATCATCCGCCTGGCCAGCGGCAGACTGGCACTGATCTGGAACAACTTCGGCGAGATGAGTACCGATGTGCGCAGAAGCGCGCTTTCGATGGCGCTGTCGGAGGATGACGGGCAGAGCTGGACGGAGCCGGTGGTGTGTTTGCGGGCGCTGGAGGCGGAATACCCGCAGGTGTCATATCCCTGCATCTGCGAGATCAGCCCGGGCGAGATGCTCGTCAGTTGCAACCACGTGCTGAGTGGCTGGAACCGCGCGCAGCCGGTGCTGATGCGCATCAGCGAGAAGACATTGCTCAATAGCTGAGCGCCGATACGCGACACCCTTACGGTCTAGAACTCCACAAGCTTGACCCACCTGTTGGAACTCGGAGCCGGTTCGCTCTTACTGTGGTCGAGGATTAGGACATTGACCGGAGCCACGGTCCCAAAATCAGGAAGGCTATCGTCACCAACCCAGGGCAACTCTACCTCATACTCCCCTTTGTTTTTGCCTGCCTTCGCCCCATGCTGCAACCATATCTGCCCGATCATTACAGTCCTGAATTCCATGATCATCGGAATATCGAGTTGCGATTTTTTCCAAAGCCCGGGATCGCTGAGCACGGTCTCCAGTATGTTGGGTACTCCTTTACTGCTAATGCCCCACCAGATGGCATAGTCGCTCCAATCGCTGATTTCTTTCTGCTGGTGGAAATGGACGCGCAAGTCTCCGTGGCCGCTGTCGATGACCTGTGTGATCTCGAATTCATCATCTGGCGCGCCGCCTGAAGGGCCTGGCCGCATGGTGTGCTTCGCTTTCCACAGGAGCAGCCCGGCAGCTGCGCCAAGCACTATCACAAGGCCCACGATGATTGGCAACACGGGGCTCTTTTTCTTCCTTCTCTTCTTCTTCGGCTTTGGCTTCTCTACTGGGGGTGTGTTTCCGGGCGCCTGCTCATTCGCGGCTTCACGCGGGCTGCCGGGCGGCGGCTCTGCTTGTGGCTGCCTATCACCCGCAGTCAGGTCTTCTATGAGCGGCACAGTCAATTCAGCGCCACACTTACCACATTTCCCTTTCTTTCCCGCCTTGCTTTCAGGAGCCTGGTACTTCTTGCCACAATTCGCACACTCAAAATGGATCGCCATTCAAATAATCTCCTCGCAACACCATTGCACCTCAGCAAGCTCCATCATATATGCGCCGAAAGCCAGCAGGGCACCTTCTCTGCACACAACTCCTTAAATCACGCTATTCATCAGTCAAATGGCACGCACGGCAGAATTGCCAGGCTCCACCCGGGGTATGCCCCCGCGGAATGGAGTCGTTTCAACTCTCGTCCGCACTTGCAGCGGGAGGTGGCGTGGGAGGTCACGGGAGCGTAGCGGCGAATTGCGATGGTGACCGCCGGTAATAGGCCCGCTACAGGAGGAATCAGAAATGGCAGCCCAACAGCCACCCGATGTATGGTATCACCCCGCGACGGAAATAGTCGGCCCGGCGCTGGAGCATGAGTTCTGCAGCGTCGCCGGAATCATCCGCCTCGATGGCAGCAGGACCACGACCCCCGACCGAGTCATGATCGCCTATGGTGCGCCGGTGAATCCACATCGCAGGCCACCCGGGACAGTTCGCATCTACGCCCGCAGTATCGCCGCCGATGAGCTCGGTGCAGATAGCGACCCGTGCTGGTCGGAGGAGCGCGAGATTATCTGCCGCCCCGAATGCCAGGCCTGTGACCCGGTCTTCTTCCGCGACCGCAACGGCCTGCTCCATGTCTTCTATATGGGCTTCTATGCCTCGGTGTGGCCGGAAGGCTCCGACAGCCCGGACATGACGAGGACCCGCAGCGACCTGTGGGCCGCCCGCAGCACCAACGAGGGCAGCACGTGGGAGGACCATCGCATCATC
>CAZCJS010000365.1:0-3663 GCA_964498775.1 uncultured Armatimonadia bacterium
CGGGTCGACAATGTCGATCAGGAGCCCTGCGCCCTGTCTGTCCATGCGCTTGCCGTGGCGCCTTGCCTCCGCGATCACCCACGGCGTCAAATCATCCCTCCAGGGAAGGTAATCCGGCGTATTGCAGGCGAAGGCGAAGAGGACGTCTTTGTTCACTATTCCGCCATTCAGGAAGAGGGCTACAAGACACTGGACGATGGCGAAGAAGTGGAATTTGACGTCATCCAGGGTGATCGAGGACCACAGGCTGCCAACGTCAGCCGGCTCGGCCCTGCAACTCCCGCGCCAACTGACGCAGCGCCAATGGACGTGGCGTCAACTGACGAGGAACCTGAGTCTAATCCGCTCTGGTAGTCTCGACCCCGTGACAACGTAGCGTAGAAGTAGAACTACAGATCGCAACGACCCTCTGGTTCTCCAATCGCTGAGGAGGCAAAGGGGGTTGTTTGTGATTCATCAATACCCTATCGGGGCCGCAATGGCTTCTTCTATCGCACCCGTTGGCCGGCCCGATGCCTGCCCATAGCAAGCCCAACTCTATCAGGGGAAAACCAGGGCCGCAAATGTCGAAGCGTAAACCCACACCGCTGCGTCTGATCAAGCTACTGCTCCGTAAGAGACTCCGCCATTCCGGCTTCAGCAATTACTCAGTCAACCTCCTCATCGCTTTCATCATCGGCATCTGCGGAGGTCTGAGTGTCATTGGATTCCGCTGGCTGATTGCCTATTTCGACTTCTTGTTCTTTCACTCGCTTGGTGATCTGCTGGAGTTCATGGGCGACAAACACGTCATCATACTACCGGCCGTCGGCGCTATCGTTGTCGGCCTTTTCATCCAGTGGGGCGCACACGAGGCCAAAGGCCGTGGCATCTCCCAAGTGCTCGAGGCAGTGGCGGTGCACGGCGGCAAAATCAGAGCTCGCGTGGTCATTGTCAAATCATTCGCCTCAGCCATCTGCATCGGTTCCGGAGGCTCTGCAGGCCGTGAAGGCCCCATCGTACAAATCAGCGCCACGCTGGGCTCGATTGCCGGCCAACTGGGCAAATTCAGCCTTGTGCAACGACGTTGCTTCGTCGCTTGTGGTGCTGCGGCCGGCATTGCCGCTACCTTCAATGCTCCGCTTGCAGGGGTCCTCTTCAGTCAGGAAATCATTCTCGGCGACTTCGCCATCACTTCATTGGTACCGATCGTCGTCGCGGCGGTAACATCCTCGGCCATCGGTCATTCAGCTTTCGGCAATGTTCCGGCATTTCAGATCCCTGACTACGCATTGGGCCAACTCACCGAACTCCCCTGGTTCATTGTCCTGGGAGCTATTGCCGCTATCGCCGGTGTCGCCTTCATACGACTACTCTACGGTATCGAATTCCGGACAGACCGCCTCAATGCTCCAGTATGGCTCACCTCGTCCGTCGGAGGTTTGATGGTCGGTTGTATCGGCTACTTCTACCCTTCCATCTTCGGTCTGGGCTACGAAGCCATGGGAGAAGTCCTTGCTGGCATCACCCCCGCTACCACATTCCTGGTCACCCTCGGGCTGCTGAAGATCATAGCCACTTCAATCACACTCGGCTCCGGTGGCTCAGGGGGCGTTATAGCCCCGTGTTTGTTCATCGGCGCCATGCTCGGTACTGCCTTCGGAAATCTCATAGCACCGATCTGCACTACCACTCCTCCCGCCTACGGCCTCGTAGGAATGGCTGCGGTCTTTGCCGCAACCGGCCATGCGCCGATTACCTCAATCGTCCAAGTTTTTGAGATGACCAGGGACTACAACATGATCCTCCCTCTGATGCTCGCCTGTGGGATCAGCACCGTCATGGCACGCCTGATATTCCGCTTCAGCATGTACAATTTCCGTCTTATGCAGCATGACATACACTACTCGCTCGGCCGCGATACCAGGCTCCTTGACACTGTTACCGTTGAAGAGGCAATGACTACAGACATCATCACACTTCCGCCCGATGCCCCGCTTTCCGAAGCCGCCCGCCTGTTCGATGACACCAAACATCACGGCTTCCCCGTCACCGACGACGGCGGCAAGCTCCACGGCATCATCTGCCTCGAAGATGTTCGTAATGCTACCGCTACCGGCCACCAAGACACCACCGTCGGCCACGTTAGTACCCACGACATAATTGTGGCATTTCCCGACGAGACGCTCAATGACGCGCTCCGCAAGCTCGGCCTCCGTGATATCGGACGCCTTCCCGTCGTGGACCGTGACAATCACACCAGGCTCCTCGGCTTGATCACCCGCAAGAACATCATCGCCGCCTACAACCGCGCTCTGCTCAAGCTCCATACCCATCTCGATGAAACCGTCAAGCCGGAACACATCGAATAGAAGGCTGATAATGGACACCCAGCCACGAGAACTCCTGATCATCGTTGCCACCTACAATGAGAGCGAGAACATACCCATTCTCATCAGCCAGGTCCGGAGCCTCGACTTGCCGGCACACATCCTTGTCGTGGACGACAACTCACCCGACGGCACCGGCCAACTCGTCGAGCGAATCGCTCAGGAAACTCCGGGCTTCATCAGGGTGCTGCACCGTGCCGGGAAGCTCGGCTATGCATCCGCACTCCGTGAGGGTTTCAAGATCGGGCTCCGCGACGGCTACAATATCATCATCACCATGGACGCCGACCTCTCACACGATCCCCACAAGCTCCCCGAACTCTATCATGCCGCTCACAGCTACGACGTCGTCGTCGGCTCCCGCTACATACCCGGCGGCGGCACTGCCAACTGGCCGATCCATCGCCGCATCCTCAGTCGTTCCGCCTCCCTGCTGGCCAGACTTCTCACCGGCCTTCGCACCCATGACTGTACTGGTGGATTCCGTGCCTACCGCAGCCACATCATCACTCAGGCCGACCTTCTCAGCAGCAACACTGAAGGCTACTCGTTCCTCGTCGAAACGCTCTTCAAGTGCCGGCGCGCCGGCGCATCCATCACCGAAATCCCGATCATCTTTACCGATCGCCGTCGCGGCCAATCAAAAATATCAAAGAAAATCATCATCGAGGCTGCCTGGGTACTATTCAAGCTTTTTTACGCCCGCATTGCGCAAAAGTGACCTGTCACTCCATAATTTCGCATCCTTCAGAGAAGGTATTTGTCCCGACTCGACGAATATAGCAGTGACGTTATCACTATTAGAACGCTTCTATCGGTCTGCAATCAAGCAGAAGGAGAATCACAATGTCTGACGTACTGGCAGTTGATGGCGGTGACAAAGTAAGAGAAGAGCCGTTTCCCCCCTGGCCCTACTTCGACGAGGAAACCATCCAGAGAGCGATGGAGCCGCTCCGCACCGGCAAAGTCAACGAGTGGGCCGGCAGCATCGGCATGGAATTTGAGAAGAAATACGCCGAATGGTGCGGCTGCAAGTTCGGCATGTCCACAAACAGTGGCACCAGCGCCCTTCACGTGGCCATGGCCGGCGCACTCAACATCGGGCCCGGTGATGAAGTCATCACCCCCAGCTACACTTTCATCGCCTCCTCGATGTCCATTGCACAGACGGGAGCCGTCCCTGTTTTCGCCGATGTTGAGAAGCTCACTCACACGATTGATCCCGCATCAATCGAGAGCGTCATCTCGCCCAAGACCAAGGGCATCGTCGCCGTCCACCTTTATGGGTGCATGT
>CAZCJS010000366.1:0-3640 GCA_964498775.1 uncultured Armatimonadia bacterium
TGGGTTCTCGACCGCTGCGGGCTCCATCGCTGCGAGCAGAATCTCGAAGACACTGGCACCTGCCTGAGCATGGGCTCACCCGAGCAGCCGCTGTGGGTCGTCGAGCCGGGACGCCCATGGATTGACTTCCTTCAGCAAGTCGCCGGCTTCGACCACGGCGCGGCGGTCTTCTTCGACGAGAACGGCTGCTTCGTCAAGGCCTGCCCGCATTGTCGCCGGCTGCGCACCGCCGAAGACGTGCTGACACATGATGGTACTGAAGCAGGCTCCTGCGAATCCACGGTCACCTGGGAACTCTACACGCGCAGCACCGCCGCTCCCGACCCGACGCAGCCGGGCGAGATTCTGCGTCTGTCGCGGCTCCGCGAGTCGCTCGCCGGCGCCGATTACAGGAACTACGTCATGGTTGCCGGCCTCGGTGCCTCCGGCCATCCGGTACGTTCCGTTGCCTATGACGCAGAATCTCTGTACGATCCGACCTCGACGCGCTACGTCGGCTGGCGCAAGATGGAGGTGTACGAGGTGCGTGGTATCTGCACTCAGGCCCAGGCGAATCAACTCGCCGCGGAGCTGATGCAGCAACTGGCGCCGGAGCCGGAACACATCGCGCTGGTGACGCCTCTGGAAGCGGACCTCGGCATCGGCCAGGTTCTGCGCATCAATGGCGGGGAGATGGCAGGTGTCAATGCCGGCAAGTACCGCATCTGCGAGGTGGAGCACCGGGTGCACAAGGCGCCGCATCACCTGGCCTACAGCACGATCAAGGCGAGAGCGCTGCCAGCGGGGACATAATCTGTACACAGTTCGTTCACACGGGCTTTCATTAGCGCCTGTTGCAGTTCCGCTTATGTAAATACGCGGAATTATGCTTTCATTAGCGCCTTGACAAATCGAGCTAATGAAAGTATGCTGACATTATTCTACTAACAAAATGTGGCTAATATGAAGGTGCAGTAGCCCATGGCAGAGGGAATAGCACGAGCTGGTCATTACGTTTCGACACTCGGAGGTCATTCTGCTTTCGTGCCATCTCCCCTGCCTCCTGATCCGCCAGTTGACTTGACGCCGCCAGAGATGATGCAGCTACTACTCGATGCCGAACGCGCCCTGGCAGAACTGGGCAGCTTTAAGCAGCCAGTCTTCAACATGCAGCTATTCGTGAATATGTACGTGCGGAAGGAAACCGTGGTTAGTTCGCAGATAGAGGGCTCGCAGGCAACTCTCATGAATGTCCTTGAATACGAGAATGTGACACCCGGAGCACTCCAGGGCCGCCTGTTTGACGGTGAAATTGACCAGCCACCAGTCCCCGGGGAGTACATTGTCGAGGGCATCAACTATGTCAAGGCTATGAACCATGGACTGGAACGGCTCCGCGACTTGCCGCTCTCGCTCCGCCTCATTCGCGATATCCACCGCATCTTAATGAGCGGAGCAAGAGGAGAACAGCGACAGCCGGGGCAGTTCCGGACGCACCAGTGCCATATTGGGGCTCCCGGTTCGACTATCGAGCAGGCGACCTATGTGCCGCCTCCACCTAACGAGGCGCTCAAGTGCATCGGCGAACTGGAGAAGTTCTTCCACCAGGATGTACCATTGCCCGCATTGATCAAGGCCGGCCTCATTCATTGTCAGTTTGAGATGATACACCCGTTCGCTGACGGAAACGGACGCATAGGCCGCTTACTTATTCCCTTCTATCTCCACCAGCAGGGACTTCTCGAGCAGCCTCTGCTCTACATCAGCCATTTCTTCAAGCACCACCGCAGGGAATACTACGACCGGCTGCGTGCAGTCAGCGGCAGCGGCGACTGGGAGGGATGGCTGGCCTTCTTCCTCAGCGGTGTTGCGAGTATTGCCAAAGATGCTGCCTACACTGCCCGCAAAGCCTCCGGACTGTACCGAGAACATCGCGAGATCGCTCAGGCTGTCAGAAGCGAGTATGCGACCGGTCTGCTCGAATACCTGTGCAGAAGCCCGGTAATCACAGCCCGAGATGTAGAGCAGCAGCTCGGCATTACCTACCCAACAGCCAACAGCCTCATTCGCAAGTTCGAGCACGCCGGAATCCTCACCGAGACCACCGGCAAGAAGCGAAACCGCCGATACCAGTACGAGGCCTACGTCGCCCTGTTCACCGAAGGCACCGAGCCGCTATGACATAGTTGGCCGCGCCAACTAGTGAGGATTGATGAGCATGACAGAGCTTCATTTGCTGAGACGCATCATTGACGGCCGCGTGCGGCCGGGACAGCGCGATGCCGCAACTATGGCCGACCGCCGAGCCGCAAACAGCCCTGCCGGCGGCGGCATCACCCGCAGCATCAACTGCTATTGCCACTCCGACCACAGCGACCATAAGTACGGGCTCTACGGCCGCAGCCGCTACGATGTGGCCCGCTACTGCTCCGAGTAACCGTCAGGGCGTTCTGACCTGCCATATCCCGCACACCGGGCTTCATGCTGGTGTGCGTTTTGCTTTGCCGCACTACCACCATCCAGGAGGACTTCAATGGCTACAACCACTGCCATATATGGTCTGCCCACCGGCGTAGTGGCAGACGATTTCGTAGAGCCGTCGCATCAGAATAAGGTCGCCGACACCCTCGACCGCGTGCTCGGCAACTTCCTCAAAAGCATCATGGCCGACGGCGCGGCCGACGGCTGGAACATCACCGAGGCTGCCCAGGTCGGCGCAGGGGAGGGTCTCATCGCCGGTTGCTGGTGCAAGACCATTGCCGCCCAGGACATCTCCGAGCTGACCAACAATGCCACCAACTATGTCTTCGGCCAGGCTACCAGCGACTCGCCGGCCGAGGGCACGGTGACATTCGTCGCCCAGCTCAGCCCCACCGGCTCGACCGGTGCGATATTCCTCGGCACGATTACTCTCGACGCGAGCGGGGAAGTCACCGAATTCGACAACGAAGCCGTCGGCGTAGATCGCAACCTGATGCGTCTGGAGATCGGCTCTGCAGGCGGTGAAGGCTGCGTCGAGGCGGTGCCCGCAGGCGACTCGCTCACAATTCCGGTGGACCACGCCGAGACCGCCGATTTCGTCGTCCCGGGTGCTATCAACCTGCAGGTGGCCGGCGAGCACTTCGACTACGAGGTCCGGCAGGCCTACTCCGCCACCGGCTTCCAGATAGCAGCCACCAACACCGACGATTCCCCGCAGGATTTCTCCTACACGTGGACCCGGCATGGCCTCATCCACTGAGGCCGACCCCTAGCGCTGCGCCACGTAGTACTTGGTCAGGCCGGTTGCGCAGTTCACTTCGCTGCCTCGCAGCCACTTGGCGTGACCGTCACAGAAGCTGTAGTTGGCCCCCTCATTGTGGCGGTCATAGACGGTGTTGGCGTCGTCATTGCCGGGCCGTCCAAGATACATCATCCCAAAGGTCTCGCCGAACGCGAAGGTGCTGGCGGGCTCAGTGATCTCCGCCAACGCTCTGTAGCCCAGGTACACGTGATTGAACCCGTAGTCACAGGGATAACTTCTGCTGCCACTGGCGCTGGGGCAGAGCTGTATCTGCGTGTTCTTTATGTATGGCTGAATAAGCACATACCAGTACCTGGACCCGATGGCGCTGTCAATGCGGTAGTTGAGAAGCCTCTCGTCATAGTCCTGCGCATACAT
>CAZCJS010000367.1:0-3610 GCA_964498775.1 uncultured Armatimonadia bacterium
AGGAGCTTCTCTCCTACGACTGGCGTCTGAGCGGCGGGACTACCAATGACGACATCGTTATCGTCGCCATTGACGAGGAATCCATCAATGTCCTCAGAGCCTGGCCATGGAAGCGCGACATTCACGCGCAGTTGATAGATGTTCTCAGCGAGGCAGGAGCCAAGGTCATCGGTCTCGACATCATTTTCAGTGAAGTCTCCAGCGAGACGCAGCTCCCTGTGGATGACGACAGTTGGCTGGAGGAGTTGCCCCCATCGCAGGAAGACGTGGCACTCGAGAAAGCCATCAAAGAGAGCGGCCGCGTCGTCCTCGCTGCCGAATTTCAGGAGCTTGCGTCCAGGGAAACTGATGAGGTTGATACGACAATGACCTGCATCTCATTCCCCTGCTGGCGCTTCGAGGAGGTTACCGCAGGGGTCGGCATTGTTAACTTCTCAAAAGACCTCGACAGCGCTGTACGACGCATGAGTCTTGACTTTACCTACCAGGACGAGGTCGAGCCCTCGTTTGCCCTTGAGGTCGTCAATATCGCCACGGGCGGCCACAGCCACGCCGACAAACTGGCTGCGAGGCCACCCCATCCCTATCTGCCGCAAGCAACTGTACTCATAGATTACGGAGGTCCTGCTGGCAGCTTCCGGACCATCCCGTATTACCAAGTGCTGGAGGGCAAGGTGGGGGATGAGGTTTTCAGGGATAAGATTGTGCTTGTCGGTGGTACGGCCCAGATACTCCAGGATTGGCACCTTACGCCGATGGCCAGCCGACATGCCGGCGAGTACGGCAAGAATATGGCTGGCGTGGAGATCCAGGCCAACTGCGTCGCAACCTTGTTGGATACTCGCACTGTGTGGCCGGTTCCGCTATGGGTAACATGGCTCGTAAGTCTCGTCTTCGGAGTATTGACCGCCATCGGCACGGCCCTCATCAAGCCTCTGCGGGCCTTGCCGCTGCTGGTAGTCCCATTGGCCGCAGTCGGCATCGGGCTGCCTTATCTGCTTTTCCGCAATGCCGGCATCTGGCTGCCAGTAGTCTCACCGATGCTTGCTCTCATCCTGTCCTACAGCGCTGTCACCATCTACATGTACGTGGTGGAAGAGCGTAATCGCCGGGCAATCCGCGCCGCCTGGCAGCGCCGGGTGGCACCCGAGATACTTGATGTCATCCTCGAGAATCCGCAACTCGCGTATGTATCAGGCAAGCGCACTGTTGCCACCACCCTTTTCTCCGATATTCGAGGTTTCACGACTATGTGTGACGAACTGGAGCCGGAGGAAGTCGTGGACATACTCAACGAGTATCTCAGCGAGATGACGAAGGTCATCCGCCTCCACCGGGGTACAATACACAAGTTCATCGGTGACGGCATCATGGCCGTCTTCGGCGATCCGATAGCTGATGAGGGCCACGCCGACGAGGCGGTCGCCGCCGCCCTTGAGATGCAGCAGCGCCTTGCTGAGATGCGCAGTACCAGTGAGAAACCACCGATCCAGACCATGCGCATAGGTATCGGCATTCATACCGGCGCTCTGGTCGCTGGAGACATCGGCTCTGACGAATTCATGGAGTACACGATTATCGGCGCGACGGTCAGCATAGCGTCGCGCCTCGAAGGCTTGAATAAGGAACTTGGGACTGGTATAATAATTAGTGAGGCAACAAAGAGCCGTCTGCAAGGCAACTATGCCATGACGAGCAAGGGACCACGCGAAATCAGAGGCGTCGCCATGCCCATAGAAGTCTATGCAGTCACAGTCGGGGAAGTGGCGGCAGGACAAAACGGTGCATCGAGGAGCGAGACTGCCGATGTCTAGACTGACACAGTGCTTCAAGCTCACTGCGGCTATTGCGGTACTCATATGGTCCACGACGGCCAGCGTTCAGGCTGCTGACACCGCCAAGATCACAGCGATTGTCCTCTCAGTACAGCATCGTTCGGGGGCTTCGGGTGACTGGGCGAAAAGCAAGATCGGCAGCCAACTCCCCCCAGGAAGCCGCGTCCGCACTGGGAAGCGTAGCAAGTGCGAAATCAAGTTCCCCGACGGCAGCATCATCCGCATGGGCCCGCGCAGTGACGTTGTCATTCAGGCTGTCAAAGCCCGCGACTTACAGCTCAAATACGGCAGTCTCTGGGCCAAGTTCATTGCCGGTAGTGGTGCTCGTATCGAGGGTGGCAGCGCCGTGGCTGCAATCAAAGGAACCACGCTCAAGTTCCGAAGCGAACTCAATCCTGATGGCACGTCAACCGATGACTGCACCGTCTATGAGACCAAGGCAGGCGTGGATTTCGAAACGGAGCGTGGCACCATACCTCTGTGGGGTGGCTTCGGATCGACTTTCTCCCCCTTGCAACCGGCGGTGCCCACCGCAGTCCCCGCGCCGCCGGCGCAGTTCGCAGGTGGGCAATACTCCCCCGACTGGGTCAGCTACGAGTCAGGAGCCAATATGCTCACGACCCCGGGTGCCGATCCCGGGCTCGTCAACAAGAGGCAGGAGTACACATCCAAGCGTGCCGTCGCTTTCACTCTGCCTGGCACCTATGGTGAGAAAGAGGGCTCTGCCTACGGCGACGTCGAGGTCGTGATCTCTGAAGTACCCAGGCGAAGTAGCGGCTCTGGAAGCGCGAATCTGTTCGCATTGGCACAAGCCCCACAGGTGGCCAGCTCCGTTTTCGAGGCCACAATCGGCCAGGCGACCATGCCACAGGACGTATTCGGCAAGCGCTTCTTCGGCCCGTACCTCCATACCGATGTCTTCGGCCTCTGGGGCGAGACTGAGAGCCTTGCCGGACTCCGCATCCGTCCCACCGCCGTCGTCGGCGATTGGTATGTGGAACTCGGTGGCACCAGTTGGGGTGACTTTGACGGCAATTGGAACACCCATATCACAGAGGCCTTTGCAGCCAACAGGTCGAAGGGCCGGGAACTCACAGTGGGACGCCAGCACTATCTGGAGGGTCCCGTCAACAACTCCGACCTCGGCAGCATCATCAGTTTTGATCCCATAGACGCCATCAGATGGCGCACTCCGGTCCTTCGCAATTGGACCATGGATATCGGCTACGTGCAGGACTACCTACCGCTCTCCAACGATGACCTTAGCGGCTATTTCGTGAGGGCTCAGGCAAACCTCTGGGGCGGCATGGTCGGCCTCAACTGGGTTCGCGAGAACACCGTCGGTTCCGCATATAGCTTTGATGTATCGGTACGACTCATCGAGAACGTTGTTGACATTTATGGCGAGTTCGGTACCGACACCGTACACCGGCATGTTGAGACCGTGGGACTCTATTTCCCAAAGCTCTACCAACAGTATGACATAGACCTATTTGTTGAAAGGGCTCAACGCGCAGGAGAGCCCACAGTCACGTCATTGGTAGGTTACAAGCAGATTACCGACGACTTTCTGGGGCTGGTGCTCGTGGAGAAAATCTCGGGCGACTCGGCGCACTTTTCCATCGGCGGGATGTGGGAGTTCTAACGCCGCCTGCAGAGCAACATGAGCTCAAGCGTATAACCGTCAGCCCGCATGTTATTAGGCCGCGTTTCCTCTTAGCAGCTAATCTGATGTGAGGTGAAGCAAAGTGCGCAATCAATTGGTACTGGCCGTG
>CAZCJS010000368.1:0-3584 GCA_964498775.1 uncultured Armatimonadia bacterium
CCTTGCGCTGTTCCTCGCCATCGGGCTCAACTCTACACTTCGCCGCCATCACATCCTCCGCACCGTCTTCTTCTCCCCATTCGTCGTGCCGGTCGTTGCCGTCGGCCTCGTCTGGCAACTCATCTACGAGCCCAACATCGGTGCCCTCAACGCCCTGCTCCAAGCTCTAGGGCTCGACGCGCTCACCACAGGCTGGCTGGGCGACCGCGACATCGCCATCTTCGCTATCATCGCCGTCTCCTGCTGGCGCTACACCGGCTTCCACATGATGATCCTGCTCGCCGGTCTCCAGGCCATCCCCGACGAGCTTTACGAGGCAGCCGCCATTGACGGTGCTAGCGGCTGGCAGCAGTTCCTCCATATCACGCTCCCCTCGCTCAAGCGTATCATCCTCGTGGACGCCCTCCTCATCACCGTCGGCTCGGTGAAGATCTTCGACATCGTCCAGGTCATGACTGCCGGCGGCCCGGGGTATGCCTCAGATGTCCTGGCCACCTTCATGTACAAATCCGCATTCACTTTCGATCGCATGGGCTACTCGGCAGCCATCGCTGTTGTCATGCTAGTACTCACACTGCTCCTGACCATCGCCTACATCCGGCTGACACAGGCCGGCCAGGATGCCGGCGAACAACTCCCTCATCGCCTTCACACCGCCTGGCAGCTTGCTGCGCTGCTCGCCTTCATGCTCATTTGCACCGCTATCTTCGGCCCACGCGCAGTCGGTGGATGGGTCATTTTCTCTGCGACGCTGGCCGCCGCTCTGCTGGTCATCACACTGCTCGCCAGGCTCGTTAGTGATACCGCCGAACGTCTCCCACGAGTACTCATAGCCATCATCCGCGACATCGCCATGACACTGGCAGGTCTGATCTTCGCGCTGCCGATTCTGTGGTCGCTGCTGAGTGCGGTCAAGCCCGCCAACGAGTTGCTCTTCAGTCCCTGGGCGCTGCCAAAGCACTGGGCATGGGAGAACTTCATCGCGGCATGGAACGGCGGGGTCGGCCTGTTCTTCCTCAACAGCGTGGCTGTGACTGCGGTGGCAGTGCTGGTGATGCTGGTGCTTGCTGCGCCCGCTTCCTATGCTCTGGCGCGGCTGCACCTCCGTGGCGAGGCCCTCATCTTCGGCCTGATACTCGGCGGCTTGCTTGTCCCCGTTCACGCCGCCTTATTGCCTCTCTATCAACTCAACAACTCCCTCGGCCTCACCGATTACGCGGCTATCATCGGTCCCTACATTGCCTTCTGTATACCCCTGTCGGTGCTGCTTTTGCGCGCGTACTTTTCCGGTGTCCCTCAGGAGTTGATAGATGCGGCAATGATTGACGGCGCCGGCCATCTGCGCATTCTCTGGGCCATCTTCGTCCCCATCTCCCGACCGGCCTTGGCGACAGTGGCGATTTTTCAGGCCGCCTGGGTCTGGAACGAGCTGCTTTTCGCCCTCGTCTTCATCACCAACAAGGCGCACATGACCTTGCCGGTGGGACTATTGACCTTCCAGGGAGAGCACTCCAACAACTGGGCGGTGATCATGGCCGGCGTCGTCATGGCCATCATCCCCGTTCTTCTGCTCTACTTCATCTTCCAGCGCCATGTGGTCAAGGGCCTGACCGCCGGCGCCCTCAAATAGCCCGAAACTTCATCCCTCCATGGCGCAGACTCCCCGGCTGCAGCCGTCGCCCTCTTACCCGCTCCTGGGGCAGGTCTAATCCACCCCCTTATCGAACCCTCCCGTTACGTAGCTACCTGTCCATGGACGACCCGCCCGGAGGCGCACTATGCCCAACACAATTACCCTTTCCGCGGTATCCGTCGTGACGCTGCTACTTGCAGCTTGCGGCGGCCATGCTGCCGACATGTCCCATAACGGGAATTGCGAGCAGGTTGAGAACGGCAAAGCGGTCGGCTGGGGCACCTTCGACGCTGTGGGTGAATGGGGGACGCTCGCGGAGGGCTATCGTGGCAGGGGCGTCTATTTCACCCAGCGTGACTTCACCCCTGCCAAGTATGGCGACCGCAAGGGCGAACCGTACCGGGGCTGTGCCATAGTCCAGGGCACTTCCAACGGCGATACCGGCGAGACCGCCATCGTGGCCACGCCTCATCCCGAGGCGAAGCACTTCTACCGGCAGCCGAGAACCTTCTACAAGTTTAGCTTCTGGATAAAGACCGAGGCGACGGAAGTGCAAGCCTACGTCCAGAGCTGGAGCACTGACAAAGCCGCCCTCGGCGACCGCAACGGCAGGACGGACATCGCCACCATTACCCAGACCGCTGAATGGACTCACTGTGAGCGAACCGTCAGCGTCCCGGACGGCACTCGGAAATTTGCGCTGCTGTTCAAGGTCAGCGGCTATCAAAAAGACGGCTTCAAGCTGGGTAAGGTCTGTATTGACGAGGTGAGCATCGAGCCGGCCGGCATCGGGCCGACTGCCGATGTCTTCAAGCGCATTGAGATCCCCGACGACCCGGCCGTCTATGTCGGTGACCGCCCGCTGGAGGAAGTGCTCGCCGCCTACCGTGCCGGTGACAAGCACACTGTCTCTCTTGTGACTGCCACTCTCGACACCGCCGACGGTCTAGCTGAGAAACCTGACGAATGGTTCCGGGGGTTCTACAAAGGCTTCGAGCCACGCGGCATCTTTACCGCCGCCTGCCCGATACATCCGTTCAAGACTCGCTACTACAACGACTTCGAGTGGAGCATAAATGAGCCGTGGAAGCTGGTGTGCAAGCACTGCAAGGCCGAGGGGCGCGAGTACTACTACTACCCGAATCCAGATTACCCCGATGATGGCAACGGCTGCGAGCCGACCGATGAGGTCTGGGCGCGCACCCATGATGCGGCGTGGAGCAAGGCCCACCGCGGTATCCCCTGGGACCACTGGGATGGCCAGACACATGGCGATTCCGGCGGCGGCAAGTGCTACCACTTCCTCGGCAAGTACTATGTCAACGCCTCCCGCGTGATGATCCGCAACTACGCGCCGACCCTTGCCCTCGCTTACCATTATGCCACTAAGCTTTTCCCGCCCGGTTCCGACCGGTACGACAAATCTGCCGCCTACGCGCACAAGGCCAAGCTCATACTCCTGCTCAACTCCCGCTCCGTGCTCGGCGATGACTATCTGGCCGCCGCTGAGGGTATCACGCCGGCGCAGTTTCAGGCCCGCATCGAACAGTTTTGCCGGCCGGCGGCAGGTAAGACCTGGCAGTACGAGAAGCTGCCCGGCTTCCGACCATTCAGCCACACCGATGCCATGTGGGGTGACCCGCGCTGGTACAAAGATACCGGCCAACACCCCTCCAACCTCTACATCTTCCCCGGCTCATGGGACTGGAAGGCGAGTATCGCACGCGACTTGCTCGAAGGGATATGCCGCCTTAGGATCGCTTTCACCGAGCAGGACGATGACATCCGCCGCCTCTGCCAGCGGGCCCTGGTGTCCTTCCCCGGTGACCGCGAGAAAGTGGCCATGGGGCAGACCCCGCCGGCCTTTTACCTCAAGCGCGGCGCCTTTGAAATGGAAATACACCCTTACAACCTCGAGAGCGGCGCAGACAACCTCACGGATGCAACGCAG
>CAZCJS010000369.1:0-3580 GCA_964498775.1 uncultured Armatimonadia bacterium
CATATCTGAAGGCGCAATTCTCGAACTGATGACCGAACCCGAACAGGAATATACACCGGAGGACCTTCTGCGCCTCCACGATGCCGATGGTCTATCGTGGCGTCAGATCGCAGAGAAAACCGGGCAGACGTGGGACCAGGTGCGCACGCAAGTACGCAAGCTGCCGGCATACAAGGCGAAACGCAAGCCGCCGCAGGTCGAGGTGGTTGGCATCACGGCGGCGGAGAGGCCGGACGCGGACGCAATCTACCAGCGAGCGGTCGAACGCTGGCGCCAAGAAGCGGAACTTGAACAACGGAGACGCAAGCAGATCATCCGGTTCGATGATGGACCGGTGGCGATTGTCGCCGTAGGGGATCTGCATTTCGGTGCAGACGGCACGGATTATCCGCGGGCATTCCGGGAGGCTGAGATCATCCGCGACACGCCGGGAATGTACGCCATCATGGCGGGCGACGCGGTGGACAACTTCATCATGGGGCGCCTGATTGCCCTCAACATTCACGGGCACATCACCGTCGATGAGGGCTGGGTGCTATTCACGAGATGGATAGAAGTCATTCACGAGAAGCTGCTGCTGGTGGTGGGCGGCAATCACGACAACTGGACCTGGGCACTGGCGGGTATTGACTACATCAGGGAGAAAACGGCGGAGCACGCCCCGGCCACGATCTACGACAAAGACGACGCGAGAGTAACCATACAGGTCGGTGACGTTCGCTGGCCGGGGCGCATCAGGCATAAGTGGCTCGGAAAGAGCATCTACAACGCGACGCACGGGATTGAGCGCGCAGCACGATTCGACCAGGACTTCGTCTGGGGCATCGGGGCGCACGATCACCGTTGCGGCGTGGCACGTGGGTTCAAGGCAGCCGGCCGTTCCTGTATGGCTGTGATGTGCGGGACGTACAAGCGGATTGACGATTACGCCAGACAAGGCGGCTATCCGATGGCGAATGAGAGCACCGCGATCGCGACGGTATTCGACCCGGAATCAGGGAGCATGACGGGCTTCGAGTCGCTGGAGTTCGCAGCCGAGTTCATGGGCAGGGTCTACGAAAAGGAGCCCGATGCCTGAGCAGTTCAATGAGATGATGCAGTACGCCGTATCCCTTTGGCTTGGCTGGACCGTGCCAGAGCGGGTCACCCTGATCGGCGTTTTCATCCTGATAGGGGCTGGTGTTTTGTGGGCCGTAATGGGGGATTATGAGATTGGGTTCACGACACACAGGCGGCGTTGGCGCTGATGCGTAAGCTAGCCGTAGTTCTCATACTCGTAACTATCTTGCTCGTTGCTTGCAATTCACCCGGCTTCCGCGAATTACGCGGCGAGAATGCGCCTGCCGCCGAGACGCCGCAGCCCGCCTGGGCGGAGGGCATGCCGCCGGAGCTGGCGGAGAGGACGTACCAGATTCTTGAGAGCGTGATGCAGCCTGAGAACGTGGTGGTAGTCCTCGTCTGTTTCACGCACGAACGGGACGAGGAGATGGGCCTGGCCTGCATGGGCGTGCATCCGGGCGTGTTTGCCGTAGCGATGGAGCAGTTGAACGAGTGAGCACCGACCAGTCTTGGTTTTGGACGCCCGAATGGCAGCAGATGGAAGCTGAGGCTGACCAGGATTTGAAAGACGGGAAATACGAAGAGTATCCAAGCTGCGCCGAACTCATCAGATCTCTTGAAGAACAAATGGATGGCGATGGCGAGTGCTAGTTGAACGAGTGATTACAGCCCCAGGGAGCGGGCGAGTCGCAGAGCTGTCTCGCAAGCGCACCGCTGGCTGGAAAGCATCTGAAACTGGGCATATCCCAGCAAGTAGGATGCCGGGTCCTGCCGAGGGCAGAGACCTTCAAAAAGGCTTTGGCCGTTGAGCCGCAATCAACGGCCTGGTGCGCCGGAGGCCTCCCCGACAAAACTCGGCCCTGCGCCGTGTGAGCTGGGGAGAGGCAGCAGCTCCTATATCGGGGAGGCCAGAGCCCAGGCCCGGCCTGAGAAAGTTGACACTGGGCAATCACGGGGCCGAACACGGGACTGAGGCCAGGTTAAGGAATCATTGAGGAGTTCGGGTGAGTGAGCCGATTTGCTTTCCGGCGCAGGTGGTGAAGATCCAGACGCTCGTTGATGGGGGGATCAGAATCACACTTGACACGGGAGAAGGAAACATCCTTCAGGCAGCGCAGTTGATGGAAGTCAAGCGGGCACAGGCATACGGTGACGTGGAGTTCACGCCGAGGGCGACTGTAAAACAGACGGAAAACAATGGCTTGGGTAAAGGGTCAGAGCGGAAATCCGAATGGAAGACCAAAGAAGAAGCGGGCACTCACCCGAATTCTTGAGAGTGCCGGCTGCAAGACGCTTGAGGACACCGATGGAAAGAGGCGATCCGGCAAGCGAATTGCTGCGCGCCTGGCCTGGGAGGGCGTGACAACTGGAGAGGTGAAGCTGCCAAGCGGCACGACGCTGGTACTATCACCGTCGGATTGGCTCTCGCTCTACAAGTGGATCTATGCACAGGTAGACGGGCCACCCAAGATAGAATCAGCAATTGATGTGACATCGGGTGGCGATGCCTTCTCTTTCATCATCACCGAACGGGATGATGAGAACGAAGCAGATTGAACTTTACCAACAGCAATACGACTTCCTGACGACGCCGGAGCGGTTTACCGCATTCATCGGTGGCATCGGTTCGGGCAAGACGTGGGTCGGATGTGTCAAGGGCATCAAGGGATGCCAGCGGCACGCCCTGGGTCTCATCGTGGCACCGACATACCGGATGCTGATGGATGCGACACTCCGCACCTTCCAGGAGATAGCGGGCGACGTGATCCGCGATTTCCACAAGGGCGAGATGCGGGCCGATGTGGGCAATGCCGAGGTCCTGTTTCGCTCAGCTACCGATCCGGAAACATTGCGAGGGCCCAGCCTGGATTGGGCCTACATCGACGAGGGGGCACTGTGCGACAAGATGACCTGGCGCATTGTGATTGGGCGCCTTCGTGCGGGGGGCAAGGCAGGGCCCTGTTGGGTCACGAGCACGCCGAAGGGACGCAACTGGGTCTGGCAGGAGTTCGTCAAGGAGCAGCGGCCAGCGTATCGGATCTTCCGGGCACGCACACGGGACAACCCGTACCTGGCCGAGGAGTACATCAAGGACCTGGAGGATTCCTACACTGGCGACTTTGCCAGGCAGGAACTTCTAGGCGAGTTCGTCAGCTTCGAGGGGCTAGTCTATGAGGAATTCGACCGCACCGTCCACGTCGGCCAGCCACGGAAGGGCCTGGAGTTCTCGGAAGTCGTCGCCGGCGTTGACTGGGGATACTCGAACCCGGCGGTCATCCTCGTCATCGGCCTTGATGGAGATGGCAGGGCCTATGTTGTCGAGGAATGGTACCAGCGCAGGAAGCGGATCGGGCAGATTGCACAAGAGGCGAAGCGGCTCGCGGACAAGTGGGATGCATCGGCGATGTTCGAATGCGACCCGTCCGAACCGGCGAACATCTATGAGCTGGTCGCCGCCAACGTCAATGCCAGAGGCGCGAACAACGCGGTCCAGGAGGGCATCCAGGTTGTCAAGGCTCGG
>CAZCJS010000370.1:0-3577 GCA_964498775.1 uncultured Armatimonadia bacterium
GAGGCATCCCCGGATGTGGTAGGCATAAGCAAAGGGTCGGCTCGATGCCGACCCTTTTACGTTCGTCCGTCAGGTTATCGCAGCTCACAGGCAACAGCTTCAATCGCGATCCCAGAGCGTTTCGTCATCTAGCGCGTTCAGCTTGAACCACTTGGCGTGTCCATCGGCCCAACCGACGTTGGCACCCTCGTTGTGGCGCGGGTCCACGTTGCCGGTGTCGTTATCATCGTACGTGCCACCGTGTATGGTCCAGGCTGACGGCGCATAGACATGAAAGTTGCCGGCGCTGCCGCTGCTATACGAATCGGTGAATATCAGCATTTCCGACGGGCTCTCGATGTCTGCGATTGATATCCCGCCGCCGCCAGTGCTACCCAGGTACATGTAGTTGTACCCGTAGGCGATGGTCGTGTAGTTGCGCGCGCTAGGGCACAACAGGACCTGGGTGTTCTTCAAGTACGGCTCCGCCTTCTCGTACCAGAATGGATGGTCGTAGGTGCTCCACCCGGTCCAGCATGTCGGCATCTTCTCGTCGTAGTCCTGCACGTACTGCATGATGGCTAACTGCAATTGCTTGACGTTGCTGAGACAGCTCGCCTGGCGAGCCTTCTCCCTGGCGCGAGCGAACACCGGGAAAAGTATCGCCGCCAGTATCGCGATGATGGCGATGACCACCAGTAACTCGATGAGCGTAAAGCCAGGGCGTCGCGACATGTCACTACCTCCTTCATCAAGTTGTGCGTATTTACCTATTATACCCTAAACAACAATAGTCTCAACCCCAGATATCATCTTTCCGCGCTACTGCACGTGAGATATAACCCGAATAATCCATACGGAAAAAAGGAATCCCGGAGAAACGCGGAAATAAGCTACACAGACTGCAGAATCTGATTGCGGAGATCGCTCCGCAAGTAACATGCGGCATGGAGGTCAGTGCCCTACACAGGCACGAGATGCCAACCTACCGGCTAACCCGTTCTGTCCGGAAGCCCCTGACGCTTGCGGGTGTGAAGGACACGAGCACTGCAGATGAACGCCTCAACTGAAGGGAGATGGTCTATGTGTTTATTGACATTCATTGCCATGCGTATCGCAAGCACCCACCGATGCTTGTCCAGTTCCCCACTCCGGAGCAGGTGATCGAGCGCTACGACGCGCTCGGGATCGAGAAGGGTGCGCTGCTGCCGATCGTCAGTCCTGAGATCTACCTCCCCCAGGCCAATGAGGATATTCTCGACATGGTCGCGGAGTACCCCGACCGCTTCATCCCGTTTTGCAACATTGACCCGCGAGCGCTGACGAACTCGGCGACTGCGCCACTGGGTGACCTGCTGCGCTATTACCGCGACCAGGGATGCAAGGGCCTCGGCGAAGTGATGCCGAACTTGCCGCTTATGGATCCCATGGTCCAGAACCTTTTCAAGCACGCTCAGGAGGTTGGATTGCCAGTCATCTTCGATGGCTCAGACCAGCTCACGGGTGACTTCGGGCTTTACGATGACCCCGGCTTGCCGCAACTGGAGCATACCTTGCAGCGCTTCCCGGATCTCATTCTCTTCGGTCACGGCCCGGTGTTCTGGTCGGAGATCAGCCGGCTGGAGACGCCGGGAGAACGGGGCTACATATTCCGCCTCGAGGGTGGTCAGGTCGGACGGCTACCGAGCGGCCCGATCAAGGAAGAAGGCGTTGTGCCGAAGCTCTTCCGCCGCTATCCGAATCTCCATGGCGACCTCTCTGACGCAACACCATGGAACGCTTTGGCGCGGGACCCTGACTACGGGCCGAAGTTTCTGACTGAGTTCCAGGATCGTCTGCTCTTCGGGACAGACATGTGCTACCACGGGATGGAAATCAAGATAGTTGACTTGCTCCTGGATTGGCGCGATACGGGGAAGATCACCGAGGCTGTCTTCAACAAGGTGGCCAGAGAAAATGCGGTGCGGGTCTTTGACCTGGACTGACAGAGCAGAGCTGCTCCCGACAGCGGGCTCATTACCTGACCGCGCGGCACTCTAGTTGTTTGCCCAACCATCAGAGTCTGCCAAGCACTCTGGCAGCCGCCTCTTCATAGACCTGCTGCCACTCGGGAGCCAGCAGGCACTCCGTTACTTCGTACCCGCCCATGCTGTAGTCGCTTGCAGGCGCACCGTAGTGGATATACCCATTGGAGAAGGCCGCTACGAAGGTGTGCTCATGGGGCGACGCTTCCTTGACATTCAGGCCGACCTGTGTGAGCACCTCCGCCGGAGATGTTACCAGCACGCAGTCGCCGATTCGGATGCCCTGTACCTCGGCCTCGATTGTGTCCTCACCCGATTCGGCATTGAGCGCCTGATGGACTCTCAGTGTGCCCATGTCGCTCTGGATTCTTGCCAGTTGTTCCATCGCGTGGATGTTGCTGAGGTACTTGGCGATGTTCTTCCTGTTCCAGACATCCAGCTCGACAAGCTCATCAGTACCCGTCTGCTCGGCATGTAAGTACCTGTAGGAGTAGTCCGACGGGTACTCCGGACTGAGCGCATACTTGATATACAACGGGACGAAAGCCTTGAAGTTCAGACTCGTGGAACTCAAGGTGGCCAGCAACGCGGCCTGTTCCTGCTGCATCTTCTCCAGGCGCTCAGGGATATCGGTCCTCCGAGGCAGCGCTACTTTCTCGGCGGCGACACTCAGCGTCGCATCAGTGGTCTCTATGTCTCTGAGTGCTTTCAGCGTGCTCAAGCCCAGCGCTCTGCCGATCGGCTCGGAATCTCTGGGGCGGTTCACGTCCTTGTACAGTACCTCAGTCACGTCTCCGCCTGCCCCCTGCAGGAACAGGGCCATTGCATCATTGCCCAGGTTCTGCTCGATGACGCCTGAGGCAAACCCCGGGTAGTTGGCTGTGACAGCACCCCCCGGAACGCCAATCAGCGGGTGACCGGCGAAGTTATAGACCACCGCCAGCGGCGAGCCATCCATCCGGTCTATCCGCAGTATCCCTATCTCGGGATCGGTTGGGCCAAGACCCGCGACCTCTTCATCCCACGGGCAGGGATGGGCCTGGCGGATCGTCCAGCCTCTGCCGTCCTTGAGCCTGAGCGTGCGGTTGATCATGATCCGGTCTTCATAGCCGACACCAGTGCCGACCTTGACCGCTACCATCTTCTCCGTAGCCCGTCTGACCGCAGCGAACGTCCTGGCAACCTGCTCGGCATCGTCGCACAGCAGCCGACCCGGCGGATGCGTGTGCGAGGCGTTGACCAGAACATTGCCGCCCAAAATTCCCAGTTCTGCCTCGATTCGGCTGCGCAGATTCGGCAAGAAGTCGTCGGGGACATCACTGATACCACCGATCGCTACAACGTCCATGGCGATAATAACGACACTCGTCGCGCCGTCGTCCAGAACCAGAGCTTTCGCGTACAGTGGGTCATGAACTGCTGCACCCTCGGCACTGGTAGTGATATCGCTTCTGGCTACTCCGGCGCGCAAAGCTCCGACAGCAGCATCGCTCTCCACCATATGTTGATCTCCCATGGCTTCCTCCTGTTTGCTGGCAGTTTCCCATACTTGCCAGTGCCAACAAATGCCGTCC
>CAZCJS010000371.1:0-3549 GCA_964498775.1 uncultured Armatimonadia bacterium
GTTCATGAGGTGATGCCTGGAGATGAACAGGGCGTCTTCCACCCTAAAATTTGGGTGCTGCGATTCACGGAAAGGAACGAACGGCCGAGGTACCGGTTGCTTTGCCTGAGTCGGAATCTGACTTTCGATAGGTCCTGGGATACCTGTGTGGTTCTTGACGGGGAACTTACCGACCGGACGAATGCTTTTGCTGCTAACCATCCGCTCGGGGACTTCGTCGCAGCGCTGCCCAGGCTGGCTCTTCATAGACTGCCCAGAGATACCCGACGCCAAATGGCAGATATCAGCAATGAGCTGCGTCGTGTGCGTTTCGAGTTGCCCCCCGATTTCAAAGACTACAGGTTTTGGCCCATAGGAATAGATGGACGTCGAGACTGGCCTTTTGGGGGACGAGTATGCCGGATGTTGGTGGTATCGCCCTTCCTCTCAGAGAACGTGCTCGGGCAGTTTGGCGGAGACGGGACGGACAACGTGATCGTGTCAAGAGCAGAAAGCCTGGATCTACTCGATAGTGACTGGGCGGGAACCTTCGGCGAAGCCTACTACCTACCTCCAGAGGCAACGCCGATATCAGATGAAGAAAGTGCGATGGCAGAGGAGGAAGATGCTGCCCCGGATACGGAGATCAATGAAAGCCCGACAGGACTACACGCCAAGCTGTACGTAGCAGACGCTGGTTGGGACGCCCGCGTGTGGACGGGTTCGGCCAATGCTACGGAGGCGGCTTTCCATCGTAATGTCGAGTTTCTGGTTGAATTGAGGGGAAAGAAGTCCCGCTACGGAATTGACAGGCTCACTAAACACTGCGACAGTGAAACCAGGCTGATTGACATTCTGGAGCCCTATAGACCTCAAGCGCCACCACCTGTGAACGCCGAGAGAGAGGCGCTGGAGCAAACCGCCAGACAGATCAGGCGTGATCTGGCTGCTGCGAACTTGACGGCTAGAGTGACGCGCAAACGTGGCTCAGATAGCTATCGGCTGAGCGTCAAGCGCAGCAAGTCACGCAAGATTTCCCTGCCGAAGAAGACAAAGGTGACTTGCTGGCCTATCACACTAAGCAGAGCTCGGGCAGCTGAAGCCAAGTTGCGCAATCTCAATATCGCGCGCTTTGAACCGATCTCGTGTGAAGCTTTGACTTCGTTTTTCGCATTTGTGGTGGAGGTGCAGGGGGAAGAGGAGGCAATCGAGAGTGGATTCGTGCTCAATCTGCCGTTGGAGAATTCACCTCAGGATCGGCGAGAGAGAATCCTCAGGTCACTGCTCACTGATAGCGGTCAGCTAATGCGCTTCATTCTGCTGCTTTTGTCAGAGACACAAGCAGGAGTTCCAGATGCTATGATGGAGTTCCAACGAATCTTCTCTGGTGGAGCTTCCGAATGGTCGATGGCGGGCCAACTGCCGTTGTTCGAAGCATTGATGCGAGCCATCTGTGAAGACCCGGCAAGACTTGAGCGAGTGGATCAGCTTGTGGACGACCTTCTCCAGAGCGAAGATGGAGCAGGGCTGTTGCCCGAAGGCTTCCTGGAAATCTGGGAGCCGATCAGGGCGGCCTATCAGAGGATATCGTCATGAGGGCCGATACGGAATATCCAGATGTAGCCTCTGCGCTGGGAGTCCTTAAAGATTTCCAGCAAGATACCGTAAAGTACGTATTCGAGCGTCTATACGGGGACGATTGCACCCGCCGCTTTCTAATTGCTGACGAAGTCGGTCTCGGTAAGACCCTGGTTGCCAGAGGCGTCATTGCGCGTGCTGTTGAGCATCTTCGGGATTCAGTGAAACGAATTGATGTAGTCTACATATGCTCGAACGCTGATATCGCACGCCAGAACATCAGCCGCCTACGCCTGGGAGGCAAGTACAGCTTCACCCGGCCAACGCGCATCACCCTGCTGCCAACAGAAGTGCAGGATCTTCAGCAACACCATCTTAACTTCATTGCCCTGACGCCAGGCACCTCATTCAATATGAGATCCAGCATGGGTATATGGCAGGAACGCAGACTGATCTACTGGATGCTGAAGCGTATTTGGCCTCTACGCGGCACTGCACCGAAGAACCTGCTGCAGGGGGGGGCGGATAAAGACCGTTTCCGTGAAGCCGTGAAGCGATTTCACGAAGACAAAGAAATCGATGAGCAGTTGGCGCGGGAATTTGCTGAGAATCTGGAGAGATTGATCCAGCAACAGCGCCAGCGGGGCCAGCAAGACCTTCGAGAGCGCTTCGATGATTTGTGTGACCGCTTTGCATATGCACGCAAGTACATACCTCCACAGGATCGAGCAGACCAGGCTATATTCATATCCGATCTGCGCGTTCTACTGGCGGAGACCTGCCTGACGGCACTGGAGCCGGACATTATCATCCTGGATGAGTTCCAGAGGTTCAAGAGTCTGCTGGCCGGAGAGGATTTCGCCAGTCAGCTGGCTGAGCGGTTGTTCGACTATTCTGATCGCAACACCGAAGCACGTGTCTTACTGTTGTCGGCCACGCCGTACAAGATGTGCACACTCACAGATGAAAGCGAAGAAGATCATTACACCGACTTCATAGAGACACTGGCCTTTCTCCAGAATGATGCCGGAGAAACGCATGATTTTGAGCGGCTGCTGTCCGAGTATCGCCGTGAGCTATTCCGGCTTTCCTCAGAAGCTGATACTTCGCACCTGGACGAACTCAGGCAGGAGATCGAGCGCCGTCTTCGCCGTGTCATGATTCGTACCGAACGGCTCGCTGCCACTGAGGATCGCCATGGCATGCTCGAGGAGCAGCCCAACGGGGGGCTTGAGCTGCGTTCAGATGATATTGAGAGATATGTTGGGTTACACGGGGTCGCGGAAGTGCTGGATCAAAGCGATCCTCTGGAATACTGGAAATCAGCCCCCTACCCGCTGAACTTCATGGACGACTACAAGCTGAAACAGCGATTTCAGGAGACGGCAGAAACAGGCGACGGGCGACCTACACTTCGCAGGCGGCTTCGGGGGCACGAACAGATGCTACTGCCCTGGGAAGATATCGAAACCTATTCACAGGTCGATCCCGGCAACTACCGTATGCGTTGGCTGCTTGAGAACACCGTCGGCAGTGGCCTGTGGCGACTGCTGTGGATACCACCGAGTCTACCTTACTACCGACTTGGCGGCCCTTTCACTGATGCCGACCCCAACCACGTTACCAAACGCCTGATTTTCTCAGCCTGGCGAGTGGTGCCCCGCGCTATCGCTACACTGGCCAGCTATGAAGCGGAGCGCATGGCCTTCCACTCCCACGAAGTTAGTCCGGAAAATACACCGGAGGCGCGCCGCAATAGAACTTCCCTGCTGCAATTTGCGCGCAGTGCTGACCGGCTCACCGGGATGCCTGTGTTAGGAATTATGTATCCCAGCACGGTACTGGCGAAGGAGTTGGACCCGGTGTCATTCTTGGCGGACGGCGCCGATGATGGCCGTCTCCTCACTGTAAGGCAAATCTTGGCATCGGCCAAACGCAGGATCAGAGAACTAATCAAGCCGATTCGCAAACTTGCGAGTACCAGGAATGGGC
>CAZCJS010000372.1:0-3546 GCA_964498775.1 uncultured Armatimonadia bacterium
CCAATCCCTCAGCCGAGGATCTGCACAGACCGCTGCAATTCGCCGGAACTGCGGGTGAGATGTGCGTGGGGGCAGTGGCGTTGACGACACCGAGCAAATTGCCCGGGGTAATGGTGACTTCCACAGCACTCAGCAGCGAGAATGGGTCTTTGGGCGTCTCGCCATCATGCAAGATTATCGCCTGGCAGCCGCGACGCACAGACTTCTACGGGCGGGGTAATACGTTTCACTATGTGGCCGACTTCTTCGTCGGAATATTGGGTGCATTAGATGCTCCTGCCGGACAGACCACTGGGCTCTGGGTAAACCTACGTATCCCGGAGGATGCTGCTGCCGGTACGTATGAGGGCCGGCTGAGGGTATCGGGAGGCATTGACCTGTCGGTGCCGGTGCGTGTGGTGGTGTATCCGTTCAAGCTGGCGGAGTTACCGGACAGGACACGCCATATCTATCTGGACCACGGGCGCTGGGACCGCATGAGCGATGAGCAAGTGCTGGCCGAACTTGCCGATGTGCGCGACCACGGCTATGAATCAATTACGCTGAGTTGCCGGGGAAACGCTCGTATCGAGAATGGGCATGTGACGGGCTACCAGTTTACGGATGACGCCATCCGGGCGGTGAAGCTGTATCTGGAATCCGGCATGGCCGGGCCGCTGATGTTCTACACTGGCAATGTGCCCGATCATCTGGCGCAACGGTTGGGGTTGGCACAGGGCATCACGCGGCGGCAACTCGCCGACCAATGGCCGACAGAGCTTGCTGTCGCGATGACGGAGGCGCTTCGCGCCATAGAAAAGGAGCTTGCAGCTCTGGGGGTGTCTAAGCCGGCGATGGTCGCGGTTGATGAGCCGGGATACTGGAAGAAGGGTAGCCCCGAGCGACTGCTGTGGGATGTGGCGCGGGCGCAAGAGACCGGTTGGCCGGTGTTCTGTACCTCAAGCTACCCGCCGGCGGACCGACTGGGGCGAGACATCTACTACCACTGTTACGGCGGGCGGACGCTGTTCACTGACCGCGGGTACGCGGCGGAGCTCCGGCAACAGACGCATACCGCCGGTCAGAAGCTGTGGTACTACTGCACCGGCTGCTACTCCGGCCAGGTCGGGAACATGGCGCGCAACCGCTATCTGGGCGGCTTTTTCTTCTTCCGCAGCGGAGCAGACGGCACGGCAAGCTGGACCTTCCAGCGTGCGCGCGGCAACGCATTTGATGATTTCCTCGCTGCTGAGCGGAGCGACGGTGCCACCACGGGGCAGGCGTGCATAACCTATCCGGACCCGCAGAGGCCTGGAGAGAACCTGGACACGCCACACTACGAAGGTCTGCGGCAGGCGTACTACGACCATCGCTATGCGGAAACACTGCGGGCAGCCATTGAGCGGGCAGGCGGCCGAGATGCCGCCAGGGCCGATGCTGCACAGAAGAAGTTAGATGAACTGATGGAGCGATTGCCGTGGAACGGCGAGCCTCATAAGTGGCCGCAGATGAACAATGCTGAGCTTGTGCAGATACGGGCTGAGATGGCGGCGCAGATTGTCGCGCTGAATAAACTATAGGAGTTGCGTTCTCAAGGAGGTTGGAAGATGTCAACACCGAGGGAGCAGGATGAGCGGATTGTGACGCTCTCGACTCTCTGTCTGCTAAACGGGGAGCAGTACGAGACGGTCGAGTATGTACTCGACGCGCTCGCCGGGTGCCCAGCAGGAGTGGACCTGATAGTGCTCCCACACATGCCGTTTCTGTCATTCGATGCTGCCATGGCGGCTGCTGAGCTGAAGTCTTTTGGCGATTTCGCGGCTGAGCGGCGGGCCTACCTGGCGCTGAGTATGACCGAGCGTGATGGCGATGATACGTACTTCACGGCGGTACTGCTGGATCGCGACGGCGAGATGGTCGGCCACTACCGCAAGACGCACGCGCTGCCTGATGACGAGGTGAGTCTCGGCGAAGATCTGCCGGTGTTCCCTACGGAGTTCGGGCCAATCGGGATGACCATCGGGACGGATTTCTACTTCGCCGAGGTCTATGAGACGCTGCGGATGCAGGGCGCCGATATCATCACCTGGCACCACTACCCCGAGCGCCTGCGCGACCACAGCATGTTGGAGCCAATGTTGATGGCCCGGTGCATTGACGGACATGTGCATATCGTCACGGCAATGTACGCGGATGAGGCGACCTACATTGCGCATCAGCACAGTATCGGGATGCCCGGAGCTGCCTGGGGCCGGAGCATGGTGCTGAACCGGGTTGGGACTGCCGTCGCCGATACGGGCTACGAGGACGGCTTCGCCACGGCCACAGTCAACCTGGACAAGCGCAAGAAGAACGTCTGGGGAGATGATTTTCGCACCGAGAACGTCTTCATCGTGAGTTCCTATGGGGATCGGCAGGCGCTTCACCCAGTAGCTGAGCCATATGTCAAGCCGGAGTTGCCTGAGTATAGCAAGAGAAAGTGTCGCTTGGCGATTGGCTCTCTTGGCCGCGAGGACATGTGGCGTGACGGGAAGGTTCCCGAGACGATGTTGGGGCTGATTGATGAGGCCGCCGGCATTGAGCCGGACCTGCTGTTGCTATCGGAACAGGGTTGTAAGGTTACCGATGAGACGACGGCGCGGGTGATGGAGACCATTGCGGAGAAGGCCGCAGAGTATGGCTTCTACATCGGTCTCAGCGGCATCAGAGTCGGCGATTCAGCCAGCGTGCTGCATGTGTGGAACCGCGGGGGCGAGGTTGTGTATGAGGAGCCGATCTACTGGGAGGGAGTAGTGCCGGAGCTTGATGTTTTTGACGCCGATTTCGGGCGCGTCGGCGGGCGCAATTGCGGGGACCTGTACACACCGTTTCTGGATCGGGTGTTGGCACTCAAGGGAGCGGAGATCATCCTCGACCCGAGCCGGATGTGGGGTGCCAGCGGATACCACAATGAGATGATGTTGCGGGCCCGAGCCGCTGACAACGCCGTTTGGATCGCCTGTGCGCACTGGAACCACTCGGACCCGTCTCTGCGCAGTGTGATCATCAATCCGTATGGTCAGGTGGTCGCCGCCTCGGATTTCCAGCGCGACGGCATCGTCCATCATGATATTGATTTGGACGACGAGCGGGTGTACTACGCGGGCCTGTCCTCAGAGCCGGGCAAGCACGGAGAGACCGGCCTTGCCTGGTACAGTCAGGGGAATTTGCCCGAACAGCGCAAGGGCTGGCGGGAGATGCTCTTTGCGGCGCGGCGGCCCGAGCTGTATGGCATTATACCCACGGTCAATGAGGTGATCATGCGCTACCGGCCGGAGAAGTGTCCGTACTGGAAGACGCAGGACAGTGAAGAGGGCTGATGCGGAGCGCGAGCGGCCCGAGTCAACCGTTCCGGACAGTCGGCGGCATGTGGGTAAGTCAATGAGCGGTCGGATTACGCCGGCCACAGCTTTGGTAGTGCTGGAGCGCAGCCATTACTATGCGGGTACGTTCGTGCTAATCTGCCTGATAGATGGGGCAGTGCTAATGGCTGCGAGTCTGACACCAGCGCTAGCCTGGCTGCGAGTG
>CAZCJS010000373.1:0-3542 GCA_964498775.1 uncultured Armatimonadia bacterium
GGAAAACGTCCATGACCTGTAACGCGTGGGAGTGTGCCGCCCTCAGCACTTCGGCATTAGCGGTAAACAGGCCGAATTCATGGAAGACATTGGCGAAAATCATCGAGATACCGTGTGTCTTGGCCCCCTCCGGCGGCGTCAGGGGCGATGCCTGGTAAGAACCGGGGACAGCGAGGCGGTTCTGCACGGATTGATAGGTGCGCCGCGCCATGTCAACTGCCCGGTCGTCACCGGTCGCGCGGGCATACTCGGTCGCGCCCATGATGGCGAAGCCGTCGCTATATATGTTCTCGGGGCCGACCTTGACGCTGCCGTCACGATGCACCCATTGTGGCCAGAGCCACTGCGCTGCGCGGCCGATCGGCAGCAGGAATTCGAGTATGTTGGTGGCTACGTCCAGCCATTCATGGCGATTGCCGATTTCGTTATATAGTGCCGACCAGGTGTAGAGGGCGCGGCACTGCGACCACATGAATTTATCGGTCCCCAGCAGTGTGCCATCGTCGGCAAGGCTCTGAAGGATGCCACCATGTTCGCGGTCAAGCGCCGCCGAATCCATCCACCAGGGCATGACCTTATCCAGCAACTCCCGCTCATAGACTGCCAATAGTTCGCCGAAATCTCTTGAGGGCATAATCATCTGCCTCCGCATCATCATCTGCTAACGAACGCCAACGCTATATTGACCTTCCCGTTCGTTTTACCCTCTTTCTTTCTGGCACGTTAGCTGTTGGCGCGAGCCGGCCCACTGCTTTCCACGCCACCGGGCGAGTTGCAGTGGTGCTCCGTAGTATCCCGCCGCATTTGGTATCCGTCATCCGAACCAGACCTGATATCTCCTGAAGGCGTCACCGCCAAAGAGGGCAGCGATGCTCCAGATGCCTCCAGAAACGACGAAATGGCCCAGCACGACACCGATGGCCGCCGGAACTAGGCGGCGGTAAAGACTGACACCGCCGAGGCGGATGGCGACTGATTTCAGCATCGCCGCCAGGAGTAGTGGGGCCCAGGCACGATAGCCGCGCGTGACACCGATGACGAACCCGAGATGATGGAGGGGAAAACGAGCCACTCGCGCCCGCAGCATGGTTAGGCCAATAGTGGCGACGATACCCCAGATCGTAGCAAACGTCTCGCCGAGGTCGCGCTCGATACCGTCGCCCGCAGCCTGTTTGAGGAGCCGGAAGCCATAGCGGGCGGCAGCGACCCTCATGCCTCCGCCATGCGTTCCGCCTTCCAGAAAGCTCGCGCCATAGTCATAGTATGCTCCAAGCTGTACGTAGTAGGAGACCGCCATGCCGAGGACTATCGCCAGCAGCAGCGTCAGTACCATCTCGCGGCGCCGGATGCCGCCTTCGGCTGCAATCCTTAGGCCCTCGAAATGATATGCAGACAGGTTAGGGAGATAACCTCTGGTCAGAAACCAGCCCATGTAGTAGATGGTGAGGTTGCGGACACCGCCGTGCTGTTTGAACAGTTCGCTGCCGAAGCATGAAGTGAGCATCATATTTGCCTGGCTGACCGGGTAGCCCCATTGCAGCGGCAGGCCGGTTTCGGCCCGGATGCGTGCATACGTCAACGCCATCAGCAGCAGTACACCGAAGAACATAAACGTCGTGAGTGTCGAAAGCCCGGCAGCACGGCACCAGACAAATGTCCCGACGAGGCCGGCGATTAGTCCCCATGCGGCCCAAATCTGATCCGGGCGACCACGCCCGGCAAAGGCATCGCGAAAAATCTCAGCGAGGCGATGGCGCGCGACGAATATCAGAATCAATGCGAGGGCCACGAATGATCCCGCCGCCTGGCTATATTCATGGGGGAAGCGGGGGATGTCATAGCCGAGAGCAAGTGCACCGGCGGCCTCCAGTTTGAGGATGCCATAGAAAACCAGCGTCGAGACCACAACCTCCTGGGGCATAAGGTAGCCGAGGCCAAATACCTCAGGCCGGTAGTGGATGGTCACGTCACTGAGCGCGGACCAGGGTCGCTCAGTGAACAGGCTGCCGATGGGGTAAGACAACCCCAGCGCCTGGACCCCGGGATTAAAGGCATGGAGGATATTCAGACCGTTGTGGACGGCGACCAGGCCGAAACCTACCCACATCACCGGGTCGGCCCAGAGATGCGGTATTCTGCGGCCTGCCTCGTGTGGAGCCGTCATGGATAACGGAATCTCGGTGAGCTGAAACGCCAGCCGCTCACGCTCCGACCATTCATCGTAGAAGAGTAATGCCGCGCATAGAAGCGAACCCAGCAACAACAGAAAGAGCGCCGACCACGAGGTCAGCGGCAGCAGCCAATGGCGCCACGGGACGCCCGTCTCACTGCCCTCGTAGTAGCCACGGATTACGTCATCGTCAGTCGGTGCCAGCCATGGCGGCACATACTCCGCGAACTCCGCCCAGCCGTTCTCGGGTGTAGCGAAATAGCGCAGCGCCGTCATCTCCGGCATGAACTCACGCAGCGCTCCACCGGAGGTCAGAGCCACCGACAGCGTCAGGAAAACATAGACGAAGAGCAGCTCGCGTCGACTGAAGCGGAGCAAGCGACCGAGCGGCCGCACCGCTAAGAGCAGTATCAGGCCGATCAGCGCGGGAATAGGGGGGACGCTCATGGCCACCTGCGAGCTAAGTGTGATTATTGCGGCATATTTCGTCCAGACATTCGCTGCTATGAGTAGGCCGATGGCAATCAGCAGCGAGCGCAGCGTCAAGCCCCGGCCGACTTGTGCTGCATCTGACAGCTTGTGACGGTGTCCATCTCGTGTGTTGTGATTGGCTGCGGGCATCGCAATTCCAGTCAGTTGAGGATAATGTTGGGCGCTCATTTCGACACCGGCCGATATTCCCCCTGCGTTTTCAGCGGCAGGCCGGCGTTTTGCTGGTCCCAATATTGGGTATCATCAATCTGATAGTTTCGGGAACTCCCTGCTGCTCCGCCGACGTTATTCGTGGTGAGCGCCTGGCCACCTGCGGGCAGGTACAATTTTCAGGAAGACCCATGGGCTTGCGGAATCGATTGACAGATCGGGGTATTCTCATCGCCGCCATTTTCGCAGCGGCGGTGCTCCTGGCTGTTGGTCTCTTCCCGTACGCTCATGTCGTCTATGCTGATGCACACGACGATGCCACGTGTCCGCTGATGGTGCTGGTGCTAGCGGGCGCGCTGATGCTGCCGGCGCTGGTCGCACTGATGCTGCTGCTCAGGCCGCTGACAATACGCAAACTCTGGCGGCCTGCACCGGTGTTCAACCCCGTCGTCCTGTCGTTTTCCTCGCGCGCGCCTCCTCTCAGCTAGCAATTAACTCATCCCCACCGTTTCACCGAACGCACTTCCACTATTGGCCCTTATCGGTCAACACACTGACTTGTCGACAAGCAGGAGGCGAATAGAATGTATATGCGCAATACAAAAGGATTCACATTGATAGAACTGCTAGTTGTGATCGCGATTATCGCGATTCTGGCGGCGATCCTGTTTCCGGTCTTCGCCCGCGCGCGAGAAAAGGCGCGGCAAACCAGTTGTCTGAGCAATGTCAA
>CAZCJS010000374.1:0-3539 GCA_964498775.1 uncultured Armatimonadia bacterium
TCTGATGCCCACCGCCAACGGTGCCTGCCAAAGTGCTAAACTCCATGCCCAAGGGTGTCATGCCTGTGTACTCGCGATTCACAATCATGAACCCGTTGGCCTCCGGCAACATGGCCAGGATGCACTCGAAGCAGCCGCACGAGGTCATCGGCGCGTCCATGATGGAATAAAGGCTGACACGCTCAACGGTGCCGTGGGACTCGCGCTTGACGAAATCATTTACTTTGTCCCACTCGCCCATTTCTGCGTTGAGGCAGGTGCCCTTTTCAACGGGCTGATTAGCGCCATGAGGGCTGATCTCGTAGGCGGCCTTACCATCGAGCCAATTGTACGCGCCACACAGCCCCAGCCGCTCCGGGCTGATGACACAAACGTGATCGGGGGCGTAGGATTGGCACAGAGTGCAGGAGTAGAAGATGTCCACACTCTCGTCGGTCATAGCGCCCATGCGCTCATCCCGAAGCCGGTATGCCTTCCGGGCCTCGGGCAGGACCTTGTCTATTGCCTCCTGGTCGGTCATGATGGTGGCCTGCACTTTGTCAAGGATGACGCCCATCTCTTCCTTGAGCTCGGCGATGATCACGTCGCCAAAATGGCGGAGACGCCAGCCGGCGTTAAAAGCGTCCTTACTGACGCGGACCCAGGCGAGGTCGCGCTGGCCCATGTGGAAAATGCCGTGGGCGTAATTGGCGGTACTGTGGATGCGCCGCTCGAGCAGGCCCTCGAAGTCCTCCTGCATTTTGCGGCCCGCCACTTGCAGATAAATGCCAAGCGGCATCGCCCCGCCGACTTCGGCGGTATCGAGATCCGGACCGATAACCTCAACCTTCCCGTCTTGCACCTCGTCCATATCACGCATCGTCAGATACTCAAAGCAGGTCGAGTACTTGCCGCCGAATTGCACGTGCATATCCGGGCGGCGGACCGTCTCACCCTCGAAGGCCGGCGCCACGGGCACGGGTACGTCCACTTCGCGCACGGTCACCTTCACACCGCGTACGTCCACGCAGCGCTGGACGATGCGCTCGTGGTCAAGCTCTCGCACCAGTTCTTCGTATGTACAAACGCCGGTGGGGCGTATCTCCGGAATCTCGGTATCACAGATGACCGGGAAGCCCATGTTGATGGCTCCCGCGCCACTGGCGAACTTGAGATCATCTATGTCGCCCAGGCCCAGACCGAAGGCAAAGATGTGACTGCGGGTGTAATCGAGGCAGCCCTTCCAGTCGCCCTTCTCCCGTCCTCCGAAGGTCAAGGCACCACGCACCGCCCAATTGAGCGCGTATATTATGGATTCGGTATCCGGCCCCAGGGGCACGATATACGTGTCCCAACCGGAAGCGGGGTCCTCGGTAATGGTCTTGTCCAGTACCCCACCCTCTATGAGTTGGTCACGCATCGTCTCGCCGTTGTGGTTCCCGATGAGGAAGGTAAGAATGCTGCGCTTCTGGAGTTCGCGGATGATATACTCGGCGGTCTCGACGTCGGGCGCTGCTCCGACGACTGCTGCGAAACCGGGCAGCCGACCGTCCACGAGTTGTATCCCGAGGCTGCGCAAGATGGTGTCGGAGATGAAACCGTGCCATCCGTCCTGTGGTTCGGTGCCGGCAAGGTAGCGCAGCGCCATGAGTATCTCTTCCGCCAGTAGCGTGGCGATGCCGGCATCGAGCGCCCCGCTGAGATAGGGCAGCCACACTTTCTCACTGGGCTCTTCGGTCAGGAGCGTCTTGGTGTACTCCACCACATCCTGGGCCTGCGAGAGCGTCTCGACATCTTCACCCAATAATGCAGAGACCATCGGCAGGTAAAATGCGGTACCCGGGAAGCCGATCTCCTGATCTGGGCCAAACTGCTCCAGCGCGACTGAGAGTTCTTCGTCGGCCTGCTTGACAATGCCATTGGATGCTCTTATTGCTGCTGCAGCAACTGTTTTGGACATCCGGGTAGAACCTCCTTAGACTCCGCAACTCATGCACGGCTTGGGTATGTGGATAGCTATAGCCGCCTGCCTGGTCTCAGCGTTCATCCGCGCTCATGCCCGTTCCTATGGGGTGTTTCGCCGACGAGGCCGCAGGTGCGCCTCATCTCTATGTGCCCCGGCTGGCGGCAAGCTTCCGGCCTAGCGGCGATGTATCACCCTCCTGCTTGCTCTCAAGCACGGCGAGGAGGTCCTCTACTGAAGCCGAAAGCCCGGCGGCCTGCGCATCTGCGACGTCCATCAGGACCAGAGCTCCCGTCGGACAAGCCTCGACACAGGCGGGCTCCAGACCCTGATTCAGTCGGTCAATACACAGGTCGCACTTGACTACACTGTCCCCGTCCGGGGCCATTGTTATAGTCCCGAAATTACCAAGTGGGCAGACCTTGATGCACACGCCACACCCGATGCAGAGCTCGACATCAACCGTCACCGGCCCATCGGGTTCAGACTTCTGCATGGCGTCCTTGGGGCATTTGTCCACGCAGGGAGCGTCATCGCACTGGCGGCACTGCACTGGCACTGCTATGCCACGCATGGATACGACTGAGACGCGGGCTTGTGCGAGCGGCTGTTGCTGGACGGCTTCGAACAGAGACTCGGCACCCGAGTGAGCAAGCGCGCAGGCCACCTGACAACTACGGCAGCCGATGCACTTATCAACATCCACGGCGATGACTCGTGCCATCTGCTATCTCTCCTATACGCTGGCCGCCTTGGCCGCCTGAGCGTACATCATCGGCGCCAGCTTCAGCGCCTCGCGCTTCTTGTCTATGTGCGCAATCATCATGTGAGCGGCCTTGATAGGGTCAGCTTCGAAGTCAAAACGTGCGCCGACGATTTCCTCGAGACCGTCCACGACGTATTGATGCAATTGAGGTGCCCCCAGCACGTTCTGCGGGGTCCCAAAGACGGTGTAGATCCCGGAGGCCACGACATAGTAACCGATCGAAATCGCCTTTTCTGACATCCACTCCGGGGCTGCGCCTGCTACAGACAGATCGCTGATGTCCTCACCAAGGCCACCCTCGGCCACCATATTGGCACACGCTACCAGAATCCGGCTGTTGTCCACACACGAGCCCACATGGAGCACCGGCGGCATTCCTATGGCCTCACAAACCTCCTGCAGGCCGGGACCAGCCAACTCAAACGCCGCCTCGGGCCTCAGCAGACCCTCGCGAGCGTCAGCCAACGCCGAACAGCCCGTCACCACAACCAGTACGTCATTCTTGATCAGTTCCTTCGCCATCTCGATATGGCCGTAGCCCTGCGGGATTTCCGGGTTCTCGCAACCGACTACGCCGGCAACACCTCTGATGCGTCCGGCCATGATGGCATCATTCAAGGGCCGGTACGAAGGCCGGAAGCGCCCCCCCAGCAGCGTATTGATGTACTCGGCGGTGAACCCGCCAACCAAGTCCATTTGCTCATCCGGGATGTGCACACTCCGAGCATCCCGCTTGGCGAAATTGTCGATGCCCAGCGCTATAATCTCCTTGGCCGTCGCGAGTGCCTCGGCCTCATGGAACTCGAGGTGCTGGACGCGAGGCATCTTCGC
>CAZCJS010000375.1:0-3522 GCA_964498775.1 uncultured Armatimonadia bacterium
CTGCCGCGCCTTCTCTCTGGCTCTGGCGAACACTGGAAACAGGATCGCCGCCAGAATCGCGATAATGGCGATTACTACTAACAACTCAATCAGCGTAAAACCTCTTCTCATGACTGCTCACCTCTTTCAGATTGTCGGCTTGTGTATGCCTTGCGCATCCGTATCTGCAGGCGACGTTATGCTGCCGTGGCGGGCTTAGTACTTGGGCGATCCGCTGATGTACCAAGCCACCGAGGCGGCGTTTTCAGGCCGCGCCCACTTGGCGTGACCGTCCAGGAAGGCGATATTCCAGCCGCCGTTGTGTAACTTCACCATGCGGTCGTCAAACGCCAGGGCGGTACTGGGCCACAGGCGGTAGTAGGAACTCGCCGGCGAGGCATGCCGGTCGGCAATGCACACCGTCTCCGCCGGGTACTTGACATCGGCCAGCTTCGTACCCTCGTAAAGTGGGCCGGTGCGGGTCGCATGATTCCCGATATAGCCCAGATACACGTTCCAGCCGTAACCGATCCAGCTTTCGCTTCGCGGATGGCTGGGGCAGTGGAAAATCTGGTGGTTCATCACATACGGCCATAGCAGATCGGGCCAGTAGTGGGTGGTGCTAGTGCCGCCATACCAGGGACGGGGTGCGGCCACGTCGTAGCGCATTTCACCGAAAAGCAAGGTGTCGTCGTAGTCGCCCACGTACATCTGCACCGCCAACGCCATCTGCTTGCAGTTACTCAGACACGAACTCTGTCGCGCCTTCTCTCTGGCCCTGGCGAACACCGGAAACAGGATCGCCGCCAGAATCGCGATAATCGCGATTACAACCAGCAACTCAATCAGCGTAAAACCTTTGCGACTTTGCATAGTCTTCACTCCTTTTTGATTTGCATACCGGCAATCACCGTATGCTTGAGGAAAGATACAATCCTATTATACCCAGCTTGCTCCTGTAGTCGAATAGCTCCTCTACAAGCGATATATGCCGAGACCGTGCGGGCCTCACAGGGCAGGCAGGCCCTTAGCGCTTGGAGACGGCATAGCTCGTCCAGTTGCCCACTATGTCTGAGGCCGACAACCACTTGGCATGGCCGTCGCAGAAGCTGTAGTTGGCTCCCCCATTGTGCCGGTCAATATTAACGCGGGAATGGGGCGGCCTGATCAAGCAGTCATAGCCGTTATTACTCTCGCCGAAGACCAGCGTCTGTGCCGGATGGGTGACCTCGCCCATTTTCACGGCGCCATCAGAATGCCACGGCCCCAGGTAAACGTAGTTGTAGGCATAGTTCATCCGATAGCGGGCCCGGTAGTCGTCGCTGGGGCAGTAGCGCACCTGTATGTTCTTGATGTACGGCATCAGCACGTCCAGGCAACGGACCCAGCCAGTTAGCCCATACTCGTTGTTGACATGTGTCACCTCGAAGTAGTAACGTGGAATCCCCTCATCATAGTCCTGTACATACATCTGGAAGGCCAGCGCAATCTGTTTCTGGTTGTTCAGACACGAGCTCTGTCGTGCCTTCTCTCTGGCCCTGGCGAACACCGGAAACAGGATCGCCGCCAGAATCGCGATAATCGCGATTACAACCAGCAACTCAATCAGCGTAAAACCTTTGCGACTTTGCATAGTCTTCACTCCTTTTTGATTTGCATACCGGCAATCACCGTATGCTTGAGGAAAGATACAATCCTATTATACCCAGCTTGCTCCTGTAGTCAAAACACTTTGCCGCCGGCCGGAGGCAATCACCCCGGATTACTCGACAACCTGTGGCGCGGCGGGCCGCTCAATTTCGGCCAATAGACTATTGGCCCCACCAGTACTTCGACGCGCCATAAAGCCCGGCATCGCCCTCTACGTGGCTGCGCTGCATCCATTTCCCGTGGCCGTCCACGAAGGCGAAGTTATCACCCTCGTTATGTCGCCCTCTCAGGCGAGCTACCCCGTTGAGCCCGCAGAACGGGTCGTTCGGGTACATCGCCAGATAGTAGGGAGCGGGCACCACATAATAATCATTGTCGGCGAACAGGATCGTCTCAGAGGCCCGCTTGATATCCCCCACATGGATGTCGCCGAGGTCATAGGCGGTCAGCCAGTAGTTGGCACCATAGCCGAGGAAGGTATCATCTCCGACTTCCCAGGTGCCCGTCGGATGGCTCGGGCAGCTCAGAATCTGGGTGTTGAGGATGTAAGGGTAAATCATCTCCGGCCAGCGAACGGCGTTTTCGTACGGCTCTTCACCGGTAATGTGGCGCAGCATGATCCCGTCGTGATCATCAATGTACATCAGCGTGGCTATGGCGACCTCTTTGATATTGCTCAGGCAGTTCGTCTGGCGCGCTTTTTCTCTGGTCCTGGCGAACACCGGAAAGAGTATCGCCGCGAGAATCGCGATAATCGCGATTACCACGAGGAGTTCAATTAGGGTAAAACCCTTGGGTCTGTGAATCCGCTTCATTGTTTCTCCATTCGTTGGGCACTGCTCGCTGAGTCAGCCACACCTGAATCAGCTCGTCGCCTGCAAGGCTATCACGGCCGCGGGTTAGGTACTTCTCGATGCGCTCAATTGCCTCCTGCATGTCCTTGAGGAGCTCGCGGTCATCTCTCATAGAGGGATTGCTTCCTTCACGACGCGGTCTCGGATGCTGTCCCTTAGTCCCTTCTCGGTGGTTACATCCACCGGACGGCCCAGCAACTCCCTCAATTCCATGACCAGGCCTCCGAGGTCCAGAAGACTACGACCCGCCTCCAATTCTACCAGGAAATCTATGTCGCTAGCCGCATCGGCCTCCCCGCGGGCTACCGAGCCGAAAATGCGAATATTGCGGGCGCCGCGGCCGGCCCCGATTGCCAGTATCTCCTCCCGCTTAGTTTGTAACAACGCCCTAACAGTCATGCCGGCTTCCCGTCCCATCCGTCCCAACAATTCAGGAGTGACATCTCAATGGCGATTCCCAAGTCCGACAACAATAGCAGCTACACGATATCCAAGGCCTCCACCATCACCATCGGGCTGGCCATCGTACTGCTCACAATTATCGTCGGCTTCGCAAGTTACAGCGCCGCCCGCGGGCAGGCCATCGAAGACCATATCCACGATGCCAATATCCACTGGTCCAAGTCGGCGCTGGATGAGGCCTACATGCCCCGGCCGGAGATCCAGAGCGAACTGCGCGCCATCCGTCTCCAGCTCGACCGCATCGAAACCAAAATCGAGAAGCTAACGCATTGACCGCTTCACAACGCGGCGCGCTTTCATCACAATCCTCCTGCCAATGTCCTTCACATCCATTATTGTCCGCACCGCATTCCAACACCTACTTGTCTATCGAGAAGATGCTCCAGTCACCTAGCTGTTTCATCGCTTTGGCGTGCCCGTCGCAGAAGACGCAGTTCATGGTGAGGTTGTGCCGGTAGCGCATCGAGCCGACTTCACCGCGAGCATTCATCTGTCTGGCACTGCCGTCGGGATTGAAACCCAGGGCTGCGATGTTGTTCAGATACGGTCCCGAGGCCTCGAACAGCAACAGCGTATC
>CAZCJS010000376.1:0-3521 GCA_964498775.1 uncultured Armatimonadia bacterium
TTGCAGCGGGCCGTGGACCTTTCTGCGCACTATGAACTACCCGTCATAGGTGCATCCTTTGGCGGCTCGATGTGGGATCGCCAGGCTCACAGTGAACTGTTGGCGCATGCTGAGTTCATTCTGCCGGCGCTGGCAGAGCTCGGTGGACACCTCCTCGGCGTCTCCACCGGCAAGAGTCCCGAGGGCAGGAAAACCGTCGAGCAGTTAGACATCCAGGCTGAGCTATTGGCCCGGCTCATTGACTTGGGTGCCGACCACGATATCACCATCAACCTCCACAATCACACCTACGAGGTGGAACACGCAGAATATGAACTGATAGAGAATCTCGAGCGCATCCCGAATATCAAGCTGGGCCCGGACCTCAACTGGCTTCGTCGGGCGGCCGTTGCGCCGCTCGATTTCTTGCGCCGACATGCCGACTGCATAGTCTATCTGCATCTGCGTGACCAGCAGGGCGACAGCTGGGTCGAGGCTCTCGGCGACGGCGATGAAGATTATGTGCAGCTTGGCCGCGTCCTCAGCGAAATCGGCTTCACCGGCAAGATTGGCATCGAGTTGGCTCACGAGCCTGACACCGTCTTCACTCGCTCAATGGGCGAGAATTTCGCGCTTAGTTGCCGGCACTTGCGTGCAGCCTTCGCCCCAGTATGAATGCCCGGGGAGATTACGAAATTAAAGACGATACCGTGCAGATTGCTATGATATATTCCGGTTTTGTGGCGAAATCCTACATGCAGGGCCTCGACAATGTGAATCACCAACGGGTCGCGGTAACTACTCCGCTACAGCGGCACCTGCTCACGCCCTGTATGAGTCAATGCGCGAGGCCGTCTGGGTAACCGTGAACTACTAAGTGGGTCTATTCGGCGACGCGCGGCACCCAAGTTCCGAGCCGACTACAAACCGAGAGGTGGGCCGTCATCGCCACTTCTCCACGGAGGTCAATCACAAATGAATGTTTCCACCCAGACACTGCTTTTACTGTTATGTTTGCCGCTGGCTGGGGGAGCTGAGTACTCACGCCCTGACTATGAGCTTCTGCCCACCGATGTCGGGCAGACCTGGATCGAGATCGACGGCGACATCTATGGGGCCAGGCCCAATGACCTCGGCCCTATCGGCGGCGGTGAAGGCTATCAGCACATAGTCACCGACGGCGACTACCGCGTCTCTACGCCCGACGAACTCATCGCCGCTCTCAAGCAGGCCAAGTCCGGCGAGGTCATCTACGTCGCGCCCGGATCCCACATTGATTGTTCAACACTCGTCTTCGCCGAGGAGCTTGTCCTCGAGATACCCGAAGGTGTCACCCTTGCCGGTAATCGAGGACAAGAAGGCTCGACCGGTGCCATGATCTCCAGCGACGCCTTTGCCACCAGACCCTTCATACGAACCCTCGGGCCCAACGTTCGCGTTACCGGACTCTGGATTCGCGGCCCGGACCCCAAACGTAGAAGCGACCATGCCGACCGCTCCTTCAGACCCGAACGCGGTGACAACAAGGTTCAGCATGAGTACTATTACCGCTTCCCGGTTTCCGAAGGCATTTACAGCAAATTCTCCGGCCTTGAAGTGGACAACTGTCAGATCTCCGGATGGAGCCACGCAGGCGTTCACCTTTGGGACGGACACGATCACCACGTTCATCACAATTATATCCATCACAATCAGATGAACGGACTCGGCTACGGTGTCTGCCACGGTTACGGCGACGAAGCTGTCTCGCTGATCGAGTACAACATCTTCGATGCCAATCGCCATTCGATAGCCGGCACCGGCAAGCCCGGTAACGCCTACGAGGCAGCCAATAACATTGAGCTCGGGGTCTCACTCAGCCACAACTTCGACATGCACGGCGGAAGCGACCGCCGCGACGGTACCGATATCGCCGGTCACTGGTTGAAGATCCATCACAATACCTTCCGTGGCCCAACCGTCCGCGCAATTGGCATCCGGGGAATACCTGTGGACAGCGCAGATATCTACAATAACTGGTTCTACCATTCCGCCGCCGGCCAACTGGTCATTTTGCCCTGGCCCACCGGCGGCGACACCCGCGTCTCCTCCCATAACAACGCTTATGGCCGACAGGACCCCATCGTCTGGGACGCGGCGTATCAGGCCCATGAGTACGAGAAGGCCCTTGACGCCGGAATAGACCTTTACAGGCAACGCAACTACACGCAGGCAAGAGCCCATTTCAGCCAGGCGCTGCTCCTCGCCACCCGAGGCACCGAACGCTCCAGGGCCCAACTCTACATCGCCCACTGTCACTACAAGCAGGGTCTCTTTGCCGTCTCTCGCACCCAATTCCGGGCTATCATGAACGCACGCGAGGCTCTCCCAGACGACAGATTCGCTGCCCGTAAGCGCCTAAGACAGATCAGGGAGTTCGCCCCCACCAGAGCCCCGCGCCACTGGACCCTAGCTTTTAGCGATGACTTCCAGCGTGACGAGTTGGGCGACGACTGGAAGACAATCGCCGGCGACTGGCGCATAGAAGATGGCAACCTCGTCTGCGGCACTGGCTATTCGGAGATCGTCATCAACAAGGCTTTCCCCGGCTGCCAGCGTATCGAGTTCCAGGCCGTGACCCACGCCGAGAGGCCGTGCGACTTCAGCCCCATCATCCATAGCGCCGGCAAAGGCACCCGACGCTCCGACGGCGGCTACCTGCTCCAGTTCGGCGGCGCCGGGAACACTCTCAATCGCGTCCTCCGTGCCGACCAGCTACTCGACGACAGGAGCGCCGACCGCTTCATCGAGCCTGGGCGACTCCATACGGTTGTCGCCGAGCTTGACGGAGATAGCGTGCGGCTCACGGTGGATGGCGATACGATTGTCGAAGGCCACGACCCCGAGCCACTAGTCGGCCCCGGTCACGAGATCGCAGGCCTCTACATGTACCGCGAGACTTCCATAGACAATCTCAAAATCTACACATCTGAGCCCGACTAGTCTCGCGCCACATCCTGCCGGCGCCGGTACCGTACCGTGGGGTCTGCGCGGCAAACTTAGTGCGCAAGGAGCTCCTTCTTATGAAAACAGTCTGCTATTGCTTGCTCATTTTGATGTTGTCAACGGTCTTCACTTCCCTCGGACTGGCGCACGATGCTGAAGAGACTTATGGCTGCGAAGCCAATCCCACCGGCAATCCCATCGGTGGCGGTGAGGACTACAGTGACATCTTCACCGAGGGCGACTTCACAGTGAGTACGAAGGCGGAACTCCTGCAGGCACTCAAGGAGGCGCAACCAGGGCAAATCGTGTTTGTCCCTGACGGTGTGGAGATAGATCTGACGGGGACCAAAGACATTGTTATACCGGAGGCAGTAACCTTGGCTGGAACGCGTGGGCTGCACGGCTCACAGGGCGCCCGCATCTTTACCACCAGCCGGACCACGTTCATGCTTATGAAAACCGGTGGCGACGATGTTCGTGTGACGGGGTTGCGCTTCGAGGGAGCGTTTGCCGGCACCGACCAGACGGCTTTTTCCAACAACTTCTTCACCACCAAC
>CAZCJS010000377.1:0-3517 GCA_964498775.1 uncultured Armatimonadia bacterium
TTCTGGTGCGAGCGGCATCAGTGCTGGAAGACGCAGCACTACCACGAGTTGTGCCGGACGCGCTCCGGCTACCGGCAGATGTGGGAGGAAGGGCGTGGGCCGGGGCAACAGCCCAAGCCGCGCGCGGCATCCGGGAAGCCTAGAATATCCCGCACGCCAAAAGGACCAGGGGATATTTTGCGTAAGATGTTGGGCTGCAGCGCAAAGCACTGGCCATACTACGAGACACTCAACCATCTTGGTGAACTCGCCGATTGCCACGTGGATGGGCTTGCGAGAGACTTAGTAAGTCGCTGCTATCGTGGGTCGATGACGATGGGTGTTGCATCGCGGTGCATTCGTACGGCTATTGAAAAGTGGAAAACTTCTGTGGCGTCAACGGAATGAAAGTGATAGCGTGAAGATAACGCGATACATCACAGCGAGAGGTATACCATGTCATTGTGGAACACTGTAGGTGGGATCGGATACGCACTGGATACTCCCGGCGCGCTGTTGCGAGGTTTACTTGCTGGCGCGCCAGGCAAACGCAAGAGCGGGCGTCAACTACTGGAGACGTACGGACTTCTGGGTAAAAACACCGAGGGTCTCGACGCTGGTGACGTCGCCGGATTCGCGGCGGATGTTGTGCTCGACCCCATTAACCTTCTTGGTGGCGCTGCGGTTGGTAAGCTAGCAAAGACATTGTCGGCGGCAAAGAAGGCAAAACTAGCACGGAACACCGCGCGCACATTCGGTGCGTCCGTGGCTGATGACGCCGCCGCGTCTGTTATCAATAACGCGGACGATGTTAAGCGGGCATTCACCCAAGGCACGAAATGGACAGGTGACCATTACGCACGCAAGCTCAACCCGGCCACCGGAAATGTCACGAACCCGGAGTCGGGGCTGTCTCTGTGGAGAGATCCGCAGGTGGGACAGGCTGACCTAGCTAGGATTACACAACGTGCCGGTAGTAAGCCACTGCCGATCACCGAAACCAGCATTCCGACGATGGCGGGCGCCTATCAGGCACCACTGGGGCAATCCGTTGATGCCGCCATGATGTATAATCAGGATGTTCTCGCAAAGCTCCCGCTGCACGACGCTGTAAGCACTGGGGTTCACGAGGGCATGCACGCTGTCACCCGCTTTAACCCGCTGCGAGACAATGTGTTCTCCAAGGCGATGCCCGGCAACATGAATGACGCGCTGGTGAATTACCTGACACGCGCGACGGCAGTTGGGCGCCGCAGGCTTAACAAAAGGGTTGGTGCGCTGCGGTCGCAGTACGACGCCGCCCGCAAGGCTAATGCACGCAATGTATACGCGCCACTCAAGGAGGGTGAAAGCCTTGCGAAGCGATTCAACTACCTGTCACAACCGTCAGAGGTGTACGCGCGGATAGCACAACTGCGGCACATGATGTCGCAATTACCTAAAGACGACATGGCTGCCGTGTTGGGTAAAGGCAGGGACATGAATATGTGGTCGGGTAGGTACAAAAACATGTCGTCGGCACCCGTTGATGAGTTGCGTGAAGTCCTTGGCGGGGACCGCATGATCCGGCACCTACTGAAGGTGCTTCCACTGGCCCCGGTGGCAGCAGTGCCCGCCGTGTACAGCGCAACAAATGGGCAAACAGCCTAATACTGCCATAAGAAAAGTGGGACAAAATCGAGGACGAACGCTACTCAAGCGGTACAATGTAGTCAAGGAGTAAAGCCATGCGCAGAACGACAAAACCGCGAATCCCCAACAGCCTGGGCATCGCGTCTCACAATAGCACCGTCGTCACTGGGAATCAAAATGCCCCCAAGCAGCGAGGCGTGCCCAATATGAGTGGTGTGCGAAGGGCAGGAGGGTCGCCGCCTCCAATGCCGCCAAGGGGGTCGCTGCCGCCGGTGCTGGCTCAGCCGCTGCCGCCTGGGCCTGCACCCAGCGCACCGAGAGTCAGCGGCACCGGCGTTCCCAACCTTGGACCGCAGGGTGGCTCTTACTACGACGACAGCACGGGGCTCGCGCATAATATGCTGCCAGCCGGGAGCACGCCACAATGGGGCGACGGTGGAAGTGCAAAAGGATCTTTGTGGCCCATGCTCAGTGGGATGGCTAACGCAGTAGCGTCCAGTGCAGTGCCGCGCAGTCAAAACGTGTCTCCACAGCAATTATGGGTGGGAGGGGCACCAGCAACTCCGGTCAGCGGGGTTGTGGCGTCTGTTAATGACATGCTAGGCTCCCCAGTTCCTCGTAGCGCTGATGTATCACCGCAGTCTTTGTGGATGGGTGCAGGCAATACTGTCGGTGCCCAACAGCAGGCTCCCACGCAGTCAACTCCACAACCGGCAGCGACAGCCCCCTCGCCTACTCCCCTGTCACAGGTGGCGGCACAGCCACCCGCACCTGCCTACACCGACGCGGACGCGGACAGGTGGGCCGAGGGTGTCCTCGGTGGACTCGATCCGAGCGCCCTGCCGCTTCATCAGGTGTTGAGCGACTACGGTCCCGCCACCTACGCATCGCAGCGAGATCAGCGTGGTCAACAGCGAATGGATGACTGGATGGCTCAGCGCGAGGCGCGGCTCGCGGAGGCACGTCGAGAACGGTCGGGCTGGAATTCCGATGCCCCCATGGACAACCGGCCCGAGTTGTTTCATCCCGCACTAGAAGGTCGCGAAATCACCGGCTATCACGAGGGTGGCATTAGCGGTGGCCGCGCGTTCCCGATCTACGGCATGACACCAGAACAACGTCAGCAGGACCAGGGGCTCATGGACATGTTCCGCGAGTTGCGTGGTCGTGACGATTTGACCATGGCCGAGCGGCAAAAACACATCCCGAACCTGATGTCGATGAGGGTTGGTGCGAGCGGGCTGGAAGGCAATGAAAAGTTCCAAGCGGCCAGTGCGAAGCGTCAGGAGGACCGCGAGAACCGCATGGCGATGCACCAAGCCGATGAAAGGGTGAAGTCCTTTGATCGCGCGGATCGCCTCAAAGCTCGTCAGCAAGCGCCGAACCCGATGCTGTGGAATATGATGCAGAATCCGCGACTGGCAATGCAGATGATGGAGCACCAGCAGCGAGGTCAGCTAGGAAACCGGGAGCTGGACATTCGACAAGAAGAAGCACGTGGCAGGCTACAACCAGACCCTCTTCAAACGGCCGTCACTCGCGCACAATTGGCCCAACAGCTCAAGGAGCAAAATCCAAACCTCACGGACAGTGAAATCAACGCTCGCGTCAATGCCCAGCTTGGCGCGGTTGGCAATTCTCCTGGTGGTGCTTTAGGTAGTGGTGGGGCGGCGGTCAATGACACAGCACCGTCTATTAACAGCGTTGGCGGGTTACCCGAAGTGGTATACGACCCAGCAACTGGTGCCATGCGGTCTCCCGAGGAAGTGCGTGACACGTTAACGCAGCAGGGATGGCCAGACGCCGCGATCAATGGCGTACTGCGTGGCATGACCAACGACCCAACCAGTAACGTGGAGTATCCTGGCGGTGTCAACATGTGGACGGATATTGCGGAATACCCGTC
>CAZCJS010000378.1:0-3499 GCA_964498775.1 uncultured Armatimonadia bacterium
CCTTGAGAAACGGGGTATTGTGCGGCATGTAGATACGCGCGGGGATACCGAGCGCAGTCGCCGCAGCCGCCACGCCCTGGGAGTGATTACCGGCCGAGGCGGCGATGACACCGGTCTCCTGAGCGGTATTCGGAAGCTGAGCGATGCAGTTAGCCGCCCCGCGAATCTTGAAAGCACCGGTGTACTGGAGATTCTCGAGCTTGAGATAGACCTGCCGGCCGCAGATGTCGCAGGCCCGTTCACAGGGCATCACCGGCGTCACGCGGGCGATGTCGGCGATACGTTGGCGGGCGGCTTCGATGTCATTCAGCGGTATCATCATCGGTTTCCTCTGCGGTGCGGGTGAACACAAACTCGCAGGCATCATCGCCACGACAGCGCCGGCGCGGGAGACTGAACTCATAGCGACCGCCGAATTCCCGGGCCCACATCTGCCCCTCGGCGGTGCAGACAGTCTCCCCGATATGCGCGGCAAGTTCCTCGCGCCCCGACCGCTCCATCGCCTCCAGCCAGCCGCAATGATGCACGCTCATGCGGACGGTTTTATCATCCACATGCAGGTCGAAGTCATGTCCGTCGGCGCGTAGCTTCAGACAAAAGCAGCGAGCCAGTTCAGCGGGATCATCGCCGTTGATGTCGAGTAACTCGCGCGCCTTGCGGGCCTGGATCTTCGCCATTATCTCCCAGACCTGCCGGTCGAACTCCAGCGCGCCGTCAAACCCCTGCGCCTCCTCAACCTTCACGAACCATAGGCCATCCACGGCGGTGTAGGAGCGCTGCAGGAACTCCGCCAGCATCCGGTCGCTGTAGCCATCGTTTTCTGTCACCGGTTGCCTCACCTCAGTCTGCTTTAGTTACCGTGAACTCAGCCGCTCCGGTGATGCCGGTGGCGATGTCGGTGGCCTTTAGCTGCCATGTGCCGGGGGCGTCGTTGAGGGCCAGAGCGAATTCTGCCTCACCTGAGCCGGCCAGTGCGGTAATCTGCGTCCCGTAGCAATCCCTGACGCCGTCAGGCGCGGTGACTTCAACGCGGAAGATATGGAGGCCGGGTTCTGCGCCATCGGTTTCCACTGCCACGCGGTATGCCATGGACTTGCCGGCCTGCTTGGTTCTCGTGCGCGGCGTTAGGGTAACCGCCTTGACGCCGTATGGCAGCAGCGAGTAGATCTGGCAGTAGCCGGGGGCCATCAGCTTGGCGGCGGCGTTGGTTTGGCCGAGGTACTCGCCGCCGCGCAGTTCATAAAGATGGGCCTTCTTCGGGAAGCCGACCTTGACCAGCGCATTCCGGGTAGCCTCCCCGGCCTTGGCACTCCCCGGCCCGCCGCCGGTGAGAATGGTTGACGGTTCGCGAAGGATAGCCACATAGTTCGCCGCGCCGCTGGCATAGCGGGCCACATAGTAGTGATCTGCCTGCGACGAATTGCCCGCCGACGAACTGATCTCGGCAAACGGGACGACACCGGCGAGGCTGAACATTTCCGTAGTCAGGTTCCGCAGCGGCGCTTCGATACCGAGCTTCCGCCGGCGCTCATACCCGTCCATGAACAGGTTCAGCAGCACGGCCTTGCCCTTCCCTACATTACGCACGATGAGCACCGGCGTGTCCGCCATTTGCCCCAGCGCAGTGCCGCCGGCGACCTTCACCGTTGTCTCCCCGGACATCTCGTCGAAGCTAATCGCCGTCGGGTCACACTCGCCGAGGGCCCGGGAGAACTTCGCCTCACCGGGGACGCGCTTGGAGGCCGGGTCCATCTCCGTGCGCTCGATGCCGAAGAGCTTGTCCAGCGCACCCTCATCTCGCGTCTTGCAGTGCTGGTCCATCAGGCCGCAGCGGGCATCGGCAATAAGAACACCGCCCGCCTCAGCGTACTTGTGCAGCTCTGCCGCTTCGGCATCCGAGATCGCCAGGGAATAGGGGAGAACCAGGACGGGCGGCATCAGTTCAGTCAACTCACCCGCCTCGATTTGCGCGTAGGCGAGGAACTTTATCTGCAGGCCGCTGTCCTCGATAGCTTTGAGCCAGCCTGCGCGGTTGGACATGAAAACCGGCTCGCCGCCGGTGATGAACGCGCCGCGGATCGAGGGCTGCGAATAATGGACATAGACATCGGTAACGCGCTCATCGCAGCTGCGCAGCAGGCGGGCCAGGCCGCCCTGCATTTCGCGTAGATGCTCGCTGCCCTCCGCAAACGTCTGGCTGTAGGTGTAGTCGGGATGCAGCATCCCGGCATACGAGAAGCACATGGCTCCGGCGTTGCCGTTGAGCAGCCGCCGCCAAAGTTGGTGCCTCAGCGCCGGGTCGGTCGCGCCATAGCCCCACCACGGAGCGGCGAGCATGTCATGGAACGATCGGTGCATCTCGCCGCTGTTCATGTGATCGTAGGCCTGGATGAAATCGAACGCGTCGGTCAGTTGCCACCAGTCAAAGCCGCCGTAGGCTGAGGCCCGTTGACTGCCGGAGGTGCCGAGTCGGGCACCCGGGTCCGAACTCTCCAGCGTCCTGTCCACGAACCGCAGGAAGTCTGCGAAGGTCACGTCATTGTATGCGCGATGATCCGCCCATGGCGCATAGTTGCCACGCTCGCTGATTTCCTCGGTCGTCATCGGCATGACCGCATCCCAGGTGGCGAAGTCCGTGCCCCACTCGTCATTGAGAGCTGCAAGCGTTGCGTACTGGCTCTGCAGCCACTGACGGAACTCCGCCAGTGAGACCGGGCCGAAGTCATAGTCATAGGGCGTCACATAGTAGGTATAGGAAAGCTCGTCGCCGCAGATATAGCTCAACGGGCGATACTTGGCAACAGCGGCAGTTGTCTCGTTAATCCGCTCTATGATATGCTCGCGCGTATCGTCGCCCTCGAGGCTCCAGGGCCGCTCCAGGAATTTATTGTCATGGGTGCGGATGTACTCCTCTTTGGCCTTGGCAAACGGGAGGATGTCGCTGTTGGCGCGGCCCTTTGTGGACAGTACATCGGCGGCAACGCCCATCGGCAGCGACTGAAAACCGGCTTCAAAGGCGGTGCGGTGCTCACCATCGTGCGGCCAGTTGGCGGAGGTGGTGACACTGTCTATTCCGGCCACTTTCAGCCGCTCTGCTGCAGACGGCTGCAGGTACTCGCGCGAGTACGCACCGACCGGACTACCCCACATGCCGCTGCGGAAGTCTCCCCATTCGCGGCGCTCCCAGGCCGCCGGCATGGTCAGGATCTTCTCCTCGGCCGCGGCGAGCAGGCCCTCGCCGTCATGCACCTCGACGCGCAGTAGAGCCGTCGTGGCAAGCGGCTCGGGCATCTCGAAGGCGAGCTTGCAGGGCGCGTTGGGGGCTGCCTGCTGCTCCTGATGCAGAACCAGCCGACCATAGGAATCGGTGATGCTTGCGATGAGTTGGATTTCCTCCGCAGCCGCCTCAGTTGTCACGAAGGTCACCTCGGCGGAAACCGTATCGCCCCGCTCATATATCTCATCGGCTACCTTCATCTCGGCGATAGCAACCGGAGCG
>CAZCJS010000379.1:0-3486 GCA_964498775.1 uncultured Armatimonadia bacterium
GCTTCGGGAAAAGCTGAGCGACGCAGATCAGCGCGCCGAGCGCGCGGAGGCCGACAAAGCGCAACTGTTATCAGTGTGGCAAACGCATGTAAACACGCTGTCTGATTGTGTTGAGAAACTTGAGGACGAACGCGACGCGTTGAAGGCGAAGCTCGCTGACTACGAGGGCCGCCGCTGGTACAGCGCAGAGATGATGGACGCGGTGGTTAAGGATCGCGACGCGTTGAAGGCCGTACTTCGGGAGCTGGTGGAGGCGGCGAAACACTATCGCAATTATGCGGAGCTTGGCCTGCCAAACACGGACCTTTTCGCGGCTTCTGACGCCGCCATCGCGCGGGCTGAGGAGGTGCTGGGGTGATAGTGGCGTCGCGGTCTAATAATGCCGATAATAACTGGGAGGGACTACCACCAAAGTGAGAACAGTATTCTACGGGGACATCGAGGTCGATTACACCGACGCCGAGTACGAGAGGCTGCAAGCGATCAAGCAGCGCCATTACGATTGTGTGTCCGACGAGCCGTTGACCAACTCGCCGGAGAACGGGCCGCGCAAGCAGGTTAACTTTAAGCTATCGTCAACTTTGCTCCAGCGGGTTAAGAGCATGGCTGCCGACAGGAACATGAGCACGTCAGAGTACGTGCGCTGGGTTATGGAGGTACTGACGTCATGAGGACGTGGGTTGAAAAGGTTGAGCAGCAGCACAAGGTGGTCGATGCCACCATCCGAAACTACAGCGAAGTGTATGGGCCGACCATCAACAACTACACGGCGCATGAAATCGTCTACCCGTACATGCGCCTGCTCGCCGAGATGCTGACCGAGATACATACGGCTATCGAGACAAAGGAGGTTCCGAGATGAATGCTGACGCGATAGTGACGGTCGTCGTGTTTGGTTGTATCAGTGTCTACGCGCTACACGGCTTTGCGCTGCTCTTTGCAGACATGGGCGATGAGGGCCACAAATATCTCATCCGTGACAGAACCGAGATTGTGCTTGTGTGCATTCCAGTCTTTGGCATAATCGCGATCATGTTGCGAAGGGCCTGGAATCGGATAGGGAGTGGGCAGTGATCATCCTCGACTTCGGATCGGGCGAGACCTGCCAAAACGACTACCGCACCGTTGAGCGCATGATCCACGAGCTTGCCGCCGTGGACCCTCACCGCAAAGCTATCATCAAGTGGCAGCTGTTCACCGAGGTTCCGGCGAAGGTGCGACCGCTCGACCGTGAGCTATACCTGTACGCCGTCGAGCATGCTCGCGAGCTCGGCTACCAGACCACCGCAAGCGTGTTCGACCGTGAGTCGCTTGACTTCCTGCTGTCCACCGGGCCGCCGTTCGTCAAGATCGCCGCGAGGCCGTACCTGTACCCGCTCATCAGCCGCATCCCACCTACGATGCAGACCATGGTATCGGCGCCCTCAGCGGCGAAGTGGAACGAGCTGCGCATCGACCACGAGCATCGATCGCTCATAGTACTGTGCTGCATCGCGGAGTACCCGGCGACGGTGGCATCGTACCGTGGGCAGTACGGTGGGCTGTTGCACTACGGGATCTCGGACCACACCGAGGGTCTTGAGTTGTACCGCAAGTACAACCCCGTGGTGTGGGAGAAGCACTACTGCCTGCCGGACTCGACGGGACCGGACGCCGCCGGGTTCGCGATCAGGCCGAAGGAATTGGAGGAGGTGTTAAGGTGACCCTACAACCCCTGACCGCTGACAATATGGAGCAGGTCCGCATCTGGCGCAACGAAGTACCAGAGACCCTGCGCACGCCGTACCTGCTGACCGCCGAGCAGCAGGCCGAGTACTACCGCAAGGTTATCTGCAACCGAGAGTCGCACACGCGCTACTTTGCGCTGATACAGAATGTGCCAACGCAAGTCGGAACGCACGACACCGCGCCGGTCGAACGCTTCGTCGGCTACGGTGGCATCGAGGGCATCCAGTGGGAGACGCGCATCGGCGAGCTGTCGCTCCTCATCGGCCCCGAGTATCGGCGCCGGGGCTACGGCAAGCGCGCGGTATCCTGCATTCTCGCCCACGCTTGGGACGTGCTCGGCCTCGAGACCGTGTACGCCGAGTGCTACGAGTGCGGCGCACCCGAGTTCTGGCGCACGATCGCAAAGCAGCACCGCGCGGAGACGACCACGCTTCCGCGGCGCAAGTACTGGGACGGCCAGTACTGGGACAGCCTGTACATCACATTCACACCGCAGATCCCGGACCCCGGACCTGAGCGCGACGCGCACGGTGTTGCATGGATCTCGACCCCGCAAGGAGACTACATCAGTGACTACCCCAACTAAGGCCATCGCCATCATTCCCGCCAAGGGCACAAGCATCCGCATCCCGCACAAGAACATCCGCTCATTCTGCGGCCGGCCGATGTTGTGGTACTCGCTCAGGGCGCTACAGCTTGCCAACGAGGACGACGTGGGCGGTGAGCCGGTGATCGACAAAGTGGTGGTAGCATCCGATGACGATGAGATCGGCATGTACGCATCACGCAACGGCGCGGTCTACTACCGGCGTGCTCACGCTGACTGCACCGACGACCAGCCGATGATCGACGTGATCCTGGAGGTGCTGTACCACGAGGATGAGGAGTACGACTACGTGTGCATGGTCTACCCGTGCGCGCCGTTCATCCAGCTCGGATCGGTAGGCATCCTATCCGGCTACAAGCAGCTCCTCGCAACCGGCGCCGATGTAGCGTTCCCGGTGTACAAAGCGCCTGACGCAGTTGAGCGGTCACTCCTCATGGTCGACGGCCGGGTAAAGTCGCGCTACCCGGAGTACGACAACACCAACTCACAAGCGTTCCAGCCTACCTATCACTCGGCCGGTCAGTGGTACTGGGGCCGCACCCGCTCGCTCATGACGCAGAAAACGTGGATGTGTGATAGCATCGCCGGTGTGGAGATAGACCCACGCTACGCCATCGATATCGACACGATGGACGACTGGGAGGAGGCGGAGATGCGCTACATGATGCTATCCCGCGGCGAGTACGTCAGGTGGGCCGTGGACCACATTGGCATCGTTGGCAAGCATCTGGAGATGGAGCGCGGTGGCCTGCACGGGAGCGTGTGCGCTCGCTACCAGGACGGGAAGTGGCAGACGGTGGACTCGTCTGTGACAAAGAGGACGGTGCTGACATGACTGAGTGGGAATCCATCATCCAAGCTGCCAACAACCGCGAGCTCCTCGACAAGACCAAGCAGTGCGTTGAGATGACCTGCGAGGCGCTCGCCGACGCAGGGATGACAGACGAGGAGGCGGTTGCGTGGCTGTCAGGTGCCTACCAGGTGGGCCACACGGGCATCGAGGCGCGGCTGGTGGAGCTGTATGCCTACCAGTGGCTGGAGTGGCGGGAGGAGGAGGCTTGACAATAGCCACATAATGGGCTAAAGTATTTCCCAATACCTGCCGATAGGTATAATAGACATAGCTGTAGCTGACCGAAAACGGAGGCGGC
>CAZCJS010000380.1:0-3484 GCA_964498775.1 uncultured Armatimonadia bacterium
ATGCCGACCACCTCGACACGAGTCTACCGCGGGTCCCGTCTCCGCGACGTCTCGTGTCCGCGCATCGCGCGGCCGCTGAGTTGGCGGCCCCGTCACAGCTGGAATGGCCCTGGGCAAGGAACGATCGGAGAGGAATCCCGTGCGAGAGGGAGGCGTCATGTCGGGCAACCGATCGCCGTTGCGAAACACCTTGCTGGTGGCAGTTCTGGCACTCGCGTTTGTGCTGCCGGGAACCGAGGGAGCCGCCGACCTCGACCAGGCCGGATCGTCCTGGAGCGGTCCGATGCGGACCTGCTCCGAAGTGGCCGTCATCTCACCGATGCCAGCGAGCCTTTCAGCACGCAGTGAGCGTTCTTGGGCAGCCTGCAATTGCTCATAGGCTTCCTCGACTTCAGCGGCGTGCTGGTGCACCTCCTCATAGGCTGCAGCGCGATCAATGGCGAGAGCTGCCAGGTTGGCCAATGATGTGAAGAGCAGTACGTCAGACCTCGAGATGAGGCGGCCGGTTATGGAGTTGTCGGCGTAGATGATCCCGATACGACGGTGGTTGGCGAGCAGCGGCGCGACAACGAACTCATTAGCGCCGAGCAGTCGGAGAAAATCCTCGGGTACACGCGGATCGCCGGCGCCGTCTACTACGTGAGCCGTGGTACGCTGGTCGAGAACTGAAACAGGCAGCATGGTATTGTCCTGGAGTGGTATCTCAAGATCGCCGACCACGCCGAAGAACTGACTTCTCTCCGTTGCCGATTGGGCATCATATCCGGCGAGAAGGTCATCCATGGTCTGCTGATGGATATCGAGATCGGCCCAGATGTGGGCGGCCTCTTCGGCATCCGCCGGGCCGACGGCCATTTCCGCTTTGAGCAAATCGCTCTCGCGGTGAACGAGCATGAGGAATGCCCGATTGAAGCCGAGGCCGATGGCGCCGCCCGCAGTCATCCCGGTGAGGATGGCGTGGAGAAGCCGCCGCAACTCGAGCATTCCAAGCATCGCCTGGGCCACTTGCTGAAGCACGGAAAGCTCGTAGAGCTGACGGCGTTCCTCGCTCACATCATCCAGCGTAAGTAACGCGTGGCGCTTCGCGCGGGGACCCGAAACGGGGGCGATATGGATGTCCATCATCCGGTCGCTCTGGTCGGTGGCGGTGTAGCGGTAGCCGAACCACTGGATGCACTCTCCAGTCTCGAGTGTTGAGGTTACAGCTGCGCAAAGGTCACCGTTGTCTTCCGCGCCGGAGGGCAGTACGTCGCAGATACTTGTACCGGGCAGGTCTTCCTCAGGCAGGCCGCGCAACTGACAGAAGGCGGAGTTGGCCAGCACAATGTTGAGGTTCTCATCAACGACGAGCAGGGCGATAGGAAGCGTGGCAATGACCTCTTCAGCGAGGGCTGCCTGCTTGCCGCGTGGCTTTGGCGACGGGTCCGAGTCCGGTCCCTTGATGTCGGCCGTACTATCGTCGTGGTGCGTCATTTGGGTTCTCCATTTGTGCTAACTGCCTGAAACTGCGAGCGAGTCCTCGCCCTCGCCGCGTAAGAATTCGGCGGCGCTTTCCGGAGATACTGGGTTGATGTAGAAGCCGGTTCCCCACTCAAAGCCGGCGACCTTAGTCAGGCGCGGAACCAACTCGATGTGCCAGTGGTAGTCATATTGGATGGTGCCCCAGTATTCCGGGTGACCGGGCCGCGGCACGGTGTTCGGGACGGTCTGTATCATCAGATTGTAGGCCGGGTCCCCAAGGAGGTCGCGGAAGCGGCCGAGCAGATCGGTGAGGATATGTGCTAGCGCAGTCTTCTGGTCGCCGTCCATCAGGACAAAGTCGTGCTGATGGTGCAGTGGAAAGATGTTGACCTCGAAAGGGAATCTGGCAGCGAACACCGAAAGTACGAGAAAGTGCTCGTTCCGCATGACTACACGGTCGGGCATGGCCAGTTCCTGCTCAATGATGTCGCAGAAGATGCAGCGTTCCTTGTGGTGGTAGTAGTTGCGTGCGGCGGTGAGCTTGTCACTGACAAGTCTGGGCACAATCGGGAGTGCGATAAGCTGTGAGTGTGGATGAGTGAGTGAGGCTCCCGCAGCAGCGCCGTAGTTGCGGAATATGATGACATGCCGGAAGCGATGGTCACTGCGCAGATCCGTTGTGCGCTGGATGAACGTATCAATTATCTTGACGACGTATTCGGGGTCCAGCATCGCGATATCATCACAATGGTTGGGGCTCTCTATGATCACCTCATGGGCGCCGATACCCGTCATGCGGTCGAAGAGGCCGATCCCTGAGCGCTCAACATCGCCCTCGATGGATAGAGCCGGGAATTTGTTGGGCACCACCCGAACCTGCCAGCCGCTGCTATTTGGCTCTCGAGGAGTATCGCACATCGCTATGATCTCGGGTGGAGTCATGTGCTCGTTAGAACCGCAAAATGGACAGCTGATTGACGCATCGGGTGGTTGCTCGCTAGTAAAGTCGTTTGGTCGTCTACCGCGTTCCGCCGCGATTATTACCCAGCGGTCGAGGATTGGGTCCTTGCGGAGTTCTGACATTCATTTTCCTCCATGCTGTGAGTAGCAGGTATGCTGACTCGATGACAGCGTTGCATGTCTATCATTATACACGACACGCCATGGCGCCCCCATACCTGCTTTGACCTGCGAATGCTGTTTGATGGAGCAAAACCTGGAGATGCTCCTACTATAGAATTCGCGGTCTGGACATGATTCTCCTGCCTGAAATCCCAGCAACGTGGGCTTCCCCGGCGATTGGATTACTCTGTAGCTATCATTCGGTTGGAAATACAGCGTCACCACGGGCAAGTCCCGGCGACTCGTCGGGTTAGTAGGGAGCAGATGCAGAATCAAGGGGTGATGATTGTCGTATCACCGAGATAGCGCCTCGCCTGTCCCCGGATTGCTAACCCTCCTGAGATGAGCACGGTCCCGTCAGGAAGCAGTACGGCTTTGTGCTCGTGGACCGCAGATGGCAGAACTGAGACAGGCGCGAAAGTGTTGTGTTGTGGATCAAATACCTCGCAGGATGCTACCGTGTGCGGCTCGCTGATGCCATTAAAGCCTCCGGCGATGAGCACCCGGCCATCGGGTAGTAGCGTGGCAGTGTGGTCCATGCGGGCAACGGCCATTTCGGGGCCCGGAGCGAACATCATGGAGGACGCGTCAAACAGTTCAGTGGAGGCAAGCTGGCGGCCGGCCTTCGCGCTGTAGCCGCCGGTGATGAGAAGGCGCCCATCAGGTAGCAGTGTGGTAGTGTGGCGAGATCGCTCGGCGAGCATCTGCCCCGCAGGCAGGAATTCGCCAGTTGCCGGGGCATAAATCTCGGCGGCGGCCAATGTGGCTTCACCGGGATATTGCGTGCCTCCGGTGATAAGGACGCGACCGTCAGATAAACGAGTTGCGGCATGACCAAAGCGGCTGTAGCGCATCTTAGCGGTAGGGACGAACTTGCTAGTGACGGGGTCGAAGAGGTCAC
>CAZCJS010000381.1:0-3477 GCA_964498775.1 uncultured Armatimonadia bacterium
CACAATCTGTTTGCCGCATTGCCAGTTCCCGTGCGCGGTCGGCAATCTCCTCGGCATCCGCAAACTCGTCGAGGATTGCATGAGGTTGATAGTCGCCGCCGGAGTCCAGATGTTGGGCAAGCCAAGTGTAGATGGCGCGGTCCCTCTCGTCCACCAGGTCTTCGGGATCGAGGCGTTCCGTTAGCGCGATGGCGAAGTCGCAATCGGAGAACGCCGTAGAAAGCATCGTCCCTTCGGCGCTCAGACAGCCGGAGGCTACGCCATCTGCCAGGCGCGATACCGTCTCAGTAATGAAGCGGCGATCTCTGCTGCCCGCCGCAGGTGCACGGTGCCCCCGTCTGCCGGGCAGGACATTAGCAACCTCTTCATTCAGCACGCGCATCATCGCCTCAGTGCGCCCCGGATTACCGCGCCCCCACCAATCCGCGGCAGTCGCGAGTAGTGCGCTTCGGCGCGCAAGTTGTGGAACCTTGGCCAGCACCTGTGCCGCCTCGTGTGCGGCTGCGGCACGGTTTGCTCCGCCATCGTCCTCATGGCCGGCAAAAATCATCCGCAATTGGTACTCGACGAGACTCAGGCGCTTCTCAATAATCTGCAGTAAGCCGTCGGCCCCGAGCGTTCGGATGACATCATCGGGGTCACGTCCGGTGGGCAGAACCGCGACCTTGACATCGGCTGGGGCGCCTTCGAAGACTTCGACGTGACGGAGCGCTGCCTGCATGCCGGCTGAGTCACCGTCATAGATGAACACTATCTCATCTGCATATCTGCCCAATAGCTTCAGGTGGTCCGGCGTCGTCGCCGTGCCGAGACATGCGACCACGTTCTCAATGCCGGCCTCGGCGACCGCTATAACATCAGTGTAACCCTCGACTACGAGTACCTGCTTGGCGTCGGATATGGCTTGTCGCGCGAGGTCGAGGCCATAGACTGTCCGACTCTTCTTGAAAAGCGGAGTCTCGGGGGAGTTAATGTATTTGGCCTGGTCTTCGGGGTCCAGCGCTCGGCCGCCGAAGCCGATGACCCGCCCGCTGACCTCGCAAATCGGGAAGATGATGCGGTGGCGGAAGACATCGTAGTAGCCGCCACTGTCACGCGGCTTCACCAGTCCACACTCTTCGGCCTGCTCACCTGAGATGCCCTTGCCGGCCAGGAATTTCAGCAGAGCATCCCAGCTCTCCGGTGCATAGCCGATGGCAAACTTCGCTATTGCATCTGCGCCGATGCCGCGTTGAAGGAGGTACTCCCTGGCGGCATTTGCTTGCGCACCCCGCAGAGCACGCTGGAAGAATCCGGCAGCTTCTTCGTTTGCTTTCCGGATGATGTCGCGACGGTCTCGTGCCTGCTTGGCGCCCGGAGAGATTGTCCACTGCAGGCCCGCCATGTCGGCGAGGCGCTGGCCGGCCTCCGGGAAGCTCAGTCCCTCAATCTCCATGAGGAACCTGAACACGTCACCGCCTGCACCGCACCCGAAACAGTGGTAAAAGCCGCGTTCGGCATCCACATAGAAGGAGGCTTGCGTCTCTTCATGAAAGGGGCAGCGCGAACGCATGCGGCGGCCGGCACGCTCCAAGGTCACATAGCGTGATACCAGAGCGACGATATCAACCCTTCGCTTGATTTCTTCGATAATGTCGTCGTTTCTATCCATCACAAGCTCGAGACCGGGGCTAGCGCGATGTGAGACCACTACACCTTCGACACCCGGTGACGTAATCCTTCCCGGCACGACACTCTACCGTCAAACGAATTTACCAGCAAATGAACTTAGCACCGAGGGAGCTTACCACCAGGGGAGAGCGAACGACGGCTCCCGAAGCTGTGGAAGCCGCCGCACGGAGGCAATACGTGCGCCGCACGGAGGCAAGACGTGCGACGGGTGAAGCGGTGCAAGTCGTGGCGCTATTCCCAGATGTGTATGCGGGTGACAACCATGTTGTGCAGCGTAAATGAGACGTTGTTGTCTTCGGTGTAGCGCAGCATCATGTCGCGGGAGTATGTGCGGCTGACCTGGCCGAACGTGACGGTGACGCTGCCACCGCCGATACTGGCCGATCCGGGAGAACTCCAACTGAACCCTATCTGTTCATCAGGATAACCGTAGCGGTAAATGACGCGCTTGAAACTGTCGCCGAGCTTGATGTATCTGTGCGGCTGCCACAGCGCAGTGCGGGCATAGCCACATTCCTCGGCGGCAACAGCGATGACGCGGACGAAGCCGTCGCGATCCAGGACGAAACCGATTACGACGGCATCCTTGCGATAAATCCACTCGACCTCATGAGAGCGCAACGTGACCCATACGGGCAGGGCCCAGGTGGGGAATGGTGCAGCCGCTACGGCACCGCCGGCTGCTGCTCCGCCGCCTCCGGGGGCCGCGCCGGCACCGCCTTCACCGGGAAAACCACCAGGACCACCTTCGGGAAGAGCAGCAATATCTGCGCCGGGAGGTCCGGCCATGGCAGCCCCACCACCCATTCCGGGCATCGGGCCGAGCAGATCACCCATCAAGCCACCGATATCGCCGAGCAAGCCGCCGGGAGGGGCGAACATGTCAGGGCCTGCCCCCGCTGCTGCTGCCGGAGCCTGCGCGGCGGCCAACTCCTCACCGGCACCAAGGGCAATGCCGTCAGGCTGGCCGTAGATGTCAAGGAGATTGACAGCATGGTCACCCAGGCGAATGCCTGCTAACTGCACCTCGCGGGCGAACGCCGGAGTGCCGGCCAAGATTGCGATGGCCACTGCTGCGATGAAAACCGTAACTCTGCTATGGCTGCATGGCATGATGCCAAGACTCCTTTCGCGTACAACAGGCCGAACTTGTCCATACGCACGTACCAAGCCGGACAGCTACCCAGTCGTCTCTGGGACCCACCGCCTGTCCACAAGTATACCAAATCAAGGCGTCTGATGCAATATCCGGTGGCATCCGGTGCACGTCTCTCCGGAGCCGCAAGCGGAGGCCTGCACGATCACTGTACGGCCAATCCGTAGTTGGCAAGCTCAGCTTCGCCGGCAAGGTTGCCGTTAAAGTAGTCCTGCGTAAGAATTAAGCCCGTGCCGGAAGCAAACCAGTTGACGATTTTATAGTCATCACCTTCCCAAGTAGTCGTCTCCTCGATCTGCAGGCAGTCGTTGAAGGAGCCCGCTTCCACGGCTAACGTCTCCTTGACGCCGACGATCTTCAGCTCATAGGTTTCATCAAACGGCAGCGTCCAGGTCGTACCCTCGGCAATCGGCTGGCGGATGCGGTAGTAGGGCGTATCGTCCTGCGCGGTGGTCTCTCTAACCGCCAGCCCCTCGGCATCATGGCGGTAATAGCGGGTGGTCGTGTCCACTCCGGCCATGACCTCGACGCCCTCAAACCACTGTGCCCCGGCAATTTGGAGGCTTGCACTTAGCGAGAAGGTCAAGACGCCGGTGGCAGGCCCATCCTGAGCCGTCTTCACAGTCAACGGGCTATTGACAATGAGGCCG
>CAZCJS010000382.1:0-3459 GCA_964498775.1 uncultured Armatimonadia bacterium
TCACTACCACTCTACATCGCGCTCGTCAAGACCAATATAGCGCATGATAGCGGTCGGCGCAAGTAACCTGCTCCACCGCGCCAGATGTCTGGCAACCGCGTCATGGCTTTAGTAGCAAAGCCACCGAGGAAATCCAGGCAGGAAATCGCTGACAACTGCGCGAAAGGGAAATGAAGTGGCATTGTGCTGGCGAGCCATTCGCCGGATGATAGGGTGATTGGAGGTCGGACGGATGATGAAAACCGTGCCGGTGTGTCTGTTTCTACTGGCGCTGCTGGGAGCACTTACGCAAGCGGCGGCGGTACCGCCGCTGGTGGGTCTGGCAGGCGAGAAGTACCGGCGGGCATACGTCGGGATTATCGAGGAACTCGGCGGCGTGGGCGAGCAGGTGTCCGGCGCTGAACTCGAGGATCCGCAAGCTCTGGCAAAGTACGCTGCTCTGGTCGTCGTCACACGTGGGGAAGCCGGGCAGGAGACTTATGGGTTCACGGATGCGGCCGACGGGGCAGTGGCTGATTACGTCAAGGCTGGCGGGCGGGTGCTCTGCTCGTTCGGCTGCTCGCCGCCAGAGGTGATGATAAATCGACGCGGCAACATTCGTGGCTGGGGTGGCGGCCCGGACTGGATCGTTGCCGACAACAGCCACCCAATCACTGCGGGCATGAGGCTCGGCCAGATCGTGCGGTACAGCGCGTATGCAGCTCGGATTGCGAAGATCGAGCCGCCGGGCAAGCTACTTCTCGCCAACATCGGCGGCACTACCGCCGTAGCAGCATTTCCTTACGGTGACGGCGAGGTCATTCAGACCAACGGGGATCTGGGTCATGGTGGAAGCGACGCGACGAGTAATGAGTTCCGCTACCGCGTCATGCTCTACCTGTTGTATGGAAAAGGCCAGGAGCGTTTCGGGCCACAACTGCCTCCGCCGACTGCCGCGCCCGTGCAGAGGCCGCAGCTGCATACTGAGCGCCAACTGACACTTGATGCGGGTGAGGACGACAGCCATATACTGCACGAGGACTTCAGGAGCACTTCTACTCCCAAGATGCCACCCGGTTATGTGGCGGAAGTAGTTGCCGAGCCGCAGGGCGACCTATCTTACTGGCAGATATCAGCGCCGCCGGGAAACGAAGCCTTCGCGCCATGGGTGCGCGTGCCAGTCTCTGAGACGGAGATCGAGGCGGGACAGACCTATCGGCTTTCCGTGAAAGCGCGAATTGTGGGCGTGGCGGAGGACGTGTTTGCTCCAGCGCGGGCCGAGCTCCGCTTTTACGACGCCGAGGGTACGGAGCTTTCTCATCCGCACATATCAACGGGCGATGCGCCGAAGGGCGAGGAGTGGGGCCTGCTCACAACTCAGACTGTAGCTCCGGAAGGCGCACTGAAGGCGACGGTGGGGCTGTCGGCTATGCTTCCGTGCGGAGCTTTGCAGGTTGATGACATAGTCTTGAGGCGGGCGCTTACGACGGCGGAGATCTTCGCGACTGAGAAGCCGTTGGCGGGGAAGTTGCCCGCGCATCCTCGGGCGATTGTCAGTCCGGAGGCAGTGGCCAAGCTCGCGCAACGAGCCGCGGACAACACCGAGGGCGTCTATGGAGCGTCCCCGGCATCGCTGCTGGCAGGCATCCGTAGTCGCGCCGACAAGTATCTCGAGGAGACGGAGATTGCGTTTGGAGCAAGCTCGTTGCCATGGCCGCCGAAAGAGATGCTCCAGGAGGGCGGCGGTCTGAGTTGGAACCCGGTCGCGGCAGCGCTGTCGGAGCGACTCAAGAGCCTGTCGCTTGTCTATGCAGCCACCGGCAACGCGGCCTACGGCAACCGCGCTAAAGACCTACTGCTGGCGATATCTGAGTGGCCACAATGGTACGATCCGGTCAACAACCGCCCGGCGCTGGAGATTGGTAATATTTCAATCGGGGCCTGCTTTGCGTATGATCTCTGCTACAACCTCCTAAGTGTGGATGAGCGGGCGCTTGTGGCACAGGCCCTGCAGAGGAACGTGTTGGTGCCGCTGTATAATGTGTTGGCTGCGGGCATGGGCAACACCAACGGCTATGCGCTGTGGACGACGGCCATGGGGCTCTCAGCCATAGCCACGCTGGGCGAGACGGAGGGTGCGGCCACATGCGTGCGCCTGGCCGAAGACTGCCTGCTCGACTACTGGGACCAACGGACGAACAGCCACCGGACGGAGGGCATGGGTTACGATTCGTGGGCATACGGCCTGCTCATCTTTCTCGCAGATTCGCTGAACCGCAACTTCGGCGCCGACCATCTGGACCACCCGTTCCTGCCGGTGATGCCGCGCTTTGGGACGGCGTTCCTTGCCAACGATTGGCATTACCAGGCATGGTTCGCCGACGCCGGGGGTACTGTAGGCTACGTAGCATGGCATTTTCCGCTCACGTTGCTGGGGGCATACACGAAGGATGGGAATGCCGGGTGGTATCTACGGCAAACCGACACCGTACGCTATCCGCAATGGGATCACTACAAGTTCATCGCCTTCGATCCTGAGACGCCGGTAACCGAGAGAGACCCGGACCGGCCCGGGGCTGTATTCCCGCGCGTGGGCTGGGCGTCGCTACGTTCCGGCTGGGAGAAGGACGGAACGCTCATCGCGCTGCAGTGCAGTTCCTCAGGCGCAGGCCATGCCCACATGGATCAGAACAATTTCCTCATCTACCGCAGTGGGACAGCGCTGGCGATGGATTGCGGTTATGCTTCTTCACTCTCCGGAGCTCTGCGTGAGTTCGCCCGGGGTGCAGTCGGCCACAATTGCATACTCGTTGACGGCAAGATGCAGATTCACAAGCGGGGCAGCATACCGTATTTCGCGACGAGTCGCGACGTTGACTATGCGATGGGTGACGCCACGGCGGCGTATAGCAGGTCGCTGCTCAGCCGAGCCCACCGGCACCTGATCTATCTCAAGCCGGACCTGCTGCTAATGGTTGATGACCTCCAAGCGGCAGATGAGCCACGCAGCTTCCAGTGGCTGGTGCATCCACATTCATGGGGCGATCTTGCCCAAGTCACACGCGACGGCAACGAGATGGTGGTGGGAGCGGAAGCTGCGCCCGGCGAGGTCGCGATTCTCAAGGCTGAGAAGAAAATGCGGGTCCGCTTCCTGCACCCGGTGGAGGTCCCTGTCGAGTATGTGACCTATCCCGGGGCCGAGAAGTATAATCCCTACATTCAGGCTCATACCCCGCGCGCCCATGAAGTGGTGCTGGTGACGTTGCTGGAATTGGGGCAGACGCAGGCCGCTGATGCAGTCGTGAGTGTGCGTAATGGGGTTGTCGAATTCTCCTGCACGGTGGGCGGCGAGACCCGGCACGTGAGCCTGAAACTGGCCGGTGAGGGCGCCGTCTCGCCCCATCTGAAGGTGGAGTTAGGCGGGAAGACAGTTCTGGACAAATCCGACCTGTCCGTACCGGCGGATGTAGCAGGCTAACG
>CAZCJS010000383.1:0-3454 GCA_964498775.1 uncultured Armatimonadia bacterium
CGATCACCCGGCTTGACCGCGGCGCCAGCAATCGCCGCATACGTCGCAGAACTCGTGCTGCATACACTCGCTATTGTTGGCATCGTCTGCGGTAGGCAACAGCCGGCCGGTGTCAGGGACACGGTAGAACACATCCCAGCCGGCAGTCAAAGCCGCTTTACTCTCGTCCGACAGAGTTTCATGCAGGCGCTCCTCATCGGCCCACGTGATCATTCCGCCACGGTAGCCCTCATCGTCATCAAGGTAGTTGCGGAAAGTCGCGCCGGCTGCCGGCGGAACCGACGGAGGCTGATGGGGCGGAATCTGAACGTGAACTGACTGCGCGTTCGACGAATCGGCGTCATCCTCGTGCGTATAAACCTGATAGACATTCCGGTCATACTCGTGGCTATCGAAGAGCGAGGCGGATATCTCGTAGCCGAACTTGCAGGCACTCTTGGGCAAGATGTGGCGCATCGCGTAGGAAGTTACGGTTCCGGTGTTGTCAACCCGCTCAACTGTGCCCGACACCGCCATGTCGCTCCAGATGTCATGGCCGGCGTAGTAGTGCCCGACCATCTCGCTTGTGGGAAGTGCAATCGGCGTCGCGTGGTTCGAGCATTCGGTTACCGCCGGGTCCGTCTCAATGCGCCCACAGAATTCACACCGCCGTGGCGAGGTCACTTCTACACTGTTGTCCTGGAAGCGGTTGTAAAGGTTAAACTGCCTCGTCGGTGTACGCATGCCCGGGCCGTATTCACCGTAGACAATGGGATTGGGCACCGTCGGATCGAGCACACTACCCAGGATGATGCGTGGATATGTGTCGGTCAGTTCCGCCGCCTCGGTATCTCCGTAATCGTCGGAATGTGCCCACAGATTGTCGCTCGGAGGTACGACCACACGCGAGGACACATACCGCGTCTCGCCGAGGTACTCGACATACTGCCGCGCGGCGAAATTCGCCGTGCCGTTTCCTACGTCCAGGTTGCTGACCTCATTCTCCCAATCGTACTGCCATTCCCAGCCGTCGTAGCAGCAGTAGGACAGCAGGCCCAGGCCGCCCCAGAGGACGCCCCCGCCAACTGGACTGTCATCAGCGTACTGCACTGCTGCCGTACCGATGCCGACCTCGTTCGGCTGTATCTCCAGCGCACTCGTCGCCACGGCCGGGGCCCCCGTCTCAGCCACGTTGCTGTCGGTGGTGATCGCGCCGCTACTGGACTCCAGCCAACAACCCCTGGGCGTGACTGTAGCCAGGCTCGCCTCCACGAGAGCCGGCATCTCATCATGACTTGGGAACAGCCTGGCATTGCTGTTGACTGTGAATCTGTACCGGTACTGCTGGTCGAGCGTGAAGCCCCCATGTGTCGCCTGCACCGTCACAGCGCCGGAGTTGCTGATGTATGTAGTCGTTCCCTGGATGACGACATGCTCGGCATCGAAGTCCTCGCCGTAGAGCTGACTGTACATCCTCACTTCGGCGTGGTACACCCAGAAGAAGATCAACCACGTGCGCCAGGTCCGGTACTCGATATACCATTCGTCGCCATCGTCCACACGGTAGGGGTTGATGCCGATGATTATTCCGCCGTTGCCGTCACCCTCAGTCTCCGTCATGCCGGAGACCGTCGCGCACGGCCTCGTCACCCCGGGCGGCATGATGAAAAATCGCATGTGCGTATTGCCGTCAATCTTATCGCCGGCGCCACTCGTCCCGTCGGCCTCGGCCATGTCGCAAGTCCGCAGGTGCAGCGTCGAGCGCGTTGTATCCCCGTTGTCCTCGGGGTGGAAGACTTTGCCCATGACTATCCGGCGCACGGTGTTGCCGGAGGTGTCGGTGTATTGGTAGTCGTGCGGGTCGCCGGCGGCTACCACATGCTGCGAAGTCGTCAGCACGCGGTCCGCCGCGGTGGCCTTTACCATGGCCAGGTTGCTTGGGTGGTCGGAGTCGTCGTAGGGATTGGAGCAGATGGGAGTGCCAGTGCCATCATCATACGAGGAGTGCCCACAGTACGGGCAGACATAGGTGGCCCTGATCCCCGCCATGTTGAACATCTCTGTCGGCCCGCCCGTCGGCCCCACATACGCCCGCATCTCATACGGGCTCTGCGCCGCGACCGTGCCCGCCAGAGCAGCAAACACCATCGCGAGAAACGTTACGGTCACAATCCCACGCATCGGCTTCTCCTTCCTTCTGCAATTGTGCACTGCCGGCACCCCAATTTCATATCTCATGATAATCGCCTGATTGTCGGTTTTCCTCTCTCTGAAACTATGAAACCATCCCCCGGTTTATTGCGCAGCATGAGTCGGCTGTGCCGGCGGGTCATTCCAATCCGGCTCATTCGGATTCGGCGTCACCAGCCGCCGGTCAATGTCCAACACGTCGTCGCCCGGGTAGTTATTGTTCCCGTCATCGGTCTGAGCCACAATGACACTGCTGTACAACGAAGCCGGCGCCGTCGTATCAGCGATCGCGTCCCGTCTCAGGTTCGGTATCAGGTCGGCGTAGTTGGTAATCAGATGGCGGCAGTACCGCTCCATTACGCCGTCGCCATTGGCGTCCATCGGCCGGTTATCGCACGGCAGACGCATCGCCGACACCGGGAACCACGGCATCGTTTGCCAATACGGATTGGTGTCCACATCAAGATAGCGGATATTGGCCAGGTCGCGGCGTGTTGGCACGCCCGGATATGAATAAATGTAGTTCTCCCGCGTCATGTACCAGATCGGCGTATCGGGATCCGGAAGTCCGCCGCCATCCAGCGCCGGCACGAGCGTCCATGCGCCCGGAACCCCGCTGATGTTCGCGCAGAATTCGAAGACTCCGTCCCCCTGTTGAGCCAAGGCGTGCGGCCGGTTGTCCTGCACGTTCGAGCGCCGCCCGGCATACTGCCCGCATGTCACGGTGATGTAGAAGTCACCGCCCTCGTAGGAGGTCTGCAGGTCCCTGATGTTGCGGAAGATCAATGAGTCAGACGGCCCATAGACGGTATCGCTGAGGTCCGGGTCCCACAGCCATGCCAGCCAGTTCCAGTTGCTCCCGACCGATCCGCCATACGGCTGGTTGACGGACGGCGGGTTGATCGCCAATGTAGTCGCCTCAACCACCAGAAGCTGGTGCAGATTCGAGGCCGCGCACAGATACCCGATGACCGGATGAACCACGTTATCGGGCGTCGGCGTATCGGATGGATCGAATATCGGCCGCGCGGCCGTGTAGCTGATCCGTTGGAGCCGTGCCGCACCTCCGGCAGCCTTCACGTGGCTCGGCGTCACTACACGGACACTGTGGCTCTGCTGACCTGCGGCGTTCACCGTTGTCACTACATCAATTACACGGGCGTTGCCCGGGTCGGAGATAACGGTATGTGTCTCGGTAAACGGCAGCTGATCCCCGTTGGTTGAGTTATACGACACGCTGGTATCCACAATCCGGTAGTAGCGGAACACATCTGACGGCGAGTCA
>CAZCJS010000384.1:0-3447 GCA_964498775.1 uncultured Armatimonadia bacterium
GATGGCGCGCCCTGAGTAAGACTGTGCATATTCCTTCAGGCTGAGTACACACGTCCTCTCGCAGTTACGGCGACTATCTGCAATCTGTCCTAGCTCAACACAGGCGCCGGGTGCCGTTGGGATGATTATGATTGCTGCTGCTGTGGCGATCAGGCCGTTCTCAACCGTAAACGCTGTGAGTTCATTGAGAGGTCCATGTTCGCAGTTGGCCAGTACCTGCGCAATGTCCTCGCCAGTCAATACTTCATATCCGTCTCGCTCAAGGCGGTCTCTGAGCACTCTGCGCTTGTATCCACCGACCTTCGCTGCGTTATTCGCACTCCTTGGTCTGGCAGTCTGGAACTCAGGGCCAAGAAGCAATACGTAGTAAGGCTGCGATGAAAGCCTCTCTTCGCCCTTTGCCGATAGGGCCTTCAGTACCGTCTGCTCCACGCGTTGCGTCCTCTTCATGGCGTCTATCGAACGCCGGTGCTCGCCCCCATGCGAAGAATCTCTCTGCATTTCTCAACGCTTCCCCATACTTGGGTTGTCGAACTACCATCACTATAGCAAATCAAAGCCATCAAAACAACCCTAACTTCGAACGCAGCGGGCCGCAAGTCCGAATAGGGCAGGAACAATGACGCCGATCGCGAAATAGGAGTCGCGTTGCGGGCCGATACTGCTATATGATGCTGGAGGGGATCGCGATGCCACTCCATTACCAGTGCCACGCCGGGGGGGGACGGAGTGGTTTGTGCGCGAGCGGTTTGGGATGTTTATTCACTGAGGTGTCTGTGCGGCGGCGGGGCGGGGCCTGCTGACGGCGGCGGTATTGTGCGCCACGGCATTGAACGTGGTGTGGCTGCTGCGTAGCCCGGCAGCACCTGGTAGCTTGCGGACATTCGCAAAACTACCACCTGTAGCGCAAGTTTCCAGCTTGCGATTGTTGGCGGTTCGGCCTACAGGGTCAGATGGTGTAGAGGCTCTGAGCAGCAGGAATGTGTCTGCTCTGTAATTCAAGAGTAACAGTGCATTAGGGAGTGATGGATATGGGCGACAAGATCAAGATAACGGCAGGAGATGTTGCGGTCGAGGCGACACTCAATGACAGCATGACGGCAAAAAAAATTCAGGCGAGTTTACCCATCGAGGCGCCGGCGGAGACGTGGGGTGACGAGATCTACTTCTCCATCGGTGTGAGTATCGAGCCGGAGGACGCACAGGCGACAGTGGAGATGGGCGATCTGGGCTACTGGCCGCCCGGCACTGCGCTGTGCATCTTTTTCGGGCCCACGCCGATGAGCTCGGGGGATGAGATTCGTCCGGCCAGTCCGGTCAACGTCTTCGGCACCATAGCTGGCGACGCCACCGTCTTCAAAGCCGTCAAGAGCGGCGAGACGGTAACGATTACCGAAGCGTGAGAGCTTGCCGGCCGGAGTAGAAACAGGCGGTGATATGGCATGAAATACCTCATCGGGCTGGACGTCGGCACCAGCGGGGCTAAGGCGCTGCTGGTTGACCAGGAGGGCACCGTTGTCGCGGATGCCACGGCCACCTATCCCCTATTGACTCCGCGACCGGGATGGGCTGAACAGAATCCCGAGGAGTGGTGGGATGCCTCCTGCAACGCCATCAGGGCCACAGTCGCGGAGGCGCAGGTTGCCGCCGGTGACATAATCGGCCTCGGGCTGTCGGGCCAGATGCATGGCTCCGTATTTCTCGACGCACACAATCAGGTCATCCGTCCGGCGATACTCTGGTGCGACCAGCGCACGGCGGCGCAGTGTGACGCTATTACGGAGCGTATCGGCGTTGAACGGGTAGTTGAGGAGACGCTGAACCCGGTTCTAACCGGCTTCCAGGCTCCGAAGGTTCTGTGGTTGCGCGAAAAAGAGCCGGAGAATTATGCGCGCTTGGCAAGCTTATTGCTGCCCAAGGATTATGTCCGCTTCATGCTGACGGGGGAGTTTGCCACCGATGTCTCCGACGCCTCCGGGACGTCGCTACTGAATGTGGCGCAGCGCCGCTGGTCGGGCGTGATGCTTGAGGGGCTGGAGCTTGAGGAGCGCTTGCTGCCGAAGGTCTATGAGTCGGTGGAGGTGACGGGGAGGCTGACCGGTGAAGCAGCAGCGCTTACGGGCCTCGCGGATGGGACGCCGGTAGTCGCAGGAGCCGGCGATCAGGCTGCCGGAGCAGTGGGCAACGGTATCGTCGCCGCGGGCTCGGTGTCGGTGACAACAGGGACATCCGGCGTCGTCTTTGCGTATCTCGATGAGCCGGTGCTGGATGCGGAGTTGCGAACCCACACATTCTGCCACGCGGTGCCCGCCAAGTGGCATGTAATGGGCGTGATGCTGTCGGCGGGCGGCTCGCTGCGGTGGCTGCGAGACAGTATCTGCAGTGAAGAGGTGGAGGCTGCGGAGGGAATGGATGTTGACCCGTATGAGTTGATGACGGCTGCGGCGGCGGGCGTGGAGCCGGGTTGTGAGGGCCTAGTATTTCTACCGTACCTGAGCGGCGAGCGCTGTCCGTATCCGGATCCGGCGGCCAGGGGAGTATTCTTCGGGCTGAACCTGACCCACTCGAAGCCGCACCTGATACGCTCGGTGCTCGAGGGCGTCTCATTCGGGCTGCGCGACTGCTTCGAGCTCATCAAGGGCCTGGGCGTGGGATTCACGGAGGTGCGAGCTTCCGGCGGCGGCGCGCGCAGCAGACTCTGGCGGCAGATCCAGGCCGACATCCTCGGACACGAGATAGCCACAATGAGTGTGGACGAGGGTTCGGCGTATGGCGCGGCGCTGTTGGCCGCTGTCGGCACGGGCATCTATCCGACGGTCTCGGCGGCCGTGGATGCAGCGATAGCAGTTGTTGAAACCGTAGCACCCGATCCGGCGATGATCGAGAAGTATGAAGGTTACTATCGGGTGTACGGGCAACTATACGGCGCGTTGGCGGATGAATTTGACGCGCTGGCGCAATTGACGTAATGAATGAAAAAAGTGGCGCCTATGCAGGTATAGCGGTGTTGAGCAGGGAAATGCGGAGAGTAGCGATATCTGAGGGAACACATGGGTAGTCTGGTTGACAATGGTAAGGCCGTTTGCTATACTGCCGTGACGATAGAGCGGCGCAATTGTGGCGGCCCGTGCTGTCCAAGGTGGGTTTCTGTCTGTAAGGGAGGACCTGGCCCAAAATGGCAAGACAAATCCTGGTCGTAGATGACGAGCGTCATATAGTCCGCCTCGTTGAGGTGAACCTGACGCGGGCCGGCTATGATGTTAACACAGCCTATGACGGCGTGGAAGCGCTTGAGAAGATTGAGGAGAGCCTGCCCGACATGATCGTCCTGGACGTAATGATGCCTCGGATGGACGGTTTCGAGGTACTCAAAAACCTCCAGAGCAATCCGAAGTACAAGGATATCCCGGTTATCATGTTGACTGCCAAGGCCCAGGATGCCGACAT
>CAZCJS010000385.1:0-3446 GCA_964498775.1 uncultured Armatimonadia bacterium
AAGGTGAAGCTTTTCGGCGGGCGGTACTGGGAACTGCTGGAGCGTTATTTTTTGCACGGCGAATTCGCCGGTTGTGAAAACTACCCTGATTGCGACTATACCCTCAACCTGCTGGCAGACGTGATGCCCGAGAAGGAGACGGAGCCGGTGGGGCGCGACTGTCCAGAGTGTGGCAAGCCTCTGTTGTATCGGTACAACTGGCGCGACCAGAAGTTCATCGGCTGTAGCGGTTATCCCGACTGCAAGTACACCGAGAACTTGGGGCCCGATGGGGAGCCGCTTCCTCCAGCGCAGGAAACCGATATTGTGTGCGAAAAGTGCGGGGGCAAGATGGTGATACGGCAGGGCCGTCGCGGACCTTTCCTTGGATGCAGCAATTATCCGAAATGCCGTAACACCAAGCCGCTGGACACGCCGGAGAACGGAGCCGATGTCGCTGCAGAGGCCAATAGCGGCAAGGGCTTGGACTTGACGTGCGAGAAGTGCGGGGCGCCGATGGTCGTGAAGACCGGGAGACGCGGTCCATTCGTTGCCTGCTCCGCGTACCCGAAATGCAAGAACACGAAACCGATATCAGCGGCGTATGATGCAGGTTACAAGAAGACGGACACAGACAGCGCGCGCTCTGAGCCTCAGGAGTTGGGCGAGGACTGCCCGGAGTGCGGCAAGCCTTTATTGATCCGGACCGGGCGGCGCGGGCCTTTCGTCGCCTGTTCGGGCTATCCGAAGTGTCGCTACACTCGCGACGTGGACGCAAATGAAGATGAGGCCGAATAGATAGTCGTGTCTCGGGGATAACGTTGCCGGCACGTGGGCATGACATCCAGATGTTGGGTTGAGACGCCGGCTTGAGGTGTTGCGCCATAGGAGACGATACCTCCGTAAACCGAACCGTTGGCAGACCCTCGCTAGGGGTGATGGTGGCGGTCTTTGCCACTGCGGCTTCGGTGTTGGCTTTTGAGGTGGCACTGACACGGGCCTTCTCCGTGCTGCTGCGCTACCACTTCGTGTTCCTGGCCATTTCCCTAGCTACATGCGGTTTAGGGATCGGGGGCTTGCTTGACTTCCTCATTCAGCGGCGCTTCCCTCATCTGGAGACGGCTCCGCAACTCGCCAGACGCGGCCTGCTGGTTGCGCTGCTATACCCGTTGGCGCTTTACCTCCTGTTTGCGACCCCGCTTTCGGCGCACCTCAGTTCGGTCTGGGTAGTGAGCGCGGTCTGTATCTGGCCGTTTCTCATCGCCGGCATGTTGCTGAGCCGTGCCTTCGCAGTTTATTCGGCTTCGGGTGGGCAGTTGTACTTCGCGGATCTGGCGGGAGCGGCAATAGGCAGCTTCGGCGTCATTGCGGCGCTACAGATGCTTGGCGCGATCAATGCGGCGTTCATCTGCGCGTTGCTGGTCGCAATCGGGGCGCTTGCTGTCGCAATACCTCTGCGACGTCCGCTCATTGCCGGGGCCGGCGTAGGTGTCGTCGTTTTGCTTGCGCTGCTTATGGCGGGGAATCTCACCTACCGCTATCTGGATCTCCCCGTCATGCCGGTTACCAATGACCCCGACGCCAAGCCGCTGTACCAGGAGCTTTCGGAGCCCAGCATTCAGGCCGAGATAGTGAGTAGCGAGTGGAATGCCTTCGCGCGTACCGACGTAGTCTCCTACGCTGATGGCAAGGGCAACTTCGATCCCGAAGCGGACCTTTATGTGTATACCGATGGTGAGGTCCCTACGAACATGATAGCATTCGACGGGGACCTGGAGAAGCTTGGCGGGCGCCTACGCGGGTTCATCGGGTTCGTGCCATTCGAACAGTTCCGGCCGGAGAGTGCCATGCTCATCGGCCCGGGCGGGGGCCTTGACATCCTGCTGGCGCTGGCAGTCGGCACTAAAGAGATAGTCGGAGCAGAACTGAACCCCTCGATCCCGCGCATCGTGCGCCAATACGGCGATTTCAATGGTCACATATATGACTATGAAAACGTGGATATCTATGTTGACGAGGGGCGCAGCTTCCTGCGCCGGTCGGACCGGGAATTCGATATCATCTACATGGCGCTGACGAAAACCGCTACGACCGCCTCGAGTAGCCTGGCGCTGGTCGAAAGCTATATCCATACGAAGGAAGCGTTCATTGATTGCCTGCAGCACCTGTCGCCCGACGGCAAGCTCGCCTTTGTCTGCCAGTCGCCGTTGATCCTACTGCGGACGATGCTCACAGCGCGAGAGGCGCTGGCTGAGATCGGGATTCCGCGCGAAGAAGCTATGGATCACTTCCTGGCGGCGAGTGTGCCACCCCGGTACTACCGCCTCGGCCCCTACCGTCACTTACTGGTCATTTCCCGCAATGCTGTCGTCGGGGATGTGGCGGAAGGTTTCGCCAAGCACGTGATAGCCGCGCACTTCGACCCCGTCTATGCGCCCGGCGCTTATGTACCCACGCCGTTGCGTTGGCTGACAGAGAACCGGCAGATGTCGGCGGGTGAGTTTGTCGCGGGCCTGAACCAACAGCGTCAGAGTGTCGGCTATCCGGCGGTCAACCTAATGCCCTGCACGGATGACGCGCCGTTCGTCATAGACCTTACGTTCGGGATTCCCGTGCAGTTCACACGTTTCCTATGGGGGGCTTTCGGCCTGGCCCTCGCGATATCTGTGGCACTGCTCACCATAGCTGCGAAAGACCCCGACTGCCGCGTTGGCACAGGATCGCTTGCGGGTGCGATAGCCTATTTCATGCTGCTCGGCATCGGCTTCATGTTGGTTGAGGTGTCACTGATCCAGAAGCTGGTGCTATACCTCGGGTATCCCGTGCTAAGTCTATCCACGCTGCTGTTCGCGATACTCATAAGTGGGGCGCTGGGGAGTCTCGCCACGCAGCGCTGGCCGGTGGAGAGCCTGTCGCGCGTAGTCATGTTCGCATGTGCCGGCATCGTCATCTATGGCCTGGCATCCAGATGGCTATACCCGTGGGTGGTGGACACGACGCTGGGCTATGACATCCGCTGGCGCTGCCTGATCACGATGGTGATGCTCTTCCCGCTGGGGTTCTGTCTGGGAATGCCGTTCCCGAGTGGGATACGCGTCGTCGGCGGGTGGGGGAGGAACCTGGTGCCGTGGCTGTGGGGTATCAACGGCTTCACATCAGTGGTCGGCTCAGTTGCGGCGATGAGCTGGGCGAAGTTGTGGGGATTCTCAAACGTACAGACTATCGGCTGGGCTTTCTACGCCGCCGTGTTCGTGCTGGCGTGGTCGGATCTGGCAGCCCGCAAGGCGAGGAATGCTGGTGAATAGCGCACAACTCTCTTGCTCCGCAGGGCTCGGTTTTACTCAAACATGTCCCTTAGTTCCCGGAATTCCGCATGGCGCTCCATACCTCGCCCGAGGTTGCGGATGCGTTCCGCGATGTGAAGTATTGGCTCACCGGTCTCTTGCGATAGACGCATCATCATCCTG
>CAZCJS010000386.1:0-3412 GCA_964498775.1 uncultured Armatimonadia bacterium
AGGTTCGCGGGATGCATCGCCGGCATCCACGAGGTACTCAGGCGTCAGGGACTCCTGGCGGGCCGCTGGTGCCTCGACCCGGAGGAGGACCTGTCGCCGGGCCAGGCCGGCGAGATCGACCGCGTCTACAGGGCCTATCCTCACCTCAACGACGACGCGTTTGTGACCGAACACTTGGACGAATGGTTGGAGTAAATGACATGCGATTTGGATTTGTCACGGATGAATTGAGTCAGGACCCGCGCGAGGCCATCGAGACGGCGCTCGAGTGGGGCGTGCGGGACTTCGAGATTCGCAACGTCGGCGGCGCGCGCTTCCCCGCTTCAAAGACGACACGCTTGGCCACCTGGTGGCGCTCCGCGAGGAGGCCGGAGCGCTGAAGCAGGAGAACGCCCAGCTTCGCCAAATGCTGCAGCAGATGCAGGCAAATGTTGTGCCCAAGGTACAGCAGCTGTCACAGCGTCAGGCTGTATCGAGCGAGCAGGCGTTCTGGGCAGAACTGCAGACTGCGGTTCCAGACTGGCAGGACATCAACACCAGTCGGGAGTTCCAGTCGTGGCTGCTCGAAGTGGATCCGCTGACTGGCGTGCCGCGCCAGACATATCTGGAGGACGCGCAGCGGAATCTGGATGCACGTAGGGTTGTGAACTTCTTCGCCGCTTGGAAAGGGCAGGCCGGTGTACCGAATGCTCGGAGCACGCGGACAGCACAGTCAGCTTCGGAACTTGAGAAGCAGGTCGCACCCGGAAGGGGGCGGTCCGGTGGGAACAAGACGGCCGGGGAACCCAAGACCTATACCCAAGAGGACATCAAACGGTTCTTTACCGATGTCCAGAAGGGGAAGTACAAGGGTAAGGAGACTGAGCGGGACCGCATTGAGCGCGACATTTTCGCTGCACAGCGGGAAGGTCGTATCGTAACTGCATGATCTAGGAGCTAACAGATGGCTTTCCCTGTCGCCGGCGGCCGCCCGAACTATAGCGGCAACTTCATCCCCGAGATCTGGTCGGGCAAACTGATCGAGAATTTCTACGACGCCACCGTGCTCGCAGCGATCTCGAACACCGACTACGAAGGCGAGATCCGGAGCATGGGTGATACGGTCAACATCCGTACCACGCCGGAAATCACCATTCGGGACTACGTCAAGGGCCAGACCCTGACGGTCGAGAATCCCGACAAGCCGAAGCTGCAGCTTGTCATCGACAAAGGCGAGTACTTCGCTTGCGTCGAGGACGACGTGGACAAGGTCCAGTCGGACATCAACATGATGGACACTTGGTCCAAGGACGCCTCCGAGCGTATGAAGATCAAGATCGACCAGCGCGTTCTGACCGACCTGCTGCCTGACATCGCGGCCACCAACAAGGGTGCGACTGCGGGCGAGCAGTCTGCCTCGTTCAACCTCGGCACCAGCGGCGCTCCGCTGTCGGTGACCAAGGACGGCGCTGGCGGTACCACCTCGGTGGTCGACCTGATCGTCGACATGGGCACCGTTCTCGACGAGGCGAACGCCCCCGAGGGCGACCGCTACCTTGTGATTCCGGCCAAGATGGCAGGGCTCATCAAGAAGTCGGAGCTGAAGGACGCGTCGCTGACCGGCGATGGCACTTCGGTGGTGCGCAACGGCCGGCTCGGCATGATCGACCGGTTCACGATCTACGTGTCGCACAATCTGTACGTCGACTCGGGCAAGTACAGCCTGATCGCCGGCCACAAGATGGGCTTCACCTTCGCATCGCAGATGACGGAGATGGAATCCCTGCGTGCCGAGTCGACCTTCGGCAACATCATTCGCGGACTGCAGGTCTATGGCTACAAGGTTGTGAAGCCGGAAGCCATCGCGCAGGCCGTGGTCTCGTTCTAAGGAGGGTCGATAGATGACTGCTTACACCGACAGCCTCGGCTTCAATAAGGGTACCGCGGATGCGTACCTTGCCCAAGGCAACGACCACCTGACGGTCATGTCCGTCGAGCTGGACTTCGCAGCGATCATCGCAGCGCGTTCGGCGGCCGGGGTTTCGGCCCTGACCACCAGCGACACGCTGCAGGTCCTGCGGATCCCGGCTGGCTCGGTCGTCCTGTCGGCCGGCTACACCGTTACCTCGGTGGAGTCGACCAATACGACGGGTACGCTCGGCCTGACGGACGGCTCCGTGACGTACGCTACCGGTATCGCTATCAACGCGACTGGTACCAGTGCGGCGAACCTTGCGAATCCCACCGTGTACAGCGCGGCGGATACGCTCGACATCTCGTTCGCCACTGCCATGCCGACTGACCTCGTGGTCAAGGCGTGGGTCGTCATGGCCGACGTGAGCTAAGGGTAGGGGCTGCGGCCCCTACCTCCATCCAAGGAGGGACTCATGTCAAAGTATGATGGTGTAACCCATTCTCGGCTGAAGGCGATCAACCTCGAAGCCGACACTGCAACGATCACGCAGTTGAACGTGACCGATTCGGTCTTGAGCACGCGCAAGCGGTTCACGATTGCTGAGGTCAATGCAGGGGCGACGCTCGTCGCTGCTGTGGCGGGCAAGAGCATCCGCATGGTGAACTGCAAGGCCATCGCCATTGGCGGTGCTGCTGCCGCAGTCACGACCGTGGACGTTCTTGGTACCGTGTCTACCAGCCGCAAGCTCGTTGCTTTTGCTCAGGCCAACCTGACGCAGAACACTGTGCTGACCGCCGGTGGTACGGGTGCTGCGGTTCTTGCTGCTGGTGCATCGTACACTGCAAACGACGCAGGTACTGCTGTGACCGTGGGCAAGACTGGTAGCGACGTCACGACTGCTACGCATATCGACGTGATCTTCGACTACGTCCTTGAATAATGATCAGGCCCTTCGGGGCCTGACTCACCATCCGAGAGGATACATCTATGCCCGGCACCCGCATCAAGGACCTTACGGCTCTTTCTGGCGCAGGCAGCGCCAACGACGATGATCTTGTGATCTTCGATGCTGACGCCGATGAGACCAAGCGCATTTCGCGCTCCCAGCTCGCGGCTGGGCTGGTTGGGGACTTGCCTTATACCCCGTCAGGCGGAATATCTGCGACGACAGTGCCGACAGCGATTGCAGAGCTTGATACGGAGAAACAACCGCTTGATGCTGGGCTGACATCCATTGCAGGGCTGACCACAGCCGCTGACAAAATGGTCTACACGACAGCAGCGGATGTTTATGCCGTGGCCAGCCTCACTGCTGCAGGGCGCGCGATTCTGGATGACGCCGATACAGCCGCTCAGCGTGTGACTCTCGGCCTTGAGATCGGGGTCGATATCCAAGCCTTTGACGCTGATACAGCGAAGCTGGATGTCGCGCAGACGTTCACCGCCCAGCAGACAGTCACTTCGGGTCTCGTCCTTCAGAGCGTAGCGGCCACTGCAATCGCCGCCATCGGCGATGCG
>CAZCJS010000387.1:0-3411 GCA_964498775.1 uncultured Armatimonadia bacterium
AGAATGCTTCGTCCATTACCAACCCCGTAAGTTCGATCTAACTTCCGTCATTAAGTACTCAAGTGGGCGCCATTATGCCTGGCCGGCCCGCTTATAGTGTTTTGTGTATGCCACCACCGCGACAACGTTCTGACCACGCAATGGCGCTTCAATGTAGGAGGTACTCCCGCAGATGGTTCACCTTGATACCCCGGGTGTAGTGTATCCTCGCAGAAGGCGTAAAGACATCCTCCCGTTGCCCGACCTCATCGAGATTCAAACCAAGTCCTACGATTGGTTTCTCGCGCACGGCTTGCGTGAGCTGTTTGATAATTTCAGCTCGATGGAGGACTACACGGGCAACATCTCGCTGGATTTTTTGGAGTACCGTAGGGGCGAGCCGGCGTTGAGCATAGCGGAGTGTCGCGAGCGAGATGTAACCTATGAGGCCCCGATCTATGCCAAAGTGCGTCTGGTGAACAAGGAGAAGGGGGAGTTGAAGGAGTCGGAGGTGTACATGGGTGAGTTGCCCGTGATGACGGATCGGGGTACCTTCCTGATAAACGGTGCGGAGCGTGTCGTGATCAGCCAGTTGGCGCGTTCGCCGAGCGTGTATTTCCGGGACACGGTGGACACGGCCGGTCGCGTATTGCACGCGGCGCAGGTGATTCCCAATGAAGGTGCGTGGGTTGAGATTGAGGTATCGGCAAGCGGTGTTATCAATGTGCGCATCGGGCAGACGCGGAAGTTCCCGGTGACGGCGTTATTCCGGGCGCTTGACTGGTTCGAGGATGTTACGGAGGGCTTGCCGCCGACGGGCACGGATGCGGAAATACTGGAGTGTTTTGGGGTTCGTGAGACGCTTGAGTTGAAGGATATAATCAAGGAGTTGAAGGACGTCGAGCGTGGCAACATGCCGGGGATGCAGGCCCACGATGAGTTCTACGCGACCTCTCGTCATGCGAATTCGGAGGGCGTTTTCGTGGTGGAGGCGTACGGGAAGGTGACGGAGAGTATTGCGAAGGCGATACAGAAGGCGGACCGGAAGCGTTTAGAGATTTTGCGGGTGCCCCATGAGATCAGCGAGACGCTCGAGGACGACGATATGCAGACGAACCGGGAGGGTCTGCTGGAAGTATACAGGAAGATCCGGCCGGGTGATCCGCCCACGGTTGACAGCGCGCAGTCGCTGCTGCAATCGTACTTTTTCGACGTAAAGCGCTACGATCTTTCTGCTGTTGGGCGTTACAAGATGAATCGGAAGCTGCGGACAGATGTGCCATTGACGGTGCGCACCCTGACACGTGCGGATGTCGTGGGTATAGTTAGATACCTGGTTGGCTTGTCTCGTGGCGAGGGTAGTGTTGACGATATTGACCATCTGCAGAACAAGCGTGTGCGTGCGGTTGGGGAGTTGCTGCAGAACCAGTTGCGCACGGGGTTCCTGCGTACGGAGCGAGTAGCACGGGAGCGGATGACAAGCCTGGACGCTGATGAAATGGTGCCGCAGTCGGTAATCAGTATCAAGCCGATATCTGCTGCGATCAACAGCTTCTTTGGTAGCGGGCAGCTTTCGCAGTTCATGGACCAGATCAACCCGCTTGCCGAACTGGCGCACAAGCGGCGTCTTTCGGCCCTGGGGCCGGGCGGATTGAGCAAGCAGTCAGCGAAGCTGGAGGTGCGAGACGTGCACCATTCGCACTATGGTCGGATCTGTCCGATCGAGACTCCTGAGGGCCCAAACGTTGGCCTGATTGGGTACCTGACGCTTTATGCGCAGCTAAATGAATATGGGTTCATCGAGACGCCGTACCGGCGCGTGAAGAATGGTCGGCTGACGGGCGATGTTGACTTCCTGGCTGCGGATGAAGAGGAGGACTATTTCATTGCGACGGCGTCGGAGCCTGTGGACGAGAACGGTAGATTCCTCAGGGACGCTATTTCGGTGCGGAAGGCGGGTAACTTCCCGAAGGTAAAGCCCGAGGAGGTCGAGTATTGTGACATTTCGCCGCTGCAAGTATTCTCAGTAGCCACCTCGATGATTCCGTTTTTGGAAAGCGATGAGCCGGTACGGGCTCTGGCAGGCTCAAACATGCAACGGCAAGCAGTGCCGTTGATGGTAACGGAGCAGCCGGTAGTGAAAACGGGCATTGAGGCGCGAGTGGCCATTGATTCGGGCGCGGTAGTTCTGGCCGAGGACGATGGTGAGGTAACGGAGTTGGATGCGGACCACATAGTGATCAAGTATGCGAATGGCGAGACGAAGCGATACGACCTGGAGCACTTCCTGCGGACCAACATGGGAACGTGCATAACCCAGTCTGGACGGGTATCTATAGGAGAGCGGGTGACGCGAGGCCAGCCGGTGTACGACGGGGCGGCGACTTGTGACAGCGAGTTGGCGCTGGGCAAGAACCTGCTGGTAGCTTTCGTGCCGTGGGAGGGCTACAACTATGAGGACGCGATACTCATATCGGAGCGGCTGGTCAATGATGACGAACTGACCTCGATACACATTGAGAAGTTCGAGTGCGAGGCGCGGGACACGAAGTTGGGTCCGGAGGAGATGACGCGCGACATACCCAATGTGGGTGAAGATGCGCTTGCGGAACTGGATGTTGACGGCGTAGTACGAGTGGGTGCAGAAGTGCGTCCGGAGGATATCCTAGTCGGCAAGGTGACTCCGAAGGGCCAATCGGAGTTGACTGCAGAGGAGAAGTTGGTTATCGCGATATTCGGCAGCAAGGCCGAGGAGATGCGAGATGTGTCGCTGCGAACTCCGCACGGGGAGGGCGGCATTGTAATAGGCACTAAGGTATTCTCGCGCTACAAGTACAAGTGTGCGCTGTGCGAGACTGAGTTTGCGTACGGCAAACCGATGGAGGCGGCACTGACGTGCTCGCGGTGTGGAGGGGAGTTGAAGAAGCTGCCGGGCGATGAGTTGAAGCCCGGCATGAACCAGCTAGTTCGGGTGTATGTGGCACAACGGCGCAAGATCATGGTAGGGGACAAGCTGACGGGTCGGCACGGTAACAAGGGCGTGATCGCCAAGATATTGCCGGTGGAGGATATGCCCTACCTGGCTGATGGTACGCCGGTGGACATCTGCCTGAATCCGTTGACGGTACCATCGCGCATGAACATCGGTCAGTTGTTGGAGACTCATCTGGGATGGATCGCCAAGCAGCTCGGTAATACTTACGTGGCGCCGATTTTCGAGAGCTTCATGCGAGAGGAGATGGAGGACGGGATGCGGGAGGTAGCGCAGAAGCTGCGGCATGAAGCGTTACTGTCCTACGGTGAATGCGAGGTGAACGCGTTCGGTCCGGTTGTGGATATTCGTGATGCGGACGGGACGTTTGATGAGTTGGTTGCCGACATGAAGGCACAGCTTTCGGCACATGATAAAGCTGAGCTTAGCGAACTGGCGGA
>CAZCJS010000388.1:0-3389 GCA_964498775.1 uncultured Armatimonadia bacterium
ACTAACCGGGCGGTGAGATGACATGTCAAGATCGTTGTTGATCACTATCACAGTCATAGAGCTCGGCCTCGGTCCGGCAGTGACGGGGCTGACCCAGCAACCTGATCAAACCTACGGCTGTGAGGCCAACCCTACCGGCAATCCCATCGGCGGCGGTGATGGCTACACCGACATCTATGAGACTGGCGACTTCATCGTCAGCAACCGCGAGCAACTCATCGAGGCACTGAAGGAAGCCAAGCCGGGGCAGGTGATCTTTATTCCCGACGGCGTGGAGATTGACCTGACCGGTCAGAGTGCGCTGGCGTTGCCCGAAGGAGTCACGCTGGCCGGAACCCGGGGCAAGAATGGCTCCGTCGGAGCGCGGCTCTTCTCCAAGAGCTTCGGGGGAATGTTCAGTACCAGGGGGAACAACGTACGACTGACCGGACTGCGCTTTGAGGGCGCCTACGGAGGCACCGACCGCATCGCCGGTATGGGAACATTCTGCTCCGTGAACTACTCGAACACGACGGTGGACAACTGCGAGATATCCAACTTCACAAACTGTGGCGTAGGTGTCGCGCGTGGCGCGATGAAGACGAACATTCACCACAATTACATCCATAACTGCCAGCGCAGCGGCTTCGGCTATGGTGTCTCGGTCTGGGGCGGCGGCGACGTGCACATCATTGCCAACAAGTTCGACTACTGCCGCCATCATGTAGCATCTACCGGCTCACCGGGCACCGGCTACGAAGCGGCATGGAATCTCATTATGGAAAACGCTATCGGCAGCCACTTTGATATGCACGGCGGGCGCGACCGCGGGGATGAGACCGATATCGCCGGCGACTGGATGCACATCCACCACAATACATTCCTCAGCACACTCACCAACGTGGGCATTCGCGGCACGCCTTCAGATGGTGCCGATATCCACAACAACTGGTTTCCCCAACCCCTCGACAAAGCGCTCCGTTCCACCGGCAATACCCGCGCCTTTAACAATGTTTACGGCCCTGACAAGACACCACAGGAACATGCCATCTGCTTTGTTGACAGCAAGCAGGTTGAGTGTCTCGTCGAGAAATGTGACTACTGCCCTGAAGATGATCAGTAGAAATCATGAGAATTGCCAGGCCATTCGGGAAAGTCTGCGTGCGCCAAAATATAAGCGCTGGACCGCATGATGAGTGTGCAATAGTTGCGGGAACACAGGGAGGCCCTGCCATGTATTTGCTTCGAGCATGCCTGAGCATCACACTGTTGGAGTTGGTAGTCCTTGCAATCGGAATACCGGCACAGGCCGCCGATGATTCTCTCGGAGATCCTTTGCCTGAGGGGGCCATTCAGCGCCTCGGCACCTTGCGCCTGCGATACAGCGGCATCGGTGACCTGGCATACCTGCCGGACGGCAGGGCGTTGGTGGCAACGGGCCGGAACCTGGAAGTCTGGGACATGTCTGCAGGCGAGAAGCTTGAAACACTGAGCGTGGGCAAATCGTCAATCCGCCGCATCCAGATCAGTCGCGATGGCACCAAGCTGCTCATGCTGGACGGTACCGATATCGCTGAGTATAGCTTCGCCGAGCAGGCAGAGTTGCACCGCTTCCCCAGCAATCAACCGGGCATCAACTGGGTCGCTTACTCACCTGATGAGACCAGAGTATTGAGCACCTCTCGGACTATCGAGCCGCCCACACTCAAGGAGTTCGAGTTGGCAACCGGCAAGGAGACTTTCTCAATCGTTGACGACGAATTTGCCGTATTCATCTGCGTAACATATGCGCATGACGGTAAGTCCGCTTTCGTTGGCGGCGGCTTCGGGCCCAGCTTCGCACACTATGACCTGAGCACGGGCGCGAAACTCCACCATCTCGAACTCAATAACTCCGTCAACGATATTGCTCTCTCCAGTGACGGTGAAAGGCTGTTGCTTGGCTGCCGCATTAATGCCGTCGAATTCAAGATAGACGGGTACGAGATACTCAACCAGTTCCGCGGCCACCATGGCCATCAGGCTACTGCCGTGGCTTACACGAAAGATCCCGACCGTTTGCTCACCGGCGCTCGCGATGGCTCAGTTCGCCTCTGGGATCGCATCAACAACAAGGTATTGCTCCGCTGGCTTCCGCATCCAACACGCTGCAGCATCATTCGCGTCTCTCCGGATGGCACCAAGGCACTCTCCTATGGCGGCGGCAGCGTGGTGGAGAGCAATCTTGATACCGGCCGGTCCACCGTTTCCTGGCAGCGTCACAGCCAGGGCGTGGAAGCCGTTGCGATCCTGCCCGACGGCCGCCGCGCACTCAGTGCCTCGGCTGATACCACCCTGCGCCTGTGGGACATTACCAGCGGTGCATCGTCGGCGACGATCGAGGGGGCCAACCGGGGAGCATATGCCTTGGCGCTGGCTCCCGATGGCCGCCGCGCCGCCGCGGGCTGCAAAGATGGCAAGCTACGTGAATTCACTATCCCTGATGGCGCCCTGATTCGCGAGCTTCCAGGCCATCTCGGATACGTTCGGTCGGTCACCTACACGCCGGATGGTACTAGACTCATCAGCAGCGGAGATGACGGTCGCATCCGGGTATGGACGCCTGACAGCGAAGAGCCTGTCCAGACCATGAAAGGGCATCTCGGCGGCGTCTTGTCCATTGCTGTCTCCGCCGATGGCCGGCGCTTGCTCAGCGGCGGGCGTGATGGCACCGTCCGGCTCTGGGACCTCGCTTCCGCGCAGTTGGTGCGCACCTTCGAGGGACATCTCCGTTGGGTGGAAGCCGTGTGCTTCGCTCCCACAGGCAACCAGGCTTTCTCCTCAGGGGGCGATGGTCGCATCCTCACATGGAATCTCGAGACCGGTACAATCGAGGCCGAAATGGTTCATGGCGGCTGGGTGCGCGCGCTGGTCTGTTCTCCTGACGGCAAGACCATCTGCGCCGGCGGAGAAGATAAAGTCACTACTTGCTGGAACCTCGCCACCGGCGAGAAGCAGGCGACCCTCAAGGGACACCAGGGCCATGTCTTATCACTCGCCATCACCGCGGATGGCAAGCGTTTGGTGTCTGGCAGCGAGGATGCGACACTGCTCGTCTGGGATCTCCCATAGCACCGAGGAGGCCTCCCGACCTAGCTCTGATGCGGGTATCTCTACGGGCACGCCCTGCGTCGGCTGCGCAAACACCACACGTAAGTTGGCCACCTTCCACCCGGCTGGCACCCAGCCTGGGGTGGTGAAGTTCTGGAACTGGAGTGCGTAGCTCAACTCCACTCCGTGTATTGCATCGGCGTCAAAGCCGGCCCCACGCGGCCCAACGTTCCAGCGGATGACTTTCCCCAGGCATCGCCCGGCGCATCGACGGCGGCATGACGCACTGTGTAACAGTCATACTCCCCGCTGCAAAGGGG
>CAZCJS010000389.1:0-3372 GCA_964498775.1 uncultured Armatimonadia bacterium
CAACCTCGTCACAGAAGCGCGCGAACTCCATCGGGCTGAGCAGGAACTTGTTCCATACGTACTCGACGGCGATGCTGACACCGATGTCTTCAGCATAGGGGGCGAGGCGTTGGAGCGCCTGCAGTGAATTGGCATAGGCTTCGTTGTAGTAGAGTTCATCGGTGAGCGCACCTATTGTCAGCAGCATCGTGTCAACTCCGAGCGCGCGCGTGACATCCAGGCAGCGGCGAATCGTGTCCATGCTTTCTGCCCGCAGTTTATCATCGTTGGTCATGATATTCTTGGGAGCCTCGCGTATCGTGGGGCAGACTGATACCAGCTCGATGCCCTCATCGGCGGCGATACCGGCTAGTTTCGCCACGTCGGCTTCCGGCGTGTCAAGCGTGAGATCACCCGCATCGGTAATCACGGCTTCCAGTGCCTCATAGCCTGTTGCTTTCGCTTGCTGCACGGTTTCCGCAAAGGACCATTCTCTCGGAGTAATGATCCCACTGAGTCCGACTTTCATCTTGCAGTCCTCCCTGGCAGGCAGAGTTCACCTGCGGTCATAGTCTTTTGTGGGTCTATTCTCTGTCGCCGGGTTGTCACCTCTATGCTGCGGGCATCAGCTTGCAGGGCAGGTGCAAGATCGTGGAAGGAGGATGCGCGGTGGAGTGCGAACTATACAGGTGTCGGCATTCTGTGGAAAGGAACCCTAACTCATGATGAAAGACGCCTACGAAGCATTGCCGGTCGCCGGGGAAGCTGATGTAGTGGTTATCGGCGGCGGCCCGGGCGGTTTATGTGCGGCGATTGCGGCCGCTGAAGAAGGGGCAGAGGTGCTCCTTATCGAGCGCTACGGCTTCCTCGGCGGCATGGCGACCGCGGGCCTTGTGAACCCGTTCATGTCGTATTTCGCCGGCGAGGAGCAGATCAATGTCGGGCTTTTCCAGCGCCTCATCGAGGAGCTTCAGGCGCGGGGAGGATGGACTGCGCGGCCAAAAGCACGGAATGCCTTTGATCCCCGCATCATGCGCTTCGCCTGCGATGCGATGGTGCAGGAGGCGGGTGTGAGGCTGCAGTTACACTCATTCCTCGTAGATGCCATAGCCGATGAGGGTACCGTGGGCAGCGGCATAATTGCCAGTAAGTCGGGTCTGGAGAGGGTGCGAGCTTCCGTCTTCGTGGACGCTTCCGGCGACGGTGACTTGGCTGCACGGGCGGGTGCAGAATTCGAGAAAGGGCGGCCCGAAGACGGCTTGAGCCAGCCGATGACGCTGTGCTTCCGCATGGTCGGCGTAGATGAGGACGCAATGCCCTCGCGCAATACCATCAACGAGCTTTATGACGAAGCAAAAGCGGCCGGTGACATTGACAATCCCCGCGAGAATGTGTTGTTCTTCTACACGCCCCGGGAGGGCGAAATCCATTTCAACACGACGCGCATCGTGAAGCACGACGCCACTGATGCGGCTTCGATGACCGAGGTGGAGTTCATTGCGCGAAGGCAAGTCGAGGAGACGGCCGCATTTCTGCGTGCGAAGGTAGCCGGCTTTGAGAATGCTTACGTTTCGGAGATCGCACCACAGACAGGTGTGCGCGAGTCGCGGCGGATCACCGGCGACTACGCACTCACCGAGGACGATGTCCTGACCGCGCGCAAGTTCCCCGACGGCATTGCGCGCGGTTCATATCCCATTGACATCCACAACCCGGCCGGCACCGGTACGGTAATCAAGAAAGTGCCGCCCGGAGAGGCCTATGACATCCCCTACAGATGTCTCTGCCCGAAAGGTTTGCAGAATCTGCTCATCGCAGGCCGCCCGATCAGCTCCGACCATGCCGCACATTCATCGCACCGTGTCATGCCCATCGCCGCCTGCAACGGTGAAGCGGCAGGCGTGGCCGCGGCGATATGCGTGCGCGACGCCTGCGACATCAGAGCCGTTGATACCGACGAGTTGCGCATGATACTGAAGGGCCGCGGCGCAAGCATATATGAGAGTTGAGAGGCACGGACTGCCAATGGCGGAGTGAAGGCATGGATCCGACAGCCGGCACCGGTGCGGCATACTTCAATGTCATGCTCATGGCGATCACGCTGATGATGATCGCATATCCCGTCTATCGCGTGATCTCGATGCTGGTGGACAAGTCAATCGAGGTGACGGAGGCCGTCATCTATATGGGTGTGCTGGCGGGCTTCATCGGCGGCATCATGGCCTCGTGGGGAACTCCGGTCGGCTGGTTGCTGATGGTGATGCTGGCCGTGCTGTGTCTGAGTTACCAGTTGATACAGCAGACTGCTGAGCGCCGTTTAGTGGCCCAGATGGACAAGGATGACCTCGCCGAATGTGAACAGATAATCACATCGCACCCGACCAACGCGTGGGCCTATGAACGTGCCACAGATATCTGCCGCCGCCGCGGAGACTATCAAGGGGGCGCCGAGTACGCCGAGAGGTATCTTGCCACAGTCGGCAGCGATACGAAGATGGAAATGCGCCTCAAGCGGTTCAAAAGCCTCATCAGACAGCGGGAAACAGGCGTCAAGGTGTGCCCGGAATGCCACACTGAGAACTACCCGGGAGCATCCGTGTGCATCAAATGTGGGCGCTCTCTCGCCCTGCCGGGCGATTTCCTCGCCGGCTGCGCGACTGACACCGGTATCAGGGCACTTGCGGCGACAGGCATTACCTTGATGCTGGCAGGCATCGTCGTCGCCGTAACAGGCGGTAATACCGTGTTGGTTGGGCTTCTCTTCACCGGCGCCTTTGTGGCCTCGGTGGCGTACCTGTACCTGCGCAGGTGAGTATGTGAGGGCGGCAGCGAGCCATCACCGCGTAGCGCTCTGAAAGCTGCACGCGACAACAATTTACTAAGGTGGTGAAACGCCGTGCGCGATGCGAAGAAGATCAGAATACTTGTGACACTCGGCTTACTGATGTTGGTAGTGACATCCCTGGGCTGTTTCAAGGTAAATATGGATGCCACGCTGAAGCCGGACCTGGGTATGGAGATGGCGATGGAGATGGCCATACCGCTGGAGTTGGCTGACCAGATGGACGATGATAGCACCGACGGCATGTCATGGGCTGACAAAGTCACGGTCGAGGAGAAGGACGGCATGCGGATTATGCGCGCCATCTCCAGCGTGGCCGCCGGTGAGGAACTTGGCGCCGACGAGGCCGCGCTCGCAGCAGTGCGGCAGAAGGTCACTCACCGCCTCAGCACTCGCTATATTCTGGCAATGGATTTAGCGGGTGGCGTCAACAAGCCGGCGGCGGATGAGGACGAAGGCAAGGGAGATGATGACACCGACGGCGCTGACGATGTGGACACGGCAGCCATGGAGGCGCTGTTATCCGGAATGATGTCATCCTTCAAGTTCAC
>CAZCJS010000390.1:0-3370 GCA_964498775.1 uncultured Armatimonadia bacterium
GAGGTCGAGCAGCCTTTCACTGATGATGATCTCGAACAGATCGAGGCCGAGATGGCGAAGATAATCTCGGCTGATGTAGCGTTCACGTGTGAACGCATGACCGCGGCTGAGGCTGTGGAGTACTGGCGGGCTGCCGGCAACGACTACAAGGTCGAGTTGGTTGCCGATGTTGTGGCTGCCGAGACCGACCAGCAAGCTCCGCGCGGCCACGATGCCATTCAGGAATTTGCTGACGCCAACTCACCCCATTACGACTCCGTCGAGGTTAGTCACTATACCCATGGCGAGTTCACTGATATGTGTCGCGGCCCGCACCTCCCCTCAACCGGTCGCATCAAGGCCTTCAAGCTGATTTCAGTCGCCGGTGCCTATTGGCGCGGCTCCGAGCTCAACACCATGCTCCAGCGCATCTACGGGATCTCCTTCCCGGACAAGAAGCTGCTGCAGGAGTACTTTGAGCACCTCGAAGAGGCGAAGCGTCGTGATCACCGTATCCTGGGACGCGACCTCGACCTCTTCAGCTTTTTTGAGGAGGCCGGGGCGGGTTTGCCGTACTATCATCCGCGCGGTGCAATGCTGCGGCAGCTAGTCATTGATTTTACTGTCCAGGAGCATCTCAGGCGCGGTTACCAGCTTGTGCGCACACCGCATCTTATCAAGGCTGATGTCTGGCATACCTCCGGGCACGCGCAGCAGGGCTATCCGATGTACTACACGGAAATCGAGGGACAGTCCTACGGCATCAAACCGATGAACTGTCCCGGGCATCTGCTGATATTCGGCTCGCATACGCGATCCTACCGCGATTTGCCGATCCGCTACTTCGAGCTGGGGACCGTCTATCGCCACGAGTTGAGCGGTGTGCTACATGGGCTCATGCGCGTGCGGGGCTTCACCCAGGATGACGCCCATATCTTCTGCACGCCGGAGCAATTGCAGGATGAGATCATCGGCGTCATTGATTTCGCCGGCCACATGCTGCAAGTTTTCGGGTTTGATGAGTACGAGATGTACCTGTCCACCCGACCCGAGAAATCCGTCGGCACCGACGAGCAGTGGGACCGGGCAACCGAGGCGCTCATCAAGGCGATGCAGGCGCACGGGATAGACTACGATGTAGATGAAGGAGGCGGTGCGTTCTACGGCCCCAAGATTGACATCAAGGTCAAGGACGCCATCGGGCGACTCTGGCAGTGTGCGACGATTCAGTGTGATTTCACTCAGCCCGAGCGCTTCGATATCGCCTACGTCGGCGAGGATGGGAAGGAACATCGTCCGGTGATGATACACCGGGTCGTGCTGGCAGGTATCGAGCGCTTCCTCGGTGTCATTATCGAGAACTATGCGGGCGCATTCCCGCTCTGGTTGGCGCCGGTTCAGGCCATTGTTCTGCCGATCGCTGACCGCCACCTTGACTACGCCCAACAGGTGGCCGCCCGGCTCACCGGGGCCGGCTTCCGTGTCGAAGTAGATACTGACGCCGCCACGCTCAATGCGAAGGTCCGCAATGCCGAGCTCCAGAAATACCCCTACATGCTTATCGTTGGAGATCGGGAAGAGGAGCAAGGGCAGGTAGCGATCCGCCACCGTGAGGAAGGCGACCTGGGCCCGCAGGATCTGGAGGAACTCATCCTCCGGATGGATGCTACCAACATCCCCGGCGTCGGCTAGCAATCCGTTGGCTATCTATCAGCCCATCTGGTATAGTGAAGTCGTCACGTCTCGCAAGAGAGCTCGGAAGTATGAAGGTGGCGCTGCTCGGCATGACGGGGCAGCGCCACGCCTCTTGTCCGTCAAGGAGTTGAACGCGCCACCCGATGCCGCCTCTGAAGCAAGTAATCTGGAAGCTGGCGTCACGTGACGAGGCAGCCGAAAACGAGCTTGCCCAGGCCGCCGGCATACATACCCTCATTGCGGCGATTTTGCGTGCGCGTGGCATCACGTCACCTGAAGCCGTTCGCGACTTCCTCAGTACAGACCTCAACTCCCTGCGCGACCCCTTCGAACTCCCCGACATGCGCGCCGCCGCCGAGCGCATTGTCATGGCTGTGGGTAACAACGAACCGCTCCTCGTCCATGGTGACTACGACGCCGACGGCATCACCGCCACGGCACTGCTGGTCCGCTTCCTCAGCAAGCTCGGCGCCGATGTCCATTATTACATACCGCATCGCATCAATGACCGCTACGGGCTCAGTGTCTACGCGATTCGGCAGGCTGTCGCCAAGGGTATCAACCTCATCATCGCCGTGGACTGTGGCGTTTCCGACAATGATGAGATTGCCGAGGCTAACAAGCTTGGAGCCGAAGTCATCGTCATAGACCACCACGAACCGGGCCCGGAATTACCCGACGCCATCGTAGTTGACTACAAGCGTCACGACTTTAAGGGTGAGGCCGACGATCTGGCCGCCGTCGGACTGGCATACAAGGTTGCCGCCGCCGTCTGCATGCTGCTGGAGATGCCGGTTATCTCATTGCAGCGGGCTTTTTTAGACCTCGTCGCAATCGGCACCGTCGCTGATGTCGTCAAGCTTTCGGGCGATAATCGGATCATGGTCAAATGGGGTCTGGAGCTTCTGCCCAGTACCCGCAAGGAAGGCTTGCAGGCCCTGATGGATCTAGCCGGGCTGGCCGGCGAACTGACGGCTCAGGACATAGGCTTTCGTCTGGCTCCTCGTCTCAATGCCATCGGTCGCATGGCCGAAGCTACCGACGCAGTTGACTTGCTGCTGGAGGATGACCCGGATGCTGCTATGAAACTCGCCTTGCAGTTGGAGGGCTACAATACTGAACGTCGCAGGCAGCAAGAGCTCATCTTCTGCGAGGCGGAGGCAATGGCATGTGAACAAGTTGATCTCGATAGCGAGCCGGTCATCGTGCTGGCCGGCGATAACTGGCATATTGGCGTTGTCGGCATCGTCGCGTCGAAAGTGGTAGAACGCTTCCATCGGCCGGCCTTCCTCATGAGCAGGAAAGACGACATATATCGTGGTTCCGCGCGCAGTGTCGAAGGCTTCGACATCGCTGCCGGTCTGCAGCAGTGTGACGATCTGCTCTTACGCTATGGCGGTCATCAACTTGCCGGCGGTTTCAGTCTGCCTGTAGATAACCTGGAGGATTTCCGCACTCGCCTCAACAACATCGGACGCACGTCTCTGCGACCGCAGCACCTTCTCCCAACCATCAACATAGATTGCGAGGTTGACATCGGTGATGTTGCTCCTGATCTCGTCGAGGCTCTCGGCCTGATGAAACCGTTCGGCCACGGCAACCGCCCTCCGGTGTTGATGTCCTCCAATGTCGAGGTTGCAGACGTGCGCACTGTCGGCTCCGATGGTAAGCACCTGAAGCTGCTCGTCGGCGCAGG
>CAZCJS010000391.1:0-3367 GCA_964498775.1 uncultured Armatimonadia bacterium
TAAGGGTGAGACCTTTGATTGGCTTGTCGTCCACGCCGATGATCTCGTCTCCGTCGCGTATCTTTGTCTTCGAGGTCGGCCCGCCCTCGATCACAGAAGTGATGATCACGCGCTGTCCATGGGTGACGGGATCAATTCTCGCCTCGAGCACGGCACCGATGCCGTCGAAGTGTCCCTCCGTCTCGGTGTTGAAGTCATTGAACTCCTTGGGGTCTAGAAAGCGGGAGTACGGGTCCTCCAGCGAGGCAAGCATGCCTCTGATAGCACCATAGGTCAGCTCGGTATCGTCCTCAACCGCATAGACGAACTGCTTCTTGATCTTTTCCCGAACCTGCCAGAAGGTTGAGATTGGCGAGAGATCGCTGACGGTAGGGATGTCGCGGTCAAGCTCATGCCGGTGTACTCCGGGGATGACCTGGGCCAGGGGTGTGATCACGGCGCCCATACCGCCAAGTTGGAAAACGTTGCCGACGGCAAGGCCGCCGATGAAAAATGTAATGCCGACAACCAGCGTCAGCATCGTTGAGTAGGGATTAGCCTTCATGTTTTCAGTAAGCCTCCAATTGCTAAACTGTTAGAGGTAGTCGGCCGGGTTGCGTGGCTGGCCATTGCGTCGTACCTCGAAGTGAAGATGCGAGCCTGTTGACCATCCCGTGCTGCCGCAGCGTGCGATGGTCTGGCCTCGTGAGACGGTCTGTCCGGTGAAAACACGGATGCTGCCACTCTGACAGTGTCCGTAGAGTGTTGCAATCCCGCTACCGTGGTCAATGATTACGGTGACCCCATAGGCGCCCTTCCACCCGGCGAAAACGACCCGGCCCTTCGCGGCGGCCCTGATCGGGGTGCCGCTGGACCGGGCGATGTCCATCCCGGTATGCAGCTTATAACGACCGGTGATCGGATGTGTCCTCATCCCAAAGGGGGAAGAGATGCGGCCGCTCATGGGCCATGCCAGAGTACCCGCGAACTCCCCCTTATAGGCACCGGCGATGCCGGAACCGCTGCGCATGTTGGCAAGCATGTTCTCGATGGCGCGTGAGGCGGCGTCCCATTCGGCCATCTGCCGCTCCGCAGTGGCGCGGTCGCTATTGGCTTTCTTGAGCAGTCCGTCGGCAGTACGCTTGCGCGTGGCTACGGTATTACGCTCTGCAGTGACCTTCTTGCGCAGCTCCACCTGTTCGCTTTCCTTGGCGCGCAGCTGCCCCTTCTGTGTCTCGCGATGTTTCTGGTAATCCAGCATCGCCTGAAGCAGGCGACTGTCTTCCTCAGCCATCCGCCGGGTCAGGTCTGCGCGGGTAGCGAAATCGTTGAAATCCGTCGCATTGAGTAGAACCTCGATGTAGCTGGGTGTGCCGGCCTTGTACGTCACGACCATCCGCTTGTGCAGTTCCTTCTGATGGCGCTGTAACGTGTTCTTGGTGTTCTCCAGTTCCTGCTTGACCTTGCGGATGGTGGAACGAGTGCTTGCGAGTTGCCATTCGGCCTGCTTGAGCTGCTGCTCGGCCTTCGCCAACTCACGCTGAGCGACGGTGAGCTCGTTGCGGGCGTTGAGTTGCTCGGTCTTAGCCGCCCGCAGCCGGCGTTGAGTCGCCGCTTTGCTAGCCTCGATGTTGCTGAGACGACGCTGGAGGGAGCTGCGTGACTGTGCCGGTGCGTCGGTAGCCGCCAACATGCAGCACGCTACCATCAGCGCCGTCAATGTCCACACCTTGCTTAGTTTGTTGTCAGCAAACACGTTGCATCTCCGAGCTCAAGTTCTGGCAAGATACCTGTTCGTGCTGATGAGTGCGCCGGCAACGCCGAAGAATGTTCCGGCCAGGATAAGTCCCAGGGCGAAGGCGATGATGAACTGTGTGGAATAGACTATCTTGAGAAACTGCAGGTTCTGCGCCAGGTATGAGTGTAAGCTGGCATAGCCAATGCCGACGATGGTCGCGGCCAGTGCGCCACCGACAATGCCTTGAAACGCTCCCTCGCACAGCAAGGGCAGTCTAATGAACCAGTTGGTGGCGCCGACTAACTGCATAATGCGGATCTCGCGGCGACGAGCGTAGATCGTGAGCCGAACCGTCGTATTCACAATAAGCATAGTACCGGCTACGAGCAGAAGGCCGAGCACCACGCCGCTGATCTTGATGCCTTGCGAGAGAGCCAGAATCTTATCGGTCACCGATTTGCGGTACTGGACATCGTCCACGCCGTCGAGCTGGCTGACTGTTTCCGCCAGCGCCGGCAGATCCTTCGGATTGACGACCCATACGCGGATGATGTCCGAGTAGGGATTGCCGATGATCTCCAACTCGCTCGGATCAGTCCCGGTCATCTGGGCCCATTCGAGCAGGACATCCTCCTTCGGAACAAACTTAGTTTCCTTGACGCGCTCGTCTCCGTAAAGTTCGTCCTTGATAGCGCTACCATCAGCTTCGGCCTGCAGGTAGACGGTGATGAACGCGCCCTTGGCCTGGAGACTGGCCAGGTAGTCGAGATTGACAGTGCCAAGTGCGAAGGCACCGAGAATCGCCAGGCAGATGGTTATATTACCGATGGCAGCGAGAGTAATCAGCGAATTGCGCCGAATGGCGGTCCAGGTCTCGATGAGTACGAAGTCGAGGCCGCTATGTTCCATCGTAGCTGCCCCCCTGTTTGGCATCCCTCACGACGGTTCCCTGAACCAGGTTGACGACGCGCCTTCGCATCCGATCAACGATGTATTTGTCGTGCGTACCGACTACGACGGTAGTCCCCCGCTCGCTGATATTAGCCAGTAGCTGCACAATCTCCCATGACACGTCCGGGTCTAGGTTGCCGGTCGGCTCATCGGCCAGCAGTACGGGCGGCGCGTTGACAAGAGCACGCGCAATTGACACTCGCTGCTGCTCACCGCCTGAAAGCTGATGTGGGAAGGCATCTCCCCTATCCGCCAGTCCTACCAGTTCCAGGCCTATGGGCACCTTGTGGTGCTTCTCTTTCCGGTCCACGCCGAGGACGTCGAGCGCGAAAGCCACGTTTTCCCACACTGTCTTGTCGGGCAGCAGGCCGAAATCCTGAAAGACAACTCCTACCTGCCTGCGCAGAAAAGGTACCGCCTTGCGGGGTAACGCAGCCACATCCTGCCCCGCCACGATGATCCGACCCTCGGTCGGCACGAAATCGCGGTATATCAACCCCAGCAGCGAACTCTTCCCGCTTCCCGATGCGCCTACCAGGAAGCAGAATTCCCCGCGCTCTATATGCAAATCTACACCCCGGAGCGCCCTGGTTCCGTCCGGGTAAACCAGACCGATCCCTTCCATGTAGATCATGTCTATGTCGCCATCTTCTGTAGTAGAGTATAGCTTCGTATGTTTCTGCGATGATTCACAGAGTT
>CAZCJS010000392.1:0-3367 GCA_964498775.1 uncultured Armatimonadia bacterium
GCTATAGGTACGATGGGGAGCCGGCCGCGGTACCGATGCCGATGGGGCTGGCGGGTGAGCCGGAGGTCGTGGTGTGTGATAACTGTATCAAGGTTGTGGGCACACCGGCAGCGGTTAATGCGGCGGCGGCGGCAATAAAGCTTCTCGACATACCGCGCTTGTCGGTGGCACTGCATGTTGTGGTTGTGGACTGGCCGGCTCCGAAGGTGGAGCTATGGTCCCGCAACTGGTCAGCGCTTCCGCCCGATGCGTACGCGAAAAGCCTGCCGGCAACGCGGGATACGAAACCGCCGTACCGTTACGGGATAGATGCGCAGCACGCGGCACTGGCGGCGCTGGAGAACAAGCGCGGGCTGCATACCCTTGAAACGAATGTGAATATCGTCAACGGCGCGCAAGGGATTATCGCGATCGGTGAGGCGATACCGATTGGCATCGGACATGAGTGCTGCCAGTTTGCGGGGCCGAACTGTGGCCGGCCACAGTGCGCAATGGCGATATTCCGAGGTATTGAGCTGTGGGTGAAGCCGCAGATAATGGCTGATGGGACGATAGACATGATCCTGCGGCCACGATTGACGGACTGGGCAGGGACGATCTGTGGTGATGAGCATTACCCGACGCCAATTACGCGGTATCAATCCACCAGAGGCAATGTATTGGTGACCCCCGGCCAGAGCCTCGTGATAACCTCACTGTTGCGCGATAACTATGTACTCAATCACACGATTGCAGGGACGGTTCGGGAGTATCGCAACAAGCTGATGCACAATCCGACAATTATTATCACGCCGACAGTAGTGCGACCACCTGCGCAGTAGATTAGGCCGGACGCACTTGGATGGGTGTCGGCATTGGCGTACAGACAGGACAGTTGAAAGCGATCCCGAGTCGCCGTAGAATAGCCGATAGGAAGGGCACTGCTGACGCGGAGGAGCACCCAAGCAGTGCCTATAGTCGTGTCAGAACAATGGTCACACGGCGAGACAATTAGAGAGGCCAGGGATGCAGGATGCAGATCTTTATTCCGAAGGAAATGGATCCGGCGGAGAGACGGGTGCCGGTGATACCCCGGGATGTTGCGAAGCTGGTGGGCGCAGGCATCGAGGTAACGGTGGAGAGTGGCATGGGTGTCGCGTCGCGGCACAGTGATGCTGCCTACGAGGAGGCGGGGGCGAGTGTAAGTGCGGACCGCGCAGGCTGTCTCTGCAGTGCGGATATGGTGCTGCGACTCAACAAGCCACCGGCAGATGAGGTCGGCCAACTTAAGGATGGGTGTATCCACGTCAGCTATCTCGACCCGTTCAATGAGGGGGAATTGGTTGATTGTCTAGCGGCTGCCGGAGTGGCTACGATAAGCATGGAGATGATCCCGCGTACGACGCGAGCGCAGAAGATGGATGCGCTGAGTTCGCAGGCGTCGTTGGCGGGGTATGTGGCGGTCATCATAGCAGCAGATCGGCTGGATCGAATATTCCCGATGATGATGACACCGGCAGGCACGATTGCTCCGGCGCGCGTGTTCGTAATCGGAGCCGGTGTGGCCGGCCTGCAGGCGATTGCTACGGCAAAGCGTTTGGGTGCGCGCGTGGAAGCTTTTGATACGCGGCCAGTGGTGGCGGAGCAGGTCGAGTCGCTAGGGGCGAAGTTCGTGCAGGTGGACTTGGGAGAAACCTCTGAAACGGCCGGCGGCTACGCCAAGGAGCTGACACCCGAGCAGCAGGAAATGCAGCGGCAGGCAATGGCGAAGGTTTGCATACAGTCAGATGTGGTGATCACGACGGCTCAGCTTTTCGGTCGACCGGCACCATTGATCGTGACCCGGGAGATCATCGAGCAGATGCAACCGGGAAGCGTGTTGGTGGATTTGGCCTGTCAGAGCGGCGGGAATGTCGATGGTGTCGAGGTTGACAAGGTAGTCGAGTGCAACGGCGTCAGGATCATCGGATTGGGGAATCTGCCGGCCCGGGTGGCAGTTGACGCATCCCAGATGTACTCGGCAAATGTAACGGCGCTGGTGGATGAACTCTACGATGATGAGAGCGGCTGTTGCAGGCTTGATTTTGATGACGAGATAGTGAAGGGATGCGTGATTACCCACGGCGGCAAGGTAGTCAACGAGATGCTGCTTGAGATACGAGCGAAACAGAACTGAGAGGTGTTCATTGATGTCCGCGGGAATACTGCTTTTCTTCGTGTTTGTGCTGGCGATTTTTCTGGGGTTTGAGTTGATCTCCAAGGTGCCATCGCAGTTGCACACTCCGCTGATGTCGGGGTCAAATGCGATATCCGGCATCACGATAGTCGGGGCGCTGTTGGCGGCAGGGAATACGGATAATGAGACAATCCGGATAGTGCTGAGTACGCTGGCGATGGCATTCGCGACGATCAATGTAATAGGTGGTTATCTGGTAACCGACCGGATGCTGGGCATGTTCGGCAGTAAGAAGAGTGGTGATGGGCGGTGATCGACCCAACAATTATCAATTTGGGGTACCTGATCGCGTCAGTGTTGTTCATCATCGGTCTGAAGATGCTGAGTCGTCAGAAGACGGCGCGGACGGGTAACAGGCTGTCGGCTGTGGGGATGCTGCTGGCTGTGGTGATGGCGCTGTTGAGTCAGGAGATGGGTTACACCTATATCATCGCCGGGTTTGTCCTTGGCGGTCTCATCGGCACAGTTGCGGCATCAAGGGTGCAGTTGACGGCAATGCCGGAGATGGTAGCCCTGTTCAATGGTTTCGGAGGTGTTGCCAGCCTGCTGGTGGGCTGGGCGGAATACGAGAATGCTCGCTGGATATGGGTACAGCAATCCCCAACGGTAGTCACCTTGGTGGCTACTTTTGTGGCCGTGCTGATCGGCGGGGTAACGTTCACGGGTAGCCTGATAGCCTACGCCAAGCTGTCGCAGAAACTTCCGGGCCGCCCTTTGGGTATTCGCGGGCAGCAGATAGTGAATGCAGTGTTTCTTGCTGCAGCGATTGCCTGTGGGGTCGCCTTCATGCTGAATCCGGTTCATCTGTACGCGATCTTCCTGGTGCTGGTGGGCCTGTCCCTGGTCTTCGGCGTGCTGTTCACGATACCCATCGGTGGGGCCGACATGCCGGTGGTGATCTCCCTTCTGAACAGCTATTCGGGTCTAGCGGCGTGTGCGGCAGGTTTCGTGATTGACAATACGGTGCTGATCGTGGCGGGAGCTCTCGTGGGCGCCAGCGGGTTGGTTCTGACCACGATAATGTGCAAGGCGATGAATCGGTCGCTGCGCAATGTGCTGTTCGGCGCTTTCGGTGGAGACGGCGGCAAAGGCCCGAGCGAAGAGGCAGGGCAGGCCAACCCGATAGACGCGGAGACGGCCGAGAAGTACGGA
>CAZCJS010000393.1:0-3353 GCA_964498775.1 uncultured Armatimonadia bacterium
ATGTCAAGCAGATATCACTGGCGATGATGATGTATGCCGAGGACTATGACGAGCAGTTCGTGGCCTGCAGCGCGACCTACCGCTGGTACACGCCGATGTTTCCCTACGTGAAGAATGCGCAGGTCTTTCAGTGTCCGTCGCTGTCCAATGAAACTACTGGCAACTCGACCACTGACTACACGCTGAACGGTTGTTTCGCACACGGCATCGCCCTGGCCGAGTTCGGTTATCCTTCGCAGACGATTATGATATCGGCACGGGAGAAGGATGCGCCCTGGGACGGGTACCATCCCTGGCCTTCGTCCGGTGGGGACTGGGACGATCTCGACACATATCTCGGCGGGGACGGGCACAACTGGCTGGTCGAGCACATCAGCAAGGATCGGCACAACGGCGGTTCCAACTATGGTTTCGCTGATGGCCATGCCAAGTGGCAGAAGTGGGTGGAAACGATCAAAGCGCCGCTGCCTGGTATGCACAATCCGGATCGACTGGTGCCCTCCGGTTACGGCTGGGACTAGTGGCTACTGGTGTAAGTTCATGCAGCGTTCGCCGGATAAGTCGGGCGACTATCACCTGGCGCAGGGAAGTGCGTGAAAGTGGTCCAGCGGGAACGTCTCGAGGTCCAGACCTTGCTGATCGCCATTGCCGGTGGCACCGAGTGTCTCCCGGATGGCTTGTACCAGCAGGGTCTGGGCAACCTGATCCGCTCGCGTGCTTCGCTCGTTGAGGAACAGAATAAAGGTCGCATCCTGGTCCGGGTAGTGGTACGTGAAGGCCCTATAGCCTGGTAGGTCGCCGGCGTGCCCGTAGGCGCGCCCCAGAGGCCCAGTGACGTCCCCGATACCCAGCCCGTAGTCGTGCTGTCTGGGCAGCAGTTCACGCAGAAAGGCATCCTTACTATACCCGGGCTGGGCGATGCCAGGGAACGCCGCGTTCTGGAAGACAGCCCGGATGAACCGGGCTAGGTCCGCAGCAGTACTCACGATGCCGCCATTGGCAAGCCACTCGCCGAAGTTGATGTCGCTGAAGTCGTAGTGCTCATCCGTTTCCGCGTCATAGACATATCCGTGGGTCAGACGGCGCGGCTCGTACTGCGCATCTGGGCCGTAGTAGGTCTCGTTGAGAGCCAACGGCCGCAGCACCTGTGCGCGTAGCGCGATCGAGTGGTGATAGCCCAGAGCAGCATCCATACACAGGCCCACCAGCAAATAGTTGGTATTCGAGTAGCTCCACTGTTCGCCCGGCTCAAAGAGCGCGAGTTCATCATAGGCGAACTCAAGTGCTTCCAAATCAGTCCAGCGGTGTGTCGGATCAGCGAACACCACCTCCACGAAGTCCATGTCTCCATACTCGGGTATGCCGGTGACGTGCTCCAGACACTGCCGTAGCGTGACGCGGTCCCCGTTGGCGATGCGGTCGGTGATGGAAGCAGGGAGGTAGTCCGCAATGTGGGCATCCAGATGCAGGCTGCCTTGGAAGTGGAGAACTGCTGCCAGCACTCCGATGAAGGTCTTGGTGCAACTGGCGATACGCGAGAGTTGGTCCGTTCGCATGGGGGTCCTGGCTTCGAGGTCTGAGTACCCGCTGCTGCCCACAAAGTGGCTGCGCGGCGTTCGAACAAGCAGCACGCCGCCCGGTACGCCTGTAGAGACGGCCTCGTCGAGCATCTGCTGGTAGTCCGGCACTGGCAACACAAGCCCCCCGTGGCAGCCCGTCAGCATCACGAGAGCCACAAATAGCAGGCTGGCCAGGGTCGTTTGCAGAAAGGCGGTATTTCGCATCCGCTTCACCTTCTCGCTTCTACACCGTGCGGAATGAATAGAGCCGCCCGCGGGTGATGTGGAAATGGAGGCGGACAGGTTTGCCCTTCAGCTCGGCGAGGTTCTCGCGGTGCTGGAAGTGGAGCTCTTCGAAAAGGCAGTCACCAGTCAGCGGGACACAGTCCGCGAGTTTGTATTCCTCCATCGGGGCGCCGGTTTCATCACATAGCTCGACCCGGACCTTGCCCCCGAAATGCGTCCAGGCATTGACTTCCAGCCGCTTACCCGCGAGTTCCAGCGGCACGGTCCAGAACTCGCCTTCCGCTTCCGCCTCGATTGCCATGAAGCCGTCCTCGCGGATCGTGACATATGACAGCCGCTTCGGCCTCTCTGTGCCCTTATCATAGAATCCCTGGTTGTGGGTGATGTTGCGCGGGGAGGCGAGCATGGCCCAAACGCCCGGCTCCGGCGAGATGATGCCCTGCCCCAGCACCATTCCGCCATAGTGGTCGCTATCCGGCGCCCCGGCTCCCATGTAGGGAACCGACAGCGGTCGAGACCAGTTCCGGCCATCCCGGCTGACTGCGAAGTGGGTCTCCATGGTATCGGCTGTTCGCGGGTAGAAGCAGGGGAACATTAGATAGGCGTCGAGGGCGTCGGGCCAGGGGGTGAATGAGTTGGTGTAGATGTCGGTGCCGGGCGGGTCATTGGCGTCGGTCGTCAAACATAGCTCCGGCTCAGGCCAGTTGTAGAAGTCCTGTGTCACCGCATGCTCAACCGTCCGTCGAGCACCAGGAAGCGAGCCATATCGCCAACCACGGAAGTATCCCTTGTAGTGCTCGCGGTCGGGGTCCCAGTAGATGACGGTCTGGGTATCGGCCCACCAGTGCAGCAGCCTCTGCTCCCGCGCTCGCCAGATAATGCCATCGGCAGATACGGCTGCGACGATTTCGTGCATGTCTTCGGCGCGCGGCAGGCAGTGGACCAGCTTGTAGCGCTCATCGGCTGGGGCGTTGGGGTCCTTAAAGACGTGGCCACCGTGCGGCCCGCGTCCGAAGTTGTTCTCCGCCGCCAAAATGAGGTTGTTGTCCGTTGAGCCGTCGAACTCAACCCGTCCCACCCGCGGCTTCGTCCATTCATAGCCGTCATCGGATTCCGCATACGCCATGCGCGCACTGAAGTCTCCCGCATCGTGATCCGTGTAGGGCTCATAGTAGAGGCGGAACCGGCCCTCATCTTCGAACCACGTAGCGTAGGCGTTGATGGCACGGCGCTCCCAGGTTCGGTCAGAGACGATGACAATTTGCTCCGGGGAGTAATGAGGCCGGAACGTGCGTATTTCCAGGCCGGATGGCATCATATGTGGGCGTGGCTCACCTGCGGTCGTCCATTTGATGCCATAGCCCGGTTCGACGTGGGACCAGTCAACAAAGACGATCTTTCTGCCGGTCGGCAGCTTGATTGCCATTCACACGGCCTCCTCTCGCGGCTACACGCTTGCCCCATTTCCGGCCCGGCCAAGGATTCTCCTGCCTATGCCCGCGAGTGTATTGGTTCCTTTTCGGCTGACATCGGGTTCCAGACAAGACG
>CAZCJS010000394.1:0-3350 GCA_964498775.1 uncultured Armatimonadia bacterium
AACTAATCTGACGACAAAGCGGGCCGAGTACAATCCCCCTGATCAGATCATGGTGGAACTCACTAGATGGTTGGCGGAGGATGGCGACGCGCAGTACATAACAATGGCCGGGTCGGGAGAGCCGTCGCTTAATTCGGGCATGGGCCGCATCGTGGATTTCCTCAAGGAACGTACTGAAATACCGCTGTGTTTGCTGACGAATGGGTCACTGCTGTGGCGGGAAGATGTTCGGGAAGAGTCCATGAAGTTCGATCTGCTGAATCCATCTCTGGATGCAGCGACCGAGGGGGTCTTCCGGCGCATCAACCGGCCCGCAAAGGAACTAACGATTGAGCGTATCATTGAGGGCCTCGTCGCCGCGCGCGAGCAATGTTCGGGGGAAATGTGGCTCGAGGTCATGTTGGTGCAGGGGATCAACGACCACGAGGAAGAACTGGCAGCTATGGCGGATGCGATAGGTATCATCAAGCCGGCGCGCGTCCAAATCAATACAGTGGTTCGTCCGTCGGCTGCGGGGGAGGCGGATGCGCTGGCTGCTGAGGCCCTCGCCCATGCCAAGGAGTTGCTCGGGCCTACGGCTGAAATTATCGCGCCGTTGCCGGCCGACTATGGCGGCGACAAGCAGCATCAGCGCAATGAACACGATGTGGCAGATATGCTGCGGCGGCGGCCATGTACGCTGGCCGACATCGCCACCGGCCTGGGGATGCACCCTAACGATATCATCAAGTACTTGGTGGCCCTGGAGGGCCGCGGGCTCATCCGCTCTGAGCAGACACATGGCGATACTTATTACGTACCTGCATGACAGAAGACGCGATCAGCCGATGCAGTCAGCAATAGCGCCGCCTTTCGTGGGGGGCGCTTTCTGCTGCGCGGCGCAGGCAGATGCCCCATGCAGGCAGGAGGTGACTTGCGCCCGCCGGAGAATCTGCTATCATAGGGGAAAACCACATGCCGATTACCAGGACCTCGCGCGGTTGTCCGCCCCAATCACGCGAGATGCTTTTGCCCGGGAGGCTTCCTTGATGAACAGAGCAGAGGTGCAGACCACCGGCATAGCCGGGCTCGGCGCCATCGTCCAGCCCCGCATGATATGGCTCAGCATCGGCTTCGCAGTGGCGATGGTCGCCGCGACCGCCATCAGAGTGTGGCTGCCGTTCAGTCCCGTGCCCGTGACGCTGCAGACCTTCGTCGTGTTGCTGGCGGGCCTGAGCCTGGGCGCCACCTGGGGCGGCTTCAGCCAGGTACAGTATGTCATCCTCGGCGCGCTCGGATTGCCGGCCTTCGCCGGAGGCCTGGCGGCGCTATTCGGGCCGAGCGGCGGCTATATCATCGGGTTCGTTGTGGCCGCTGTCATCGTTGGCGCCATCTACTCGGCATGGCGCACCACGCCGGGAGCCATCGTTGCCTGCCTCGCCGGCACCGCAGCCATCTATGTGTTCGGCTGCATTTGGCTGCTGGCGCTGAGCATCGGATCAGTGGCGGAGGTGGCAGCCATCGGGGTCTTGCCATTCCTCCCCGGAGATGTGCTTAAGTTAGCAGCCGCCGTCGCGCTGGTTCGTGCGCCACTCACGGGTTCCGCGATCCGTCGTCTGTGCGGGCATCACTGAACGGCTGAGGTGTGGCAATGTCATATAACGCCCCGGTTTCATACCGTACCGGCACACCTGATGATCTGGAACCAATCGTAGCCATCGCCCGCGAGATCTGGCATATGGGGGCGAACAAGGCCATGGAAGACCGCCACGGCCTGATCGCCGGGAAGCCCTGGCAGGACCATGTAGCGGACAGTGTGCGCTCGGCCACAAAAAAGCGTCTCGGGGCCGGGACCTGCATTGTGGCTGAGGTCGAGGGACGCGTTATCGGCTGGGGGACTTGGTCGCCGGATGAGGCCAGAGGCGTCGGCACCATCGGCTACAATGGAGTGCATCCGGACTTTCGTGGCCGGGGTATTGGGACGGAACTGGTGCGTCGGTGCCTAGATGCGCTCAAGGCGACCGGTATGAGCATCGCGGCGGTGTCAACCGGATTGAATGAGGGGCACGCGGCGGCGCGGGCGGTCTATGAGAAGCTCGGTTTCCAGGCGTTGTCCCGATCGGTCTACTATACGATGGAGCTATGACAATGAGCGAAGAAACACAGCCGGAAATGATGGGCATTGACCCGGAAAAGTACGAGCAGGTGGATCTACCATTTTTTATGGAGCACTTCGACGATTTCCTCCCCGACACCATCTATGACATTCACCTGCATCTCAACCTCGAGGAGCACTGCGCGCCGGTATCAGGGGAGGCAAAGCTGAACAACTGGCCCTCGGCAGTGCCCCGCCACTTCCCCGCCGAGCACATGATGGATGTCCAGCACAAGCTGTTCCCGGGTCGCAAGACCGGCACGCTCGCCTTCACCTCCCCGAATCCGCAGAACAACCTGGTGGCGCTGAATCACTACGTCGGCCAGATGGCCGCCGAATATGACGAGATAGATGCTCTGTATGTGGTTAGTCCATACCAGTCGCCGGATATGCTGGAGAAGATCATCCGCGAGGGTGGCTTTCTCGGGCTGAAACCGTATATGGGCATGGCGACTCACATTGCGGATGTCAATGATGTCCGCATAGATGACTACCTGCCGCCGGCGCAGCGACAGCTCGCCGATGATATGGGGCTCATCGTGATGCTGCACATCCCGGGTCTGGAGCGGCTGCGGGATCCCAACACCATTGCCGACCTCAAGCGCATACGCAGGGACTATCCCAACATCAAGCTCGTCATCGCACATATCGGGCGGGCCTACACGATTACTTTCGGAAAGCCCGGCTTGGAGGCACTCGCGGATGTCGAGGGTATTTACTACGATTTCTCCGCGAACATGAACGAAGAGGTCATCGAGTTGGCGCTGCGCCTCATCGGCCCCGAGCATGTCTGCTACGGCAGCGACAATCCGATATTCCTGATGCGTGGAATGCGCGAGACCGATGGCGACCGCTACATCAATTTCACGTCCGAGCCATACCCGTGGAACACCGACCGCAAGCCGCCGGAGGTGGAGGCCAAGTACACATTCTACATCTATGAGGAGCTTCTCGCCTTCAAGAATGCCGCTCTGCGCGTAGGTCTCGGCGCAGATGATGTCGCTAGAGTCATGTACGCGAATGCACACGAGTTGATTGCTGATGTGAAGCCGTAGGTCACCGGGCCACGTAGCCCTCGAATCCCCTGATGGAGGACGAACGGATGACGCATCGTGAGCGCTGGCTGCGGACGCTGCATTTCGAAGAAGTTGACCACGTGCCGGATGAGGAGTTCGGCTACTGGGACAATACGTTCACGCGCTGGCATAAGGAGGGC
>CAZCJS010000395.1:0-3346 GCA_964498775.1 uncultured Armatimonadia bacterium
TGACGATGTTGAGGCGGTGAGGCACCAGTGTGTCTTTACCACCCATACCCCTGTACCCGCAGGTCACGATAAGTTTGCGCTCCCTCTTGTGCAACAAGTGCTGGGTGATCAGCGCATGGCAATCGTGAAGGCCGCAGAGGGTTTTCATGACAACAAACTCAACATGACCTACCTCGCCTTGCGGTTTTCCAGATATATCAATGGTGTAGCGCTGCGCCACGAAGAGATATCCCAGGGAATGTTCCCCGAATATCCCATTCACTGCATCACAAACGGGGTGCACGCTGGTACTTGGGTTTCCGAGCCGTTTGCTGAACTCTATGACGAGCACATCCCCGACTGGCGCTATGATAACGAGTATTTGCGCTATGCTGGCGGGATCCCTCTTGACGAGATCCAGGAGGCTCACACTCAGGCCAAGTCTGCCCTTTTGCAGGAAGCCCAGGTACAAACTGGATGCCCATTGGATCAGACCATTCTCACGATTGGGTTTGCTCGACGGGCCACCTCATATAAGCGCGCTGACCTAATGTTCGCTGACCTAGAAAGACTACGCCACATTTGTCAGCAGTGCGCCGGCCTTCAGGTCATCTATGCTGGTAAGGCGCACCCCGAAGATCAGGGCGGCAAAGAGATGATCCAGGATGTATTCCGAGCAGCCCAAACACTTGAAAGTGTGATGCCGATTGTCTATCTGCCCGACTACGGAATGGAGTCAGCCAAACTGATGTGCGCCGGGGTGGACGTGTGGTTGAATACGCCGCTTAAGCCTCATGAAGCTTCGGGAACCAGCGGGATGAAGGCGGCCTTGAATGGCGTGCCCCAGTTTAGCGTGTTGGACGGATGGTGGCTCGAAGGGCATCTGGAGGGGATCACCGGCTGGGCGATTGGTAGCAACGGCGATACACCCAGCGACGAAGCCGAAGAAGCGACTTCTCTGTACGACAAGCTGGAGCATGTTATCATGCCCCTCTACTACGAGCGGCCCTTAGACTTTGCCGAGGTTATGCGCCAGGCCATTGTCTTCAATGGCTCATTCTTCAACTCACAGAGAATGCTGTCCCAATACATGCGCAGCGCCTACCACTTGGCAGCTTCCAACAACTCCTGAGGCTCTTGACGGGCCTTAGGCTCAATCTGTTAGGCGATTTGTTTGCGCCAGGATGTACTCGCAGAACGGTGCAAGAAGATGGGCATTGCCGGCACACCTCCTGGGAGGTTGACATTATGGAAGTATCCGAATCTGGTTCTGCACAAATGCAGTCACCTCTGCCCGATGAGCTGAAGCTTAGTGAGCTGGTCCCTATCGAGACGCTGGAGCGATTACGCGGGTTATTCAGCGAGGTCACGGACGTGCCCATGGTTATCACCGATGGTGGTGGAACAGCCCTGACCGCGGTGGAGCAACCAATCCGGTATTGTGGCTCGCTGGTCAAATGCCCCGAGATTACTCTCTGTCTGCGCCGGAAGCGGTGGGATATACCCGAGCCGGAAGTCGAACAGAAACTGCGCACAGATCATCAACTCGGTGAGCCGGTGCACCACCGTTGTCGCGGCGGCTTCCACGACACTGCTATTCCCATCCTCGTTGAGGGCCGGACAATCGGTTACGCAGTGTTTGCCCGCAGCCTCAGTGAACCCCCGGACATAGACAAGTTCCGCCGGCTCGCTCAGGAGGCGGGTATGCCTCCCGAAGTAGGCCAGGATATAGCTGAAGCTGCCGTGGTGATGCCCCGTGAGAAGATTGACAAAGTAGCCCAGTTCATCCAGGTAATCGCCCAGCTTGTGGCAAGCGCCGCATACGACAGTCTTCGCGCCGAGCAGATCATCCAACTCCAAGAACTACGCGACGCCCTGATACACATGATTGTCCACGATCTCCGCACCCCTCTTGTCAACGTCATCGGCGGCCTGCAACTGGTTGTTGACCGTGACTACGACCAGGAAATGACTGAGAAGTTTGTACCCATCGCTGCAGCCGGCGCCGCTGATCTTCTCGAAATGGTCAATACGCTGCTTGACATCAACAAAATGGAGCAAGGCAAATTAGAGCTGAACCTTGAAGAAGTCAATTTTGCTGAGCTTGTCCAGGAGGCTGCCCAGCAGGTCAGCGAATCAATTCGGCAATATCAACACGAGCTGGCATTCGACCTCGATTCGCAATGTCCACCTATTCAAGCAGACGCAGCCATGTTGGCGCGTGTTTTGGTCAACCTTCTCGGCAATGCCATAAAGTTCACGCCCCAGGGCGGGCACATACGCCTGGCTTCGCGCTGTTGCGAAAACACCCTGGAGTTTTCCGTCACTGACGATGGCTACGGCATACCATCGGAAGATCAGGCACACATTTTCGATAAGTTCGGACAAGCAAAAACCCGCCAGGAGGGGCACATGTATTCCAGTGGTTTGGGACTGACCTTCTGCAAGATGGCGGTGGAGGCTCATGGGGGCCAAATCTCGCTGACCAGCCAGGTGGATCGTGGAAGCACTTTCACAGTAGTCATTCCTGTCCGGCACCCGGAGAATGACGACCACTCTAACCTCAGTACTAGTGCTTCCGGCGCCGGCGATGACTGAATCAAGCCCCGGCATTCGCGCGCTCTTTTGTACCTGCCTCAAGCCCTACGATTCGAACTATAGGTCAGTTCGCGCCGTCAATAGATAAACCGCTGCAAATGCTTCATGACTATTGATAGGCGACTTCCATGTCACAAAACTGCCGTTATTGGCTGGGTTTCTTAGCCGTTGTATTCATGGTAGGCATACTGTTTATTACCGGGAGTGGGTACACCAATATGGACAATTCAGAGACGGCTGCTGCTGCAAGTAGTTGCCAGGGATCAAAGCACGAAGTCGGTGGGAGAATGGTGCGCACGAAGGCACAATGGCAGGAGATTCTTGCCCCCGAGCAGTTCCACATAACTCGAGAAAAGGGAACTGAGCCGGCTTTCAGCGGCAAATACTATGAGCATTACGAAGAGGGTACATACCACTGTGCTTCCTGTGGCCAACCCCTCTATAACGCGGCAGCGAAATTCGACTCTGGTACGGGCTGGCCCAGCTTCTATGCTCCATACAGCCCTGCCAGTATCCAGAAAGCTCCGGATACCAGCCGTGACATCGAGCGCACCGAGGTGCTCTGCAGTCGCTGTGATGCGCACTTAGGTCACGTATTTGACGATGGGCCGCAGCCGACAGGCAAGCGCTACTGCATAAACTCAGCGGCACTGGAATTCGAACCGGCTGCGCAGAGCCCCACCGGAAGCATTGACCCGAAGCACAATTCACATGAGTTGCTCCAGGCCATGTTTGGTGCGGGTTGCTTCTGGAGTGTGGAAGCAGCCTT